>CAMVKI010000115.1 GCA_947168005.1 uncultured Clostridia bacterium
CCATTTGTCAATTCGCAGAATTGACAAATACCTCCGTTATTATCTATTATCTATTCTCTATTATCTAAACAATCCCCCCCGTATCCGAAGCGCGCCGATAAAAGGCGGTCCTGTCAGCCAACCCGACAGGACCGCCTCTTGCATTGTATTCACGGTTCAATCACAACAAACGGAATATCATTCTCCTCCGCGTAAGCCTCCGCCGCACTCCCGGCATAGACGCTGAGCGTCAGATCGGAGCAATCGTTGAAAATGTCCTCGCCAAAGGAACTGACACCGGCCGGGATCGTCAGCGAGCGCAGCCCGTAGCACCATGCGAAGGCGCAATCGCCGATGGAGGTCAGGCTGTCGGGAATCGTCACCGCGGTCAACCCGGTACATTCGCTGAAAGCGCTGTCCCCAATGGAGGTCACACCCTCGGGGATCGTCACCGCGGTCAAAGCGACGCAGTGGGAGAAGGCGTTGTCGCGGATGGAGCTTATGCCTGTGGGAAGCGTGTAGTCGCCGCTTCGCGCAGGGGGAAAGAAGAGCAGCTCGGTCCGGTCCCGGTCATAGAGAACGCCGTTTTCGCCCGATGAAAAAACCGGGTTTTCGGGGTGAACGGAAAAGGCGGTCAAGGCGGCGCAATCGTCAAACGCGTCCGGGTCGATGTGCGTTACGCTTTTTGGCAGTGTGAGCCCGGTCAGACCGGATTGACAGAACGCAAAGTTCCCGATGGAGGTCAGACCCTCGGGGATCGTCACGGAGCGCAGCTCCGCGCAGTAGGCAAAAGTCCCTGCTTCGATGGAGCGGACGCCGGCGGGGATCGTTAACGAACGCAGGCTATGGCAGTCCGCAAACGCGTTTTTCCCTATGGAAGTCACACTCTCGGGGATTGTCACGGAGCTCAGCCTGCTGCAATAGTGAAAGGCGCCGTCTCCGATGGCGGTCACACCTTCGGGGATCTCAAAATGACCACTGTTGCGCGACGAACAGGCGACCAGCGTGCTGCTGTCCTTGCTGTAGAGGACCCCGTTTTCACCGGCGGTAAAATATGGATTTTCGGGATCTACGGAGAATGAGCGCAGATCCGCGTTGGTTGAAAAGGCGCCGGAACCGATGGCGCTTACCTGCGCCGGGATCGTGACCGTGCGCAGCCCGGTGTCGGAAAACGCTTGGCTGCCGATGGTCGTCACGCTCTCGGGAATGGTCAGTGCGCACAGCTCGGAACAGCCGGAGAAGGCACTGTCTCCGATGACGGTCAAAGTTTCGGGGAGCGTCACCGAGCGCAGCGAGCTGATGCAGAACGCCTGCTTTCCGATGGAGGTCACGCCCTCGGGGATCGTCACCTCGGTCAGGCCGCAGCCCTCGAAGGCGAGCGAGCCGATAGAGCGCAAGCCGTCGGGCAGAACCAAAGCCTGAATATCGTGTTGAAAATCGTACCAGGGGGTCATTTCGCCTTCATACATATTGGTATAATCGTACATATCTCCGCCGCCTTCGATCGTCAGGGTACCGGTATCGGAGTCAAATCGCCAGGTCAGATCCGGACCGCAGGCGTTTTCGGGGATTGCCGCCGGATCCGGGAGCTCCGCTGGGTCTGCCGTATCGCCGGTTTCCGCGAGCTTGATGGTTTCCGTCATCGGGGGCCGCTCGGGGCCAACGGGGGGATCGCTCCGCTTCGCGGCGTCGTAGGCCAGCTTTCCGGCTCCCGCCAGCAGCGCCACCACCAGCGCTCCGGCCAGGAGCTTGGCCCCCAGGCCGTGGAGGAAGGCCTGGCCGGCGGTCATGGCGGTCATGTTGACGGCCGCGGCGTCGGCGGTGCCGCTTGCTGCGGGGGCCGCGGACAGGACCGCCGAGAGCGTCTTCTGCTCCACCTGGGCCGCGGGCTCCAGTTTCCGCAGTAGAGCCACTAAGAAGGGGATGGGTCCCAGACCGTAGAGCTTGACGCCCTGTTTTTCGAGAGCCCGGACCCTGGTTTCCACCTTTTTGCGGCCCTGGAAGAGCTGGGCCTTCACGGTGCCGGGGGCGACATGCAGGGCCTCGGCAATCTCCTTGATCGGCATGTCCTCGTAGTAATGCATACCGAGGACGAGCTGTTGCTGTTCCGGAAGGTCAGCCAGAATCTCCCGTACCAGCCGGGAGCTCTCCTTCCGGTCCAGGGCCAGCTCCGGCTGGCTGCCGATGCTCAGGTCCGGGATCTCCGGCTCCCGCGCCTCCCCGTCCTCTCCGTTCAGGTCCGTGAACAGCACGGGCTGGCGGCGTTTCATCTGGGTCGCGGCCTCGTTGACCGCGATCCGCCGCAGCCAGGGCAGGAAGGCCCCGTCGGCCTCTAACTTGTCCAGACTCTGATAAGCGCGGAGATAAGTATCCTGCAAAATGTCCCAGGCCAGCTCCTCGTCCCGCACCATGGAGCGGACGGTCCGGTAGAGGGCCGCGTTGGTCAGCGCATAGAGCTCCGCAAAGGCCGCCTGGTCCCCGCCCCGGGCCTCCGCGACAAGCTCCGGCGGAACAATGACCCTGGAATCTTTCTTTTCGCTTCTCTCGCTCATAACTTCCACCTGTTTTCCTTTCTTTTCTGTATCTTCCCCGATTTTTCTCAAAAATCAACGAAAAACTGTAATGTGGCGTATCGCGCGCTCCGAGCGCCGGGACGCTGACCGCCGGCGGCGGTCAGTGTCCCCTGTTAAGGCGAGGCGCCTGAAGGAAGCTCCCAAGGGAGCTGCGCTTCTCCCGACAGATCGGCGGCGGAAAGCTGCCGCAGCACTGCGTCCAGCGCGGCGTCGGCCCGTTCCGGGTCAGGGCTGAAGTTGCAGTCCAGCAGCTGTTTGTACAACACCGCAAAGCTTGTGTTTCTCGGCATATCCGTCCCCCCTTTCAAGCAAGCGCCGCTTGAGTCCTTCTGCTTGTAAGACACTTGAAAGAGGGAAAAGGTTTACTGAAAAATGTAAACAATTTGTAACCGCTATTTTTGAAAACAGGAAGCGGGGAAGGCGAATTGGCTTCCCCGCTTCCTGTTTTTCCGCCGTTTCGTCAGGGCTCGATCACAACGAAGGGGATGTTTTGATTGTTTGCATAGGTCTGGGCATAGCTGCCCGCTTCACCGTAGATTGTCAGGAAGGTACAAGATGAGAAAGCATAGTTTTCGATGGAGGTGACGCTTGCGGGGATTGTAATAGAAGTCAAGTTGCTACAGCCTCGAAAAGCAAGGGTTTCGATGGAGGTGACGCTTGCGGGGATTGTGATGGAGGTCAGCTGTTTACACCTTCCAAAAGCGTGAGCTCCAATGACTTCCACGCCGTCTGGGATGACATAGCTTCCGCTGATTGCTATGGGAAAGCGGAGAAGTTTAGTGTGTGTTTTGTCAAATAAGACACCGTCCATACTGGAGAAATAATCGTTTTCTGGGTCTACAGAGAAGGACTGAAAGCGGTTCGTGTCAAGAAAACATCCAAATTCACCGCGGTCAGTGGGTTCGCTTGCAGGGGCGAGGTGTATTGTACGGACATTTTTTGGAATCGTAATCTCGGTTGCCAAATAAGGACTGAACGAACGGATTTCAACGAGGCTGTCGGGGAGATTCACAGTTGTCAGAAGTGAAGATAAATCGTAGATATAGGTTACTCCGTCCGGTACTGTAAGGGTCCCGGTTTTTGCCCGCGGACAAAACCTGAGAGTTTTCCGATCAGAGGAATACAATACGCCCTCGTAGCTGCTATAATTTGAATTGCCATCCTCAACGGTAATAGAGGTCAATTGCGAGCACCCGTCGAACGAATATGGGCTAATCACCGTTACAGAAGCCGGAATCCGTATGTTTGTTAAACTGAAACAGTTATTAAAACTAAAATCTCCGATTTGGCGCAAGTATTTCGGAAGTGTGACCTCGGCTAAGTTTCGGCAACCTGAAAAAGCGTACCCGGAAATGAGTGTTACCTGTGATGGAATAGTGACAGATTCCAAAGCGACGCATCCGAAAAACGCGTAAGCTCCAATGTTGCTTGCACCAGATATATTAACTGTTTTAATAGAGTCGCGATAGGAGAACCAAGGGGGGAGGTCTCTGTTAGAGTAGTCCTTCATGGAGCCGAGTCCTGTAATAGACAAGTCGCCGGTATTAGGGTTATAACGCCAGGTCAGGCGACTGCCCGGCGCGCCGCAAGTGCCGGTAATGAGCTCCGCAGGCGGCTCCGTGGACTCTGTGGGCGTCGGGGTCGGCTCGGTGCTGGGCGGCGTCGGGTCGGTCACCGGCGGACCGGAGGGGCTTGGAGTACCCGAGGGCTCCGGGGATTCGGCGGACCCGGGGGGCTCCGAGGACTCCGGCGGGTTGTTGGGCTTGGGCCGGGGAGTTCCGGGCTCCGTCGGCTTCGAGGAGTCGGAGGACGCCGTGGGCTCCGAGGAACCGGAGGGATTCGGGGGCTCCGAGGAGCCGGAGGGCTCTGTCGGGTCCAGGGGGCGGGAGGGATCCGTTGGCGCCGAGGGGTCCGAGGGGTCTGATGGCGCCGAGGGGTCCGAGGGGTCCGAGGGCGCCGGCACGTCCGGCGCCGTGGGATCGGTATCCCGTATGCTCAGCCGTTCCTCGGTGTCCGGCTCCGAGTTCTGGGAGGGAGCGACAAGGCTTGGATCGGTGGGCTGATAGGGGCCGATCTCCGGGTCCCTTGGATTCAGCAGCCTGCTTCCCGCCCAGATGCCGCCGCCGAGGAGGGCGAGGGCCATGACGCCCGCCAGAATCTTGGCGCCCAGGCCGTGGAGGAGGGCCTGACCGGCAGTCATAACGGTCATGTTGACGGCGGCCTCCCCCGCGGCTGCCGCCCCGCCCGCTGCCGCCCCGCCCGCGGCCTGGGAGAGGACGGCGGCGAGGGCCTTTTGCTCCGTCGCCCGGGCGGGCTCCAGCTTCCGGAGCAGGGCCACTAAGAAGGGGATGGGCCCCAGGCCGTAGAGCTTGACGCCCTGCTTTTCGAGGGCGCGGACCCGGGCCTCCACCTTTTTCCGGCCCTGGAAGAGCTGGGCCTTCACGGTGCCGGGGGCGACATGCAGAGTCTCGGCGATCTCCTTGATCGGCATGTCCTCATAGTAGTGCATACCGAGGACGAGCTGCTGCTGTTCGGGCAGTTCTCCCAGTATTTCCTGTACCAGCCGGGCCGTCTCCTTCCGGTCCAGAGCCAGCTCCGGCTGGCTGCCGATGCTTAGGTCCGGAATCTCCGGCTCTCGCGGCTCCCCGTCCTCCCCGCCCAGGTCGGCGAACAGCACGGGCATCTGTTTGGACATCTGCCGGGCGGCCTCGTTGACCGCGATCCGCCGCAGCCAGGGCAGGAAGGCCCCGTCGGCCTCTAACTTGTCCAGACTCTGATAAGCGCGGAGATAAGTATCCTGCAAAATGTCCCAGGCCAGCTCCTCGTCCCGCACCATGGAGCGGACGGTCCGGTAGAGGGCCGCGTTGGTCAGCGCATAGAGCTCCGCAAAGGCCGCCTGGTCCCCGCCCCGGGCCTCCGCGACCAGCTCCGGCGGAATCTCGCCGCCTGCCGGCTTCTTTTCTTTTCTCTCTTTCATCCTTTTCACCTGCTTATTATATATTTAATTATACTCTATCATATATGATCGGACGAGTCAACAGCACAGCCCGTGCCGCGGCGTTATTGTCTCGGGCAACGACAGGAGCGATGCGGGCGTCGCTCCCTACGAGGGGGCGGAACTGTCAGAGGAAAGCCGCCGCAGGATGGCGCGCAGAGCGTCTCCGGACCGATCCGGGTCCGGCTCGAAGTTGTTGTCCAACAGCTTTTTGTACAGTTTACCAAAGCTTACATCCTCCGGCATGCCGCTTCCTCCTTTCGTTTTTTTGGGGGGGTTGTCCGACGCATACGGGGCGGAAATCACGCGCCGCCGCAAATTTGGAAAAACTCCCCCACTTATAAGACCCTCGAAAAAGGAAAAAGGTTTATTCAAAAAGAAGAAAAATTTTAAAAATATCAAAAAAATAATGCCGAGCTCTTTTCAGAGCTCGGCAAATGGACTGAGCGAGTTATTTGCAGGCGGCCTCCACGGCGGCGAGCCATTGCTTCGCGTCCCGGAAGCCCCGGAACTCGAAGCGGCCCTGGGGGGAGTCCAGGGTCAGGGACAGGGGGATCAAGAAGCGCCTGACCTCCGCTTTTGCGCCGGACAGCTCGATCACCCGCAGGCTCTTTCCGAGCCCGGCGGGGAAGTCCAGCTCCGCCAGGGTCAGCAGGCTCCCGTTCAGAAAGGCCCAGACCCGGCCCAGCTGCTTCCCGTCGGCAAAGACGTTGGCCGCGAGATACAGCCCCCGCCCGTCAACCAGCCCGCGTTCCCGGGCCTCCTCCAAAACAGGGTCGTTCATGCTATCCTCCGAGGGTGATTGAGATGCCGAACAGGGGGAAAATGATAAAATACACGAAAAAAACAAATGCGATGATCCCCAGGCTGACGTCGATGCCCTTCAGGCGTTTTGCGATTTTCTGCAGCGTCTCCAGCTTTTCCTTTTCCAGCACAAGGCCAAGTCTGTCCTTTCTCTCCTCGAGATTCAGATCCTGTTCTTCCATAAGCAGCCTCCTGATTGTGGAATGAGGGCGGTCCGGGGCGTCTTGCGACACGCGGGACCGCCCCCAGGGGCGCGGGGGCGGCTGAGAACCGCCCCCTGCGGCGGATTCTTACTTGAAGTAGCGCTTCAGCAGGCCTTCCAGGGCCTTGCCGTGTCTGGCCTCGTCGCGGGCCATTTCGTGGACGGTGTCGTGGATGGCGTCCAGGCCGTTCTTCTTGGCGCAGGCGGCCAGGTCGAACTTGCCCTTGGTGGCGCCGTACTCGCAGTCCACTCTCCACTTCAGGTTCTCCTTGGTGGAGGCGGTCATCTTGGGCTCCAGCTCAGAGCCCAGGAGCTCGGCGAACTTGGCGGCGTGCTCGGCCTCCTCGAAGGCGGCCTTTTCCCAGTAGAGGCCGATCTCGGGATAGCCCTCGCGGTGGGCGATGCGGGCCATGCAGAGATACATGCCGACCTCGGAGCACTCGCCGACGAAGTTGGCCTTCAGCTGCTCCATGATGTACTTCGCGTCCTCCTCGGGGACGCCGTCGAGCTTGGCGCCGACGCCGAAGACGTGCTCAGCGGCCAGCTTGATCTCGCCCTCGACCTTGGTGAACTTGGAGCCGGGGACCTTGCAGATGGGGCAGAACTCGGGAGGGGTATCGCCCTCGTGGACGTACCCGCAGACGGGACATACGAACTTCATAGTAGTTACCTCCTGTTAATTTGTGGGGTGTATTCGTGCATATATAGCATACCGCATAACCGACAAAAAGTAAAGAAGTATTTTCTGCCTATTCGCAGTCAAAGATCGCTTTTTTCGCGATCAGCTCCCCGTAGTCCCGCTTCCACTGATGATGGGGCTCCGAGGCGTCGTAGGCGGGCAGGGCTTCGGGGTCCATGTCGAGGACGATCAGCAGGTCGTAGCGGTTGGGCCGGTCCACGCAGTTCCGCTTCAGCTCCAGGCCGTGGACGCCGGGGATCTCCAGGGTCCGGGCAAAGACGGCCCGCACGGGCTCCAGCAGGGCGTTGACGTCGGTGCCCTCCGTGAATTTGACGAGGATGTGGTGCTTCATTTCCATCGCTTCCTTTCCGCTTTTTTCGGGAACGATTATACAACAACCCGGGGAAGATTGCAAGGGCTCCGCGTTCCGAAAATCTCTGAAATCTGTGTTTCCCCCTTGCAAATCGGGAAATAATATGATAAGATTTGACCATAGTCCTTATCGCAACAAATAATAACATGAAAGCGAGGATTGACGCCATATGCAATACACCAAGGAAGTCGAAGAAATGGTCTGCGTCGCCAAGGGCCCGAACCACGGCCCCGCTCCCATTCCCGAGGAGGGCAAATGGATCCAGGCCAAGGAGATCAAGGACATCTCCGGCTACACCCACGGCATCGGCTGGTGCGCGCCTCAGCAGGGCGCCTGCAAGCTGAGCCTCAACGTCAAGGACGGCATTATCCAGGAGGCCCTGGTGGAGACCATCGGCTGCTCCGGTATGACCCACTCCGCCGCCATGGCCAGTGAAATTCTTCCCGGCAAGACCATTCTCGAAGCCCTGAACACCGACCTGGTCTGCGACGCCATCAACACCGCCATGCG
>CAMVKI010000116.1 GCA_947168005.1 uncultured Clostridia bacterium
TTCAGGATAATCTGCCATGGGTTCGTCCTCCTATGTATCTGTAATCGTTGGATCGCAGCTATTATATGCGATACAGGCGCTTTTATACTTTTCTATTGTAACTTGTCAAATCCGATTGGTCAATAGAAATTTCCGTTTTTTTACATTATTTTTTCAAATTTTTATTGGAAAGGCAGGAAATGGGCGTCGCTGTCCTCGTTGAAGGTCAGGTCCAGGGTGCCGGATTTGTTGTTGATGGAGCCCTCCCGGAGGATGGTCTGGAGGTACTGGAGCTTGTAGTCCAGCCGCTCCGTGGTGCCCAGCTTGATCTCGTAACGGCCGCCGGCCCACCAGAGGGTCAGGTCGTAGGAGGTGCTCACATCCACCCGCTCCACCTGCTTGATGAATTCGGTCTTCTCCAGCGCCGCCAGGGTGTCGAGGGCGACCTTCCGCTTGTTGGCGATCTCGGACATATCCGCGCCCTCCGTGGCGGCGGGCTTGATCTCGTCGCCCAGCTCGGGGACCTTGATGGGCATGCCGGTCACGCTCAGATGGCCCCGGACGCTCTGCTCGTCGGCGGACTCCAGGATTCGGCCCTCCCGGCTCATGAGCCACCAGCCCCCCTGCTCGTCCTGAATGCCGTAGGTGACCTGGAACTCGGAAAAGCGAATGACGACGGTGCCGGGGAGCTGCTTCTTGATCTGCACCTCGTTGACGTAGGGCAGGGCCGCGTAGATCCGGGCGGCCACCGCGGACTTGCTCAGGCTCAGGAGATTGTCGTCCAGGTTGACGCCGGAGGCCTCTGCCACCTCCTGGGCGCTGTAGTAGGACTTGGTCTCCCCGTTCTCGTCCGTGGGCAGGATTACGTTGATGTGCTTGACCTTGAAGAAGATCACCATGCTCAGGACGATCACCGCCACCACGGAGAGCATAATCGCGAACTTGAAGCCGAAGTTCGTGTTGTAGACCCGGTGGGGCTTTTTCTTTTTGTGCTTCGGGGCCTCGGGCTCGGCCTCTGTCTGGGGCCTGGCCCTTCCCTCCCCGGCCGGGCGGCGCCCGGCCCGGTTCTCCGCGGCCCTGCTCCGCCCTCTCTCGCCGACGGCTCCGTCGGCGCTTCGCTCCCTGGCCCGGCGGGACTGTTCCCCGGCTACGCTTCTTCTTCGGGCGGAGGACGCCCGGTCCGCCTCCTCCGCATTCCGCTGCGCAGGCTCCCGTCTGGGTGCGGATTCTCTTCCGGCGGAGCGCTCCCCGTCGGCAAGGCGTTCCCTTCTGGCGGCCTCCCGGCTCGCCGCGTTCCCGGTCCGGGGCCGGGCCGCCTTCGGCCCGGAGCTCGGCGTCCGGGGCCGCTCCCGGCTCACAGTCGTCTTTCCGCGTTCTGTGGGCCGTCTTTTCTTCTCATCCATATTTCTCTCCTCCGGGTATGTACAATGCAAAATGCAAAGTGCAAAGTGCAAAATGTCTTCAAATTTGATTTTCTTCCGCTTCCGCCTCCGCCCCCAGGCTTCGCAGGCGCTCGGCGAAGCGGCCGTAGCCCCGGTCCAGGTGCCAGGCTTCGGTAATGCGGCTCTCGCCCTCGGCGGCCAGGGCGGCGATGACCAGGGCCGCGGCGCCCCGCAGGTCCGTGGCCGCCGCCTCCGCGCCGCGGAGCCGGTCCACGCCGCGAATCCGGGCCAGGCGGCCCGCAAGCTCGATGTCCGCCCCGAAGGCCCGCAGGCCGGGGACTTGGCGGAAGCGGTCGGAAAAGACCGTCTCCTCAATCACCGTGCTCCCCGCGGCCCGGAGCAGGGCCGCCATGAGCGGGGCCTGGGCGTCGGTGGGAAAGGCCGGATAGGGGCCCGTGACGACGGGACCGGGGGCCCGAAGGGCCCGGCCGCGCAGTCGGAGCTCGTTCTCCGTCTCGCGAAGCTCGCAGCCGGCCCGGCGCAATACCTGCAAAACCGGGCGAAGCTGGGCGGGCCGGAGCTCCGTCAGGCACAGCTCGCCCCCCGTCGCCGCCGCGGCGCAGAGCCAGGTGGCGGCCTCCATCCGGTCCGGCAGGATCCGATAGGCGGCGCCGTGAAGGGGCCTCGGCGTCACCCGGACGCAGGAGCTCCCCGCGCCCCGGAGCTCCGCCCCGCAGGCCCGCAGAAACCCGGCCAGGTCCCGAATCTCGGGTTCCTTGGCCGCCCCCAGGATGCGGACCGGGCCCGCGGCTCCCAGGGCGGCCAGGATCAGATTCTCCGTGGCCCCCACGCTGGGATAGGGCAGCAGGACCGTCCCGCCGGCGGGTCTGCCCAGGCAGAGCAGGCGATCTCCCTCGCAGCGGACCCGGACGCCCAGGGCCTCCAGGCCCCGCAGGTGCAGGTCCAGGGGCCGTTCCCCCAGGACGCAGCCCCCGGGCAGGGGGATCTCCGCCTCGCCCCGGCGGGCCAGCAGGGCCCCCAGCAGCAGGACCGAGGAGCGGAGGCGGCCCGAAAGGGCCGGGTCCGGGGCGGTTCCCACGGGACCGCCGCTTTCAACGTACAGGACGCCTTCCCTCTCCTCGGTATCGAGGCCCAGGCCCTCCAGAAGGGCCCGGGTCACGGCCAGGTCCCGGATGGGCGGGCAGTTGGAGAGGGCGAAGCGCCCCGGGAAGGCCGCCGTCGCCGCCAGAATCGGCAGCACGGCGTTCTTGCTTCCCTGGACCGCCAGCCTCCCCCGCAGCGGCCGCCCGCCCCGGATCGTAAGCGTTTCCATTGACCGGCCCCCCTTGCACAGTATGATGGGATATACTATGCGGGAAGGGGGTAAAAAGTGATGATTTTGCTGCGCAAAAGTGATGTTTGCGGCTGTCGCCGCAAGTGATGATTGTGCTTCGCACAAGTGATGTGCGCTTCGCGCGTTTCGGTATTTTTAAATTCATGCCGAAGGCATACCGCAACTTGCCCGCAGGGCAATCATCACTTTGCCGAAGGCAAATCATCACTTGCCCGAAGGGCAATCATCACTTCGCCGCAAGGCGAATCATCACTCACTTCGCTGCCAGCTCCAAAATCGTGTGATAGATCCGTTCCGCGCTGTCCACGACGGACATCTTTTGCAGGTTTTCCTTCATGGTCCGGCGGGCGGCGGAGTCGTTCATCAGGTCCTTGGCGGCCTCGTAGAGGGCCTCGGCGCTGAGACCGGCCTCCAGCAGGACCTGCGCCGCGCCGTTCCGCTCCAGGACCCGGGCGTTTTTCTCCTGGTGATTGTCGGTGACGTTGGGGGACGGGATGATGATGCAGGGAGTCCCGGCGGCCTCGATCTCGTTGAGGGAGGAGGCCCCGGCCCGGGTCAGCATCAGGTCCGCCGCGGCCATGAGCTCGGGCATGTTGTGGATGTACTCCCGCATGTCCAGCTCCGGGTGGGCCTTCAGATCCACGCCCTTCTCGGCCACCAGCTCCGGCATCCAGCGCCAGCCGTAGCTGCCGGTGGCGTGGACGTGATGCCAGGGACAGCCGTCCTTGACCTCCAGGGCCAGGAAGTCGGCCATCAGCTTGTTCATCTCCCGCGCGCCCAGGCTGCCCCAGGCGGAGACCAGCAGCGGCTCGTCGCCCAGGCCCAGCTTCTTCCGGGCCTCAGCCCGGGTGGTGTAGAGGAATTCCCGGCGGACGGGCATCCCCACGACCTCCACCCGGTCGGGGTTTTTATAATAGTTTTTGCTCTCCTCGAAGCAGACCATGATCCGGCTGGCGGAGTCCGCCACCATGCGGGTGGTCAGGCCGGGCATGGCGTTGGCCTCGTGGACGGCGGTGGGGACGCCCCGCTTCGCGCCCTGCCGCAGCATGGGGTAGGAGGCGTAGCCGCCGGTGCCGACGATGACGTCGGGCCGGAACTCGGCGATGATCCGGTCGGCCTTCTTCCGGGCCGCCCGCAGATCGAAGAGCGTGGTAATGTTGTGCTTAAGCGCCTTCGGGCTCAGGCTGCGCTTGTAGAAGGAGACCTTCAGCGTCTCCAGCTCGTAGCCCTCCCGGGGCAGGAGCTTGGTCTCCATGCCCCCCTCGGCCCCCACGAAAAGGATCTTGGCGTCGGGCCTCCGCTCCCGGAGCAGATTCGCTACCGCCACTGCGGGATTGATATGACCGGCGGTACCGCCGCAGGTAAAGACTACGTTCATGCTGAGACCTCCCAGGAATTAGAATGCAAAATGCAAAGTGCAAAGTGCAAAATGGAGTCAAAACGGGCTAAGACTGGCGTCAATTCAGACGTTTGACTTTGCCGTAAGGATCGAAGCGCCGAGCAGATTTCGGATGGACGTCAGCTCAGAAGAGAGGCGCTCCGAGGTTGGGCGGTTCAAATCGCCCAGCCCCGTCAACAGACGGATCCAAAAGACGCATTCATTGCTTTCCTTTATGGCGATTTCAAGCTTTGCGATGAAATCCTTTATTCCATGCGCGTTTTGAGCTTCGTACAGATTTGCGCAGATCGAGGTTCCTGCGCGCATGAGCTGATCGCACAGAAACCATTCAACCTTCCGCTTTCTCATCCATCGACAGGTCAAAACGATATGCATCGAAAATGTGAAAGCCTGCTCCAACAACTCGTTCTTTTCCATATTACATACCTTTTTGTCGTGTTTCCCCACCACTCATTTTGCATTTTGCACTTTGCATTTTGCATTGAACGTCCGGGCGGGGTCCGGCGGATGGCAGAGTGCCGTCCCTACAGGCGTGGTGCGGTTCCCTACGTCCTTGCCCTCCCCAGGGCCTCCTTATTGACGCACCATCTCGACACGGACAGAATAACGCCCATCTCGAAGAGCTGGAGCAGCAGGGCGGTGCCGCCGTAGGAGAAGAAGGGGAGAGAGATGCCCGTGGGAGGCAGCAGGCCGGAGACCACGCCGACGTTGAAGAAGACCTGGATGGCCAGCTTGGTGGTCAGACCCGCGGCGACCAGGGTGCCGAAGCGGTCCCGGGCGTGGATGGCGATCCAATAGCCCCGGAGAATCAGCAGAACGAAGAGGAGCAGAATGCCCACGGCCCCGACGAAGCCCAGCTCCTCGCAGACGATGGCGAAGATGTAGTCGTTGTGCTCCTCGGGGAGGTAGAGGTATTTCTGGCGGCTGCGGCCCAGCCCTAAGCCCAGGAAACCGCCGGAGCCGATGGCGTAGCGGGACTGGATGCCCTGATAGCCGTCGCCCAGGGGATCCTTCCAGGGGTCCAGCCAGGTCTCGATGCGTCCGCCGGCGTAGCCGCGCAGGCTGACGTAGGCCACCAAAAAGCCCAGGACCAGAATACCGCCGATCACGAACCAGCGCTTTTTCGTGCCGCCGAGCAGCATCATGATGGCGCCGATGATGAAGACGATCATGGTGGCCGACAGGTGCTTCTCCAAAATCAGCAGGCCCGCGATCGCCCCCAGGATCAGCGCGTAGGGCAGCACGCCGTAGCGGAAGCTCTCCATCTTGTCCTGCCAGGCCGACATCATGGCGGCGAAGGAGAGGATCATGCCCAGCTTCGCCAGCTCCGAGGGCTGGAAGCGGATGCCCGCGAGGGAGATCCAGCGCTTGGCGCCGTTGACCGTGACGCCGATGACCGGCACCAGGGCCAGCAGGGCCAGGGAGCCGAGGAGGATCAGCAGGGCCATCCGATACCAGATGAAGTAGTTCAGGCGTCCCACCAGCAGCATGATTCCCAGGCCGGCCACGGCGAAGATCGCCTGGCGGACGAAGTAGTAGGCCGGGTTTCCCGTGTCCCACTTGGCCCGGGCGTAGCTGGCCGAGAACATCATCACCAGCCCCGCCGCCAGCAGCAGCACCGTCAGCAGCAGAAAGGGCATGTCAAGCAGCCCCGTCACGTCCTCCCGGGGCTTGGCCTCCTCGATTGATTTGTGCTTGAACAGTGCCATAGGCACCTCCTTGTCGGGAATGAAGCCGCGGCTGTCGCCGCGAATGAAGCCGCGGCTGTCGCCGCGAATGAAGCCGGAGCTTCGCTCCTAATGAAGCCGGGCTTCGCCCTAATTGTGGTATTTTGCAATTTGCCAATTGCAAAATGAAAGAAAAAGCCGAACAGAAACCGCGATACGCTGGATTAAGTCTGTAGCGCGGGCTATTAGCCCGCAATTTCAAATTCCATCTCCGAATTGGCAAATTCGGAGATACCACAATTAGCGACCGCAGGGAGCGGCTTCATTCAGCGAGAAGCGCGAGCTTCATTCAACATTCGGCGTCAGCCGAATGTACGCTTCATTCAACCGCGAAGCGGTGAGCTTCATTTATCTCAGCGGCGCCGTCGCGAGGTACGCGATCACGCACATGATCACGCTGACGGAGACGAAAACCACCCAGATCTTGATCTCCGACCAGCCGCACATCTCGAAGTGGTGGTGGATGGGGGTCATCTTGAAGATCCGGCGTCCCTTGTGGTCCGCGGAGAGCCGCTTGGTAATCTTGAAATAGCCCACCTGGAGAATGACGGAAAGGGTCTCGACGATGTAGACCAGGCCCACCAGGACCAGGATCAGGGGCATATCCAGGGCAAAGGCCAGGCCGCAGACCGCGCCGCCCAGGAAGAGGGAGCCGGTGTCGCCCATGAAGACCTTGGCCGGATGGAAGTTATAGCAGAGGAAGCCCAGCAGGCCGCCGAGCAGGGCAGCCGGGAAGACCGCCAGCTCCGCCTTTTTGAGCAGGATCGCCGTGGTCAGGAAGAAGATCATGACCGGCACGGTGACGCCGGAGGCCAGGCCGTCGATGCCGTCGGTCAGGTTGACCGCGTTGACGGTACCCACGATGACGAAG
Organism: uncultured Clostridia bacterium; assembly: GCA_947168005.1. Taxonomy (GTDB): domain Bacteria; phylum Bacillota; class Clostridia; order Oscillospirales; family Oscillospiraceae; genus JAFRPC01. The sequence goes on from CAMVKI010000116.1 coordinate 6,713, forward strand.
ACCGCGAAGACGATGTAGACCCAGATGGGCAGGCCGGTCCAGATGATGTTCGTGAAGGGAATCCACAGGGCCCCGGTCAGATGGCCGGTCCGGTAGAGGACGTAGAGGTAGAGGGCCGAGGCGGCCAGCTGGAGGGCAAACTTCTGGGGAGCCGTCAGGCCCTCGTTCTGCTTTTTCTTGATCTTGCGGAAGTCGTCAATGAAGCCGATGGCCCCGAAGACCAGGGCGAAGCCGAAGACCAGCAGGGAGGCCCAGGCCCCGAGGACGAGCCCCAGGATCAGACAGCCGAGGAAGGCCGTGCCGATGAAAATCAGGCCGCCCATGGCGGGGGTGCCCTCCTTGCCCTTGTGCCAGCGGGGTCCGATCTCCCGGATCTTCTGGCCGGTCTTCATGGACTTCAGCCAGGGGATCAGGTAGCGCCCCCCGATCAGCGCGATCAGGAAGCAGGGGATGATGCTGAGCAGAGTGATAACAATCTGTCCGTCTTTCATGGGGATATTCCTCCGTTTGTATATCTTGCTGCAAAATGTTTTCGTAGGGGCGGCCATTGGCCGCCCGCCCGAGGCAGGCATTTTCAATTTTCTATAAACACTCCGCTTCGACGTAATGCCCATCGGAGCGCCATCTTGCGGGATTGTGTTCGATGTATTCTCCGATTTTGCGGAAATCAGATAAATCTCGTATGACGCGGTCATAAAAGCCCTTTTGCCAGACAGGAGCGCCGAGGGTTTTTGTCACCGCGCCTTTGAATTGGTTGATTACGGTTGACAGAGAAGGGTTTTGCTCAGAGATGCCGAAGCTCAGAAGCAAGTGTACGTGATTCGGCATAACGCAGTACCGCGAGACCTCCACGGAGGGGTAGTGCATGTGGATTCCTCGGATTATACGCTCCACGGCGAGTCCCGTCTTGTTCATTCTCATAACCGGCTCGATTTCCCCGCCTTGGATCGTCCCGAACATACAGCGTTTGAATTGCGTGCAGATCGTGACGAAAATAGATAATGGATAATAGTGAATAGAAGAGGTGTCGCTTCGCGACAAATTTCATTTTTTCATTTGTCAATTCTATGAATTGACAAATTCCTCCACTATTATCTTTTATGTATTCTCTATTATCTATTATCTAATCGTCAAGCTAAAGATATTGTTGAAACAATGAACTACGGCGGGGAGTGCCTGCGAGGCGGGGCGGCGGCCTGGGGTCAGGCCGCCCTACGGCGGGAGTGCCTCCGAGACGGGGGGGCGGACCCCTCCACCGCCGCAGGGCGGCGGTCCCCCTCCCCTTGGCAGGG
>CAMVKI010000117.1 GCA_947168005.1 uncultured Clostridia bacterium
GCCAGGGGGAAGACCATGGGCTCGTCCAGCTTCTGGGCCACGATGGGATACACCGTCTCGGGCACTCCCACAAAGATCAGCCCGGCCCCGGCCCGCAGGGCCGCGTTGGCCGCCAGCACCGGCGCCCCGGTGTAGCCCACGGACCCGGCGACGATCAGCACCCGGCCAAAGTCCCCCTTGTGGGCATTCCGGTCCCGCTTCGGCAGGAGCCCGTCCACCAGCTCCTCGGAGCTGACGACGCACCCGTCCCGGTGGAGCTGGCTCATCCGCTTCAGCCCGGCGTGAAGTCTTTCATTCATAGCAATTCCTCCGGTTTCTGCTGTAGGGACGAGCCGTGCTCGTCCGCTTTGCGAAGTAAAACAATGCCCCGACGGGCTCTCCCCGTAGGGAGGCATCCCCTGATGCCTCCTGCCGCCGGAACGGCGGCGTCATCGCCGGAGGCGATGACAGGAGCGATGTGGGCATCGCTCCCTACGGCAATATTGGAGGATTTTGCCGCGGGCGGGCGGCCAATGGCCGCCCCTACGGCGTTGATCGGAAGCGATTCGCGTAGCCGCAGCGCTTGCAAAGCACCTCCACCGCCTCGCCGCGGCGGAAGCCCTCCAGGATGGCGCGGGTCCGAGGCTTTTCCAAAATATCGCCAAGCTCCTCCGTCAGCAGATTCCCCAGGGCCAGCTCGCCCTCCCGGTCCAGGCAACAGGGCACCACCGTGCCGTCGCAGAGGACGCCGATCTGGTCCCGCAGGCCGTAGCAGCCGTGGCGCTCGTTTTCTAGCGGCGCCTCAAGATCCGGCCAGTCGAAGATCTCCGCCCGGTCCAGATACACCCGCTCTGCCAGCCGCTCCCCGGTCCGGCTCGGGGTCCAGGGCCGGGGGAAGGCCGCCTCCAGGCAGGCCAGGATCCGGGCGTTTTCCGCGTTCCAGCCGGTCCGGGCGGCGCTGTCGCCGTTCCAGAGCCGGAGGTTGATCAGGACGCCCCGGCGCGCGGCCCTGGCCGCAAAGGCGGCGCATTGCTTAACGTAATCCTCCAGGCTCCCGCCCGCGTTGGCCTCGAAGGAGTGCAGCGAGAGGTTGAGCTTGTGCAGAGCCGGGGACGAAAGCAGCACCGGCTCCGCCTCGGAAAGCAGGGTCCCGTTGGTGGTCAGGATCACCCGGAAGCCCCGCTCCCCCGCCAGGGCCAGAAAGCGCCCCAGGGCCGGGTGCAGCAGGGGTTCCCCCATCAGGTGGAAGTAGAGATAGTCCGTCCAGGGCCGGAGCCTGTCCAGCAGGCGCAGGAAATCCGGCTCCCCCAGGAAGCGCGGCTCCCGCCGGGTCCCGGGGCAGAAGGCGCAGTCCCGGTTGCAGACGTTGGTGATCTCCAGATAGACTTTTTTGAATCTCACGTTTATTTGATAATGATTGCCAGAAAGGCCAGCACCTCGTCCGAATCGTTGGCGATCCCGTGGCTGTGGCCGCCGGTGCAGTATTCCGCGTCGCCGGGGCCCAGGAGGTAGTCCTGCCCGTCCTCGGTGACGGTGGCCTGGCCCTGGAGGATCACGTAGGCCTCCCCCTCGCTGAAATGGGGGTGGATGCCGATGGAGCTGCCGGGGGGCAGGGTGTTGACGGCGAAGAGATTGATTTTGTCCAGCTCTTCGGTGCTGAAAATATGGGTCGTCTCATAGGCGCCCTTTCCGCCCTTGACCTCAAAGCGGGGCTGGACGTTCATTTCCTGTCTGCGTTTGATCATGGTTCGTTCCTCCCGTAGGGGCCGATGCCCACATCGGCCCTGCGTTACAGTCTCTTCAAAATGTTCAGCATCAGCGCGCTGAATTGGGTCTTGCAGGCCTCGCCGGTCTCCAGGACCTCCTCCTCGGTCAGCGGCTGGTCCAGGATGCCCGCGGCCATGTTGGTCGCCAGGGAGAAGCCCAGGATGTCCAGGCCGCAGTGCCGGGCCGCGATGGCCTCGGGAACCGTGCTCATGCCCGCCATGTCCGCGCCAAGGGAGCGGGCCATGCGGATCTCCGCCGGGGTCTCGTACTGGGGGCCCGGGAAGTACATGTAGACGCCCTCGTTCAGATGGACGCCGACCTCCTCGGCCGCCTGCCGTGCCAGGGCCCGCAGAGCGGGGGTGTAGGTGGTGGACATATCCGGGAAGCGGACGCCGAAGCGGTCCTCGTTGGGGCCGGTCAGCGGGGTCATGGGGAAGATCAGGATGTGGTCGGAGATCAGCATGATCTGGCCGGGCTTGTAGTTCAGGTTGACGGCCCCGGCGGCGTTGGTGACGATCATGGTCTTGACGCCCAGGAGCTTCATGACCCGGACGCCGTAGGTCGCCTCCTCCGGCGTATAGCCCTCGTAGAGGTGGACCCGGCCCTGCATCACGGCCACCCGCTTCCCCTCCAGAATCCCGAAGACGAAGCGGCCCTTGTGGCCGGGGGCGGTGGAATGGCGGAAGTGGGGGATCTCGCCGTAGGGGACGCAGATCGGGCAGTCCACCAGCTCGCCGAACTGCCCCAGCCCGGAGCCCAGGATCATCAGGATCTCCGGCTGGAAATCGCCGATCTGTTCGCGCAGATAAGCCGCGCTCTGTTCATAGTGCTCGAAGGGGATCATAAAAAAGCCTCCTTTTGATGAAATCGGGGACGGTTCTCGTTTTCATCTTTTTTGTTATCTGTGGATATAGAGCCGGGTCAGATGGTCCTCGCCGTCGCCCTGGGCGTGGCAGAAGAACTCCCAGCCATAGCGCTCGTAGAAGCCCGTGTGGTCCGTAACCAGGTACACCGGGGAGATGCCCTTGGCCCGCAGGTCCTCCACGGCCAGGTTCAGCAGCCGCCCGGCAATTCCCCGGCCCCGGTGCTCCGGCTCGGTGTAGACGGCGCAGACGTTGGGGCTCAGGTCCTTCCGGTCGTGGAAGTCGTTCTCAATGACCCCCAGCCCGCCGACGATCCGTTCCGGCGTCTGCGCAGGGCGGCCAGACCCCTGGCCGCCGTCTGAGGCGGCAGGCGCTGTTTCAATGCAGAGATACCAGCCCAGCTCGGTCTCGCCGGACAGATAGGCGTCCATACATTCCAGGTAGGCCTCTTCGGGCACGCCCCACTTGTCGCGGAACCAGGCCGCGGCCTCTCGTTCCAGCTCCGGCCGCTCCAGCAGAGAAATAAAAGTATATTCGCGCATAAAGTTTCCTTTTTGCAGCTTTTCCGCAAACGCTCTGCGGCAGCGCTCGGCGAATTCGGCCTCGCTGCCGTTGTTTTCCAGGACCAGATCGGCCCGCTGGGCGAACCAGGCGGCGGGCTTCTGGGCGGCGATCCTGGCCCGGGCGTATTCCTCCGTGATCCCGTCCCGTTCCATGAGCCGCCGGACCCGGACCTCCTCGTCGGCCACCACCGCCGCGGTCAGGTCGCACTCCGCCCCCAGCCCGCTCTCAAAGAGCCCGATGGCGTCGATCACCGCAAAGCCCTCGCAGGGAGGCATCCCCTGATGCCTCCGCCGCTGCCCGGCAGCGGCATCCTTGCCTGCGGCAATGACAGGAGCGATGCGGGCATCGCTCCCTGCGGGGCGTTCCATCGTCCGGATCCGCTCCAAGACCCGCCGCTTCACCAGCGGCTGGGTGATCTCGGTGAGCCGCCGCAGACCCTCCGGGTCCGCGAATACCCGGGCTCCCAGGGCCTTCCGGTCCAGGGTCCCGTCCTGCACGGCGCCGGGGAAGGCGGCTTCGATCTCCGCCAGGAGCTCCCCGTCGGAGGCCAGCATTTCGTGGTAGACGGCGTCGCAGTCATAGACCTGCCCGCCCATCTCCTCCAGCACCCGCAGGGCCGTGGTCTTCCCGGCCCCGGAGGGGCCGGTGATGCCGATGACGTACATAATTCCTCCTGTAGCGGCGCACAGTGTGCGCCATGAAACACGGCTCGCGTCAGCCGCCTGTGCTGCCGACCACATAGCTGTAGCCGATCAGATAGTACAGGTTGTCCTTGACGTAGTAGAGCATTTCCACAGACCAGGCGTCGTAGCCGTCAACCACGTAACCCATGTCATAGGAGCAGACGCCGCTCTCGTCCACGTAGGTATTCTCCGGGCGATACTCACATTGCAGCGCCTTAAAGCGCTCGTCCCCTTCCCGGCTGTGGTAGACCTCAAAGCGGGCCATGCGGCGCAGCTGCTCCAGAGCCTCCTCCAGGCTGAAGCAAGCGCCATGCTCCCGCTCCTCCTCCAGCAGCTCCGGATAGTGCTCAAAGATATAGTCCGCGCCCTTGTCCCAGTCGGTCAGCAGGGCGGAGAGCTTTTCGTAATTGGGGTTGTCTTCGGTGATCTCCCCGTTCCGGAAGGCGTTCCGCAGATCGTTCATGTACTCGGAGAGGGCCTCGTTCGGGTCCTCCACGTCCATCTCGTCCCGGATCATGGCCGCCAGGTCCGAGTCCTTCGCCTCCAGCTCCTCGGCGCTGCCGTAGACCAGCGCGGCCTTCTCCATGGCCTGGTCCAGGTTCAGATCCTCGTCCTCATAGAAATCCTCCATCATGAAGTAGGCCAGATAGGCCCGGGGATCGTGGTATTCCGCGATCTTGCCGTAGTCGCTGCCGCTGTGGAAGTAGTCCAGGCTGCGCTCCATCAGGGTCTTCACGGAGTCCGCGCCCTTGGGCTGGGGCAGATCCGGAGCCGCCGGGGCCGCGGTGGTCTCCGGAGCCGCCGGGGTCTCCTGCCCGGGCTGACCGCCGGTCGGCGGCACGGGCAGGGTTCCCCCGCAGGCCGTCAGGCCAAGGACCAAAATCAAAACCAGAGTCAGGGAAAAAATACGTTTTGCCATTTTGCTGTGCCTCCCGTTTTATGAACTGTCAACTGTCAATGCGCAATCGTCAGCCGCTCATCCGCCGACGCCGCCCACTGCATAGTCAAAACCGATCAGGTAGTAGACTTCATTTTCTACATAGTAGAGCATATCAATGCTCCAGGTGCTGTGCCCGTCGATCAGAGAACCCATGTCATAGCAGTAGATCCCGCCGTTGCGTCCGGGCTGGGAATTCTCCGGCCGGTATTCCAGCTCCAGCGTTTTGAAATGCGCCAGATCGCCAGATTCCTCCCGCAGATCCGCTATGCGCCGCATCCGCTCCAAAGCCCCATCCAGGCCGATGACCATACCGGGCGCCTGCACTCCCTGGAAGAACTCCGGATAATTGGTCCAGATATAGTCCGTACCCTTGTCCGCGTCCGTGAGAAGCTGAGACAGCTTTTCATAATCGGGATTGCTTTCGTTGATTGTGCCGCTGCGGAAGCTCTCCCGTATGTGCTCGACAAATCGATTGACCAGCTCAGCGGGGTCCTGCGCGTTGTTCCATTCCATAACGGTGTCCGCCAATTCCGGGTCCCGGGCCCGCAAAGATTCTGCGTCTAAAAAGAGCAGCTTGGCCCGCTCCACAGCCTGTTCCCAGCTGATTTCCGTGACGGTTTCAGTGGCAAAATTGCTCCCGTATTCCATAATGATCAGAAGGTTGGCCATGCTTGCCAGCTGGTCGTGGACGTCTGCAATCTTGCTGTAATCGCAGTCACTGTGGAGAAAGTCCAGGCTCTTTTCCAGCAGAGTCTTTACAGAGTCCGCGCCTTGCGGACGCTGATAGACGGGGGCTGGGGCATCGGTGGCCGCCGTGGTGCCGGATGCTGCCTGGGTTTCCTTGCCGGGCTGGCCGCCGGCCGGCGGCACGGGCAGGGTTCCGCCGCAGGCCGTCAGGCCCAGCAGCAGGGAGAGGACAAGGACGATCAGAATAACACGGGTACGCATGGAAAAATCCTCCTTCAGTGGAATCAATCAGGTATATTCTCCGCCGTAGGGGCGGCTCTTATCCGCAGGATGAGCCGCCCGGTTTGCGAAGCAAACAATCGCCCGCAGGGCGATCCAGCGCGGAGATTTTACTGAAGACTTAAAACTGAAAAACGAATAACGAATAATGAATGTATTTTTCAATTTTCAGAATTGAAAAATGATATTCAATTTGTCGCGAAGCGACACCTTTATTATTCATTCTTAAGTCTTAAGTTTTCAGTATTCATTTCCCTCCGGATTTGCCTCCGGCAAATTGCATTCGTTCCGAATGCCGGGCCGCTCATCCGCAAAGCGGATAAGAGCGTCCCCTACGGATCAGGCTCCGCGTTGACGGTTCGGAAGCCCGCGCTCTTGCGCAGGCGGTTCCGGGTGGCGACGCTGACGCCGCCGCCGGTGGGACAGCGGGCGAAGATCCGCTTCACAGACCCGTCGTCCAGGGCCCGCAGGGCCGCGAAGAGCCCCGCGGAGAGGGTAGCCGGGTCCGCCTCCAGGCCGTAGGCTCTGGGATTGCAGCCCTCATAGAGGGGCAGCTCCTCGGCAAAGCAGAGCACCGCGTCGCCGGGCTCGAAGCGTTCCCGGACCCAGCGGGCGGCGGCCTCGGCGGAGCCCTCCACGATCAGCACCTCCGCCGCCGGGGCGTAGTGCTTGTACTTCATGCCCGGAGCCCGGACCACCGCGTCGGCGGCGATCTCCCCGGTGACGGCCCGGTCGATCACCAGCTCCCCAAGGAGCTCCCGCAGGCGCTCGGGGCCGCTGCCGCCGGGCCGCAGGAGCCGGGGCACGGGCCCCGTCAGGTCCACGATGGTGGACTCCACCCCCACCCGGCAGGGGCCGCCGTCCACGATGGCGTCGATTTTTCCGTCCATGTCGTGGAGGACGTGGGCCGCCGTGGTGGTGGAGGGCTTGCCGGAGGTATTGGCCGAGGGGGCCGCGATGGGCACCCCCGCCAGCCGGATGATGGTCCGGGTGGCCTCGTTGTCCGGGCAGCGGACGCCCACGGTATCCAGTCCGGCGGTGGTGGTCTTCGGTACGCAGTCCCGCACCGGCAGGATCATGGTCAGGGGTCCCGGCCAGAAGCTCCGCGCCAGCAGCAGGGCCGTCTCCGGCAGCTCCCGGCAGAAATCAGAGAGCTGGCTCGCGTCGTGGATGTGCAGAATCAGCGGATTGTCCTGGGGCCGCCCCTTGGCGAGGAAGATCTTCTTCACCGCCTCCGGGTCCAGCCCGTTGGCCCCCAGGCCGTAGACGGTCTCGGTGGGGATCGCCACCAGCCCGCCGGAGCGTATGATAGCGGCGGCTCTTTCGAGGTCGCGTTCAGATGTTGTAAGCAGTTGCGTTGTCATAGAGCACCTATTCCGCAGAGCCGCCGCTCTGCAATTTGTCTGCCTGCGCTGCGTTGGTCAGGGCGTCGATCATGGTGTCCAGGTCTCCGTCCATGAAGCCCTGGATATTGTGGAGGGTCAGGCCGATCCGGTGATCCGTCACCCGATCCTGGGGGAAGTTGTAGGTGCGGATCTTCTCATTCCGCATCCCCATGCCCACCTGGCTCTTCCGGGCGCCGGAGACGGCGGCGTCCAGCTTCTCCTGCTCGATCTCGTAGAGCTTGGAGGCCAGCATGTTCATGGCCTTTTCCCGGTTCTGGAACTGGCTCCGCTCCTCCTGGCAGGCGACGACAATGCCCGTGGGCTTGTGGATCAGCCGGACCGCCGAGGAGGTCTTGTTGATGTGCTGCCCGCCGGCGCCGGAGCTCCGATAGACCTGCATCTCGATGTCCTCGGGGCGGATGTCCACCTCCGCGGCCTCCATCTCGGGGAGAACCGCCACCGTGGCGGTGGAGGTGTGGATGCGGCCGCCGGATTCGGTCTCGGGGACCCGCTGGACCCGGTGGACCCCGGATTCAAACTTCATCCGGGAGAAGGCGCCGTCGCCGTTGATCAGGAAATCGGCCTCCTTGACGCCGCCCAGCTCGGTCTCGCTGTAGTTCAAAAGCTCCAGCTGCCAACCCTTGGAGGCGGCGTACATGGAGTACATGCGGAAGAGGGAGTGGGCAAAGAGGGCGCTCTCCTCGCCGCCCACGCCGCCGCGGATCTCCACGATGACGTTTTTGTCGTCGTTGGGGTCCCGGGGCAGGAGCAGGACCCGAAGCCGGTCCTCCAGCTCCTCGGCGTCGGCCTTGGCGGCCTGGTACTCCTCCTGGAGGAAGT
>CAMVKI010000118.1 GCA_947168005.1 uncultured Clostridia bacterium
TTAGCAAGAAAAAGGAGAATCACAAAGCCATGACCAATCTGGAAAAGTATCTGTCCCTGCTGGACAAGGGAAGCTATGACGGCCTCCTCCTCACCAGCCCCATCTCCCGCAAGTACTGCGCCGAATTCAACGTGGACGAGGGCGTCGCCATCGTCACGAAAAAGGGCTGCCGCTACTACACCGACTCCCGCTACATCGAGACCGCCGAGAAGAACCTGAAGGGCTTCGAGGTCCGCATGGTCAGCAAGGACAACGGCTATATCAAGCAGCTCAACGAGGCCATTTCCGAGTTCGAGGTCTTCACCCTGGGCTTCGAGGAGGACTTCCTGACCGTGGCCGAGTTCCGCGGCTACGAGGAAAAGCTCAACGCCAGGCTGGTCCCCTGCCAGAAGGACATCAACGCCTTCCGGGTGGTCAAGGAGGAATACGAGCTCCAGCGCATGCGGGAGGCCCAGGCCATCACCGACAGGAGCTTCACCGAGGTCTGCAAGCGGATCAAGGCCGGCATGAGCGAGAAGGAGCTCTGCGCCGAGCTGATCTACTGCCTGTACAAGAACGGCGCCGAGGGTCTGTCCTTCGCCCCCATCGTGGTCTCCGGCCCCAATACCTCCATGCCCCACGGCGTCCCCGGCGAGCGGAAGCTCCAGGCCGGCGACTTCATCACCATGGACTTCGGCGTGGTCTACAAGGACTACTGCTCCGACATGACCCGCACCGTGGCCCTGGGCTACGCCACCGACGAGATGAAGCAGGTCTATAACACCGTGCTGAAGGCCCAGCTGGCGGGCATCGCCGCCACCAAGGCCGGCGTCACCGGTCAGGCCATCGACGGCGCCGCCCGGAAGGTCATTGCCGACGCGGGCTACGGCGAATACTTCGGCCACGGCTACGGCCACTGCCTGGGCCTGCTGGTCCACGAGTCTCCCAACTGCAACCCCTCCAACGACAAGCCCATGCCCGCCGGCTGCGTCAGCTCCGCCGAGCCCGGCATCTACCTGCCCGGCAAGTTCGGCGTCCGCATCGAGGACTGCGTCATCATCAAGGAGGACGGCGTGGAGGATCTGGCCCACAGCCCCAAGGAGCTCATCATCCTGTGAGCCAGGCCCAACTGACGGGAAGGCCCCTGCCCGCCGCCCCTGCCGGGGGCGGCGGAAGCCGCGTCGCCTGCTTTGACTGGCTGCGGCTCTTCGCCATGTCCGGGGTGATCCTCATGCACGCGGCCTCCGGCCTCCTGCGGGGGGCGCGGAATGCGGGCTGGCACGGGGCCAATCTGCTGGTGTCCCTGGCCTTCACGGCGGTGCCGCTGTTCTTTATGATCTCCGGGAGCCTGCTGCTGAGCAGCCCCCGGACCGCCGATCTGAAGCACCTTTGGCGCAGGCGGATTCCCCGGCTGGTCCTGCCCCTGCTGCTCTGGAGCGCCGTGACCCTGCTTCTGCTGTGGCGCTGGGAGAGCCTGGCCTTTGGCGAGGTCCTGAAAGGCTTCCTCGCCATCCCCCAGACCCCGGCCTACACCCACCTGTGGTATCTGTACACCCTGATCGCCCTCTACGCCCTCTCTCCCCTGCTGTACCACATGGTCCAAGGGATGGACCGGGCCGCAGAGCGCTATCTGCTGGGCGGGATCGCTGCCATTTTGGGGCTGGGAATGCTCCGGATGCTGGTCCCGGGGGCCGCGCAGGTCTGGCTGCATCTGGATCTTTTCACCGCGCTTCGCTTCCTGGACGGCAATCTCTTCCCCTTCCTGCTGGGCTTTTTCCTGTTCCGGCGGGAGAAGCGCTTCGACGACCGGAAGCTGATCGTCCTCGCCCTTCTGTGTCTGGGCGTCATCACCGTGGGGACCTGGCTCCGGACCCGGCAGTTCGGGGAATACGCCCCCGCCTTCCAGCAGCAGAACGGGGGCTGGGAGATCTGCCTGGCCGCCCTGCTCTTCCTGCTGGCGAAGCAGAACCTGCGCCGCCCGCCCCGGCTGGGGCTCCTGCGGGAGCTGGTGCGGCTGTCCATGCCGATCTATCTGGTCCACCCCCTGGTCATCAAGGGGCTCTGGCGGCTGGGCCTCTATCCCAGGCGCTTTCTGCAGCTGCTCCCCGTCTGCCTGCTGATCCTGGCGATCTCCTGGCTGATCTCCAAGACCCTGGCCTCGGTGCCCGGCCTCTGCCGGGTCAGCGCGGGCATTCCCTGGGCCGAGGCCAGAACAAGCTGCTCCTGGCAGGCGAGCTTCCGCCGCCTGCGGGAGAAGCTGCGGCGGGAGTGACGAGGCCCCGTAGGGCGGCCTGACCCCAGGCCGCCGCCGACACGGAGCGCGAATTGCGGCGGGACAGTCGTCCGGCCTCCTTGTAGGGAGCGATGCCCTCATCGCTCCTGTCATTGCCGCAGGCAATGACGCCGCCGTTCCGGCGGCGGAGGCATCTGGGGATGCCTCCCTACGGCACGAGCCGAACTGCTGCAAGGCGGAAAACCCGAAGAAGCGCAATAAAATGCTTGCATATTTCAAATTCATGTAGTATACTATATTAGTAAAAATGCCGATCCGGCAGAAAATCCCGTATATACTAAATATTTTGGAGGAAACCTATATGGCAACCATTACCGCTGGTGATTTCAGAAACGGCAAGACCTTTGAGATGGACGGCAAAATCTATCAGGTCGTGGAGTTCCAGCACGTCAAGCCCGGCAAGGGCGCGGCTTTCGTCCGCACCAAGATGAGAAACATCATCACCGGCGGCGTGACCGAGACCTCCTTCAACCCCACCGCCAAGTTCGAGGAAGCCTTCGTCGAGCGCAGAAAGATGGCCTACTCCTACAACGACGGCGATCTGTACTACTTCATGGACAACGAAACCTTCGACATGGTCCCCCTGGGCAAGGACGTCCTGCCCGACGCCTTCAAGTTCGTGAAGGAGAACGAGGAGTGCACCCTGCTGTCCTACAAGGGCAACGTCTTCGGCGTTGAGTGCCCCAACTTCGTCTTCCTCGAGGTCACGCACACCGAGCCCGGCCTGGCCGGCAACACCGCCACCAACACCCTGAAGCCCGGCACCCTGGAGACCGGCGCCGAGGTCAAGATCCCCCTGTTCATCAACGAGGGTGACGTGATCCAGATCGACACCCGCACCGGCGAATACATGGGCCGCGCCAAGGGCTGAGCGCTCTGACTGCGATCCGCATATCTGTAGCGGCGCACAGTGTGCGCCAAAATCCGACTGCCTGCATGAAGAAAGGAGCATAACACCATGACATTAGCTGAAAAAGCCGCTTACCTGAAGGGCCTGATGGACGGCATCAAGCTCGACACCGAGAAGGACGAAAACCGCCTGCTGAAGGCCGTGGTGGACCTGCTCCAGGATATGGCCGTCTCCATCGACGACCTGGAGGACAACGCCATCGCCGTCTCCGACGAGCTGGATGAGATCGAGGAGAACCTGGACGCCATCGACGAGTTCCTGATGGACTACGACGAGGACGAAGAGGACGACGAAGACTACTACGACTTCGACGAGGACGAGGACTTCGACTACGACCTGGGCGACGACGATTTCGAGTACGACGAGGATCCCGTCTACGAGGTCACCTGCCCCAAGTGCGGCGAGGTCCACCAGTTCAGCGAGAAGGACCTGATGGAGGGCTCCAAGCCCTGCTCCAAGTGCGGCGAGCTGCTGGAGTTCGAGTTCGACGAGGACGACGAGGAAATGCCCTTCTGAGGCCGCCTGCGCGGCGTCAAAAGCCCCTTCCGGTTCCGGCCGGAAGGGGCTTTTTGCTGGGATCAGGGTGAGGGAAGGGAGCATAAAGACAGAGGACAGTTCCTTGTCCGCTCCTCAAAGACAAGGGTCCCCGATTTCATCTACTTGATCGGGATTTTGTCGCCCAGAAATCTTGGATTTGGGCGGAAGATGCACCAGAAGAAGTCCTTGACTCTGGCAAGGCATTCCCGGAGCTCCCGGGCTTCCCGGCCGGATAAGGCGCTTCGGCCGGCGTCGGCCCCGACGGCCTCCAGCCCGACGGCATTGGCGATGTAGCAGGCCCGGAAAAGGTGATACTTTTGCGTGACAATGACGACCCGCTCGGCGCAAAAGACATCCCTGGCCCGGACCATGCTGTCGTAGGTGCAGAAGCCCGCGTGGTCCCGGACGATGTCCTCCCGCGGAATCCCCTGCTCCTCGGCCAGATAGTCCTCCATGGCCTGAACCTCGTTATAGTCCTCCCTGCCGTTGTCGCCGGTCACCAGAAGCTTCGGGGCCGCCCCACTCCGGTACAGCTCCGCGCCAAGATCCAGCCGCTCCCGGAGAATGGGACTGGGCTTTCCGCCCCACAGGCCCGCTCCGAGGATCAGAATACAGTCCGCTTTTTCTTCGGGAAGCCCGGATTGAATCTGTTCCTCGTCGTATTGCAGATCCAAAATGAAGGAGCCGCCGCGGATCACCACGGTGAGAAAAGCGATCAGGCAGATCAGGGCCCCGGCCAGGGCCAGCCGGAACAGTCCGCGGAGCAGCTTTCGCTTCCCGGAAGCGTTCCGGCAGGCCTCTTTTCGCTCCGGGGCCCGCTCCGTTCTTCTCTGCCCGTGCAGCGCCTTCTTTTCCGCCCGCAGCTGTCGTCTCATCTGCGCCGCTTCCGCCCGGGCCAGTCTGCGCGCTTGGGCTGTCTGTTTTCTTTCCGCTTTGCGTTTCCGGGCCGCTTTCCCCCGGAGCTGCCTCCGGTTTTGCGGCAGCTCTTTTTTTGTTGGGCCGAAATTTGCAGTTCTTTTCTTCTCTCTCACTCGATTCATGTTCTCTCTCCGCTTTGTCCATCGTTCTATTCTCGAACACACAGGGCCGGTCCTTTTGTGCGCTTTTCTTATGTTGTTTTCAATACAAAAGGACCGTCCCCATGTCTTCTGCGCCGCTTCAGATTAATTGTCACTTGTCACCTGTCACTTGTCACTTGTCCCCTGTCCCCTGTTTTCATGCTTCGCGAGCCGGACGGCTCATCCGCCTTTGGCGGATTGGGCCGTCCGGTCAGGCAAGAGGCGGCTGCGCAGCCGCGCCTCAGGGCTGCAGTCCTCCCGCGGCGACGCCCTGCTGCGGCGCCTGCATTTGCAGATTCGGCTCGCGGAGCTGGGCGTCTCTGCCAAGCGTCACAAGCTCGGCCAGGTCGGGGTCATGCTCGAGATTATCATCCGTGTGGTCGCCCGCGTTTCTGTAAGAAGACGAATTATGGAATGCTGCTTTCGGATCCTTGTCTATCTTTGTCGTATCGATGTCAAGATGATCCCCCTCTGCTTTTTTGCCGCTGACATAGTGCACAGGGAGATCCGGGTCCAGCTTGTGCAGTCTCTGCATATGCGATTTGGTGTTATACCCGCCGGAACCGACCCATCCGAGGAATCCCGCCAGATGGATGCCCCACATCATGGACTTTGCGGCGCTGTACATGGAATCAATGGGACTGTGGAGCACAATTCCTCCGAGTTTTTGGGGTTCCTTCATCAGGCGGCCTTCCTCCAGCGCCTTTTTTTGCTGCTCCTGATAGAAATCCGCCGCCACCTTGGACGCCACGGCGCCGCCCAGAGAAAACCCGTGCAGGATGATATTTTCCGGCGCGACATGCATCTTTTCAATCACGTATTTCAGCATCTGCTTGCCGTCGTCATAGATCGTTTTCTCGCAAAGCGGGGTGCCTGTTTTCCCGCCCTTCTTATTGAGCGTCTCGCTGGCGCCGAAGCCCCTGTAGTCCATGGTTACAACCGTGGCGCCGGACTTCAGATATTTTTTATATACAGGCTCGCAGTATTCCCCGGCAGGACCGCCCATCCCCGAGAAAAAAAGCACGACTTTCCTGTCCTGGGGCTGCGCCTGGGCCTGGAGCGGGCGGTAGATCATGCCGTCCAGCTTGCCGTTCGGCACATCGGCGGTGATTTTCTCGCATGCAGCATCATCCGGTCTCGGGAATGGCGCATCCGGGTCATGGCGTTCAGCTTTGGAGCCAAGTCCGAAGTGATTCATCGCGGGCTGAAGCGGGTTCCACATTCTGCGGACTCTGCCGGTGGCGATCTTCTTCAACGCGGTTTCTTCATCGGCGATCGGCTGCCTGCCATAGGAGCGCAGCTTATCCTGCGCGATGCTTTTGAGCTCCTCCCGCGCGGCGCTTCTCTTGTT
The DNA here is from genome assembly GCA_947168005.1 of uncultured Clostridia bacterium. GTDB lineage: Bacteria > Bacillota > Clostridia > Oscillospirales > Oscillospiraceae > JAFRPC01. Next base: position 6,129 of record CAMVKI010000118.1, read on the forward strand.
TCCCTTCAGGTCGGTAAAGACCTTTTTGATTCCGCCGACGGACGCGTCGGTGCGCAGCTGCTTCATTTTTTCCTTTCGCGCCTCGTTGGCCTTTGGAAGGAATTTTGCCAGGCCGTTTTCGCCCTTTCTGATCTGCGGGTTTCTTGCGAGGAGATCCGCGATGTGTTTTGCCGCGGCGCTGTTCGGATCGACCGCTTCCCCCTTGAGCTCCTGGTTTACGTAGGCTCTGATGTCGTCCTCCGAGGGCTGGTTCGGGCCCTCTTTTTTGCTCTGTCCGCCCGCCACATTCTGCTGCATCCGGCGGATGTCGGCCATGATTTGTTCAAGATTCTTTGGCATTTTTATTCCCTCCGTATCAGGCTTCAGTCTTCAAGATCGAATCTGTAGGTGCCGATATAGATCTCTGCGCGGCTCTGCACCGGAACGCGGCGTTCGACGAAGCGTTCCACGCCGGGGTTTACGCTTGCAAAGCTCAGCGCCGTGTCCGCGGGATATTTCTTCTGCAGCAGGCCGACGCTTTCATTGACGATATGGATGATCATGTCCGGCACGGAGCAGTTGTTGAAGATCCAGGCGATGGAGAGGCCGAAGGCGTTCTTCTCCACAAAGCACGCGCCGCGGATCGTTCCGTTCTCCAGGAGCATACAGCTCTCCGGAAGATACCGCTCTGCTTCAATGGGCGTTTCGATGGCGATTCCGGGGACCGCCGACTGGCTGAGCAGATCGGAGAAGCGCTGCAGGGTTTTCTCAGGAACCTTCGGCAGCGGAAGAAGCTCTCCCACCAGCGCGCTCTTGACCGGGAGCTTCGGGAAATTCCCGAGGGCGCAGAGGAAGCCCTTGTCGCCTTCGCGCTTAATCAGGGCAAAGCCGCAGGCCTTCAGGAAGGACTCCAGGTCCGGCTGGTCCTCGGAGAACACCACGTCCACGGCGTCCACGGCGTCGGATTCCGCCGCGGTATCCAGCAGAACGTTCAGCATGGCCTTTCCGGCGCCCTTCCTGCGGTAGGACGGATCTACATAGATCCAGTCCACAAAAAGCTCTGCTTCCGCAGGGTGGGCCATCAGGATGCCGGCTGCGTCAAGCGGATCCTCGTTGACGCAGCCCAGCAGGATCTCATCTGCCGGAAGCTCGCTTAAAAGATACGGCGGAAACAGATGCCCGAACTTTTCAAGTTCTAAGGGGGTCAGTAAATCGATTTCCATATGCTGTTCTCCTTCAATAATATATTTTTTGTATCCATTTGGCAGCCGTTTTTTTTCGTAAGTTCTGTCCTCTGAGGCTCTTGGCCCGCCCTGATCCTTGAACCCTCGTCAGAGCGAGGGCCAGGGAGGCCAATTCCCGGCTCCGCGGGCGGGGATGTCCGTGGCGCACAATGTGCGCCGCTACAGGTTAATTGTCACCTGTCACCTGTCACTTGTCACTTGATTTTAGAGGGCGGCGGCCAGGTCCAGGATCAGGCGCTCGGTCTTCTCCCAGCCCAGGCAGGGGTCGGTGATGGACTGGCCCCAGACGCCGCCGCCGGGTTCCTGGCAGCCGTCTTCCAGGTAGCTCTCCACCAGGAAGCCCTTCACCAGCCGGGCCAGCTCCGGGTCCCGGCGGCGGCTTGCCAGCACGTCCCGGATCACGGCGGGCTGGCGGAAGGGGTCCTTGCCGGAGTTCTCGTGGTTGGCGTCCACGATGACCGCGGGATTTTGGGCCCCGGAGGCCAGGTAGCGGTCCGCCAGGCGGCGCAGCTCCTCATAGCCGTAGTTCGGCAGGCGCCGCCCGTCCTCGGTTTTCCGGCCCCGGAGCACCGCGTGGGCCAGGGGGTTGCCCTGGGAGTGGACGGCCCAGCCCCGGTAGATGAAGC
>CAMVKI010000119.1 GCA_947168005.1 uncultured Clostridia bacterium
CCGTCGCCGTAGGGCGGCCGGACCCGAGGCCGCCGCCCGCAGCGTGGAAAAACGAGGAATTGCATCAAAGCAATTCCTCGTTTTTCCACGAAACGTTTTTTAGTTTTTTATCCGAGCAGCTTCGCCTTTTCGACCTGCAGCTCCTCGACCTTCTTCTTGCTGAGGGGATACACGAACCACAGCAGCAGGAAGACCAGCAGGAACAGAGCGGCGGGAATCATGACGGAGTAGTTGTACATGGTCTTCAGGGCCGCGGCGCTGAGACCGGTGGTGTCCAGCTCCGAGCCGATGTAGCCGATCCGCAGCAGGGGGACGTTGATCAGCACCGTCGCCACGGTCTGGCCCAGCTTCCGCATGAAGGTGTAGAAGGCGTAGGAGGTGGCCACGTCGTCCACGCCGTACTTCACCCGGTTGTAGTCGATGGCGTCCGTCGCCAGGGCCCAGACCAGCAGGAAGAGGAAGGCGGTGCCGATGCCGGCCATCAGGTTGGCGGCCAGGTAGAGCCACACGTTGACGATCCCGGCCAGGGAGAGCAGGAAGAGGAGAATGTAGAAGACCGCGGCCAGCAGCACGCCCGCGGCGCAGACCTCCCGGCGGCCGAATTTGTTGCCCAGCTTCGTGGCGAAGAACATGATGATCGCCACGGGCAGATACTGGAAGACCGTGGGCAGCATGGTCAGGTCGGGCTTCTGGAAGAAGTGGTGGAAGAGGTAGGGATTATAGCCCTGGCCGAACATCTGGGCGGCCAGGAAGAGCATGGAGGCCAGGGAGACCGCCATGAAGGGGCGGCTCCTGAGCAGGGCCCTGACCACCTTCCCGGTCTGTCCCTTCTGCTTGGGGGCGGGCTCGGAGACCACCCGCTCCTTGGTCCAGGCGTGGCAAAGCAGATAGAAGAGCACCGCAAGGGCCGCAATGACGCAGGCGCCGAGGAAGACCTTGCTGTGGCTCATCTCCTTCAGCTCCTTGCCGTCGGGGCCGAGGACGCCGGTGCCCACATAGCACATGGAGGCCAGGACCATGGCGGGCATGGCGCCGAAGGTGGAGCCGATGGAGCGGAAGACGGAGAGCGAGGAGCGCTCCTTGTCGTCGGAGGTGATGACCTGGGCCAGGGAGCCGTAGGGGATGTTGATGCAGGTGTAGAGCATGCCGAAGAGGATGTAGGTGACGTAGATGAAGGCCAGACGGCCCGCGGGCACCAGGCCCCGGACGTCCAGGAACATCAGCACCGTCGCCAGGGCCACGGGCAGGGAGAAGATGCGGATCCAGCGGCGGTAGCGGCCGTCGGCCTTCCGGCCCGCCCGGTCGATGATCCGGCCCCAGATGGGATCGTTGACCGCGTCCCAGATCCGGGCGATGATCGTCATGATCATGACATGGAGCACGGGAATCGCCAGCACGTCGGTGTAGTACTTGTTGAGCACGCTCTGGGTCAGGCCGAAGACCAGGCAGGAGGCCAGGTCGCCGAAGGCGTAGCCCAGCTTGTCCTTCATGCCGATGCCGCGGGCAGCAGCCAGGGGTGAGCTTTTCATTTCGGTTCCTCCAGTTCTTATCGTTTCTGTATGTAGGGACAAGCCCTGCTTGTCCGCCGTTCTCTCTGCGTTCAAAGCTGAAAAGAATCTGTTCGGTCGCCCCGTAGCGGCGCACAGTGTGCGCCACCGTTTCGCCGCAAGGCGAGAAATGCCGGGGAAACGCATCGATGACGCTGGGAATCGTTTGCTTTGCGCAACTGGCGCACACTGTGCGCCCCTACGACGGAATCGATACCTTTCAACTTTCAGCTTGTGCCGCTGTTCTGAATACGTCCGTGTACGCACTGCCTTTCTTGTAGAAGACGGGCAGACGTCCCAGGGAGCAGCCGACGCGGTATTCCTTGCCGCCGGTCAGCGCTCTGCCGGTCCAGAGGTGGACCCACTGGCCCGCGGGGAGGAAGACCCGGCGGTATTTCAGCCCCGGGTCGATGACCGGGCAGACGTAGAGCTCGCTGCCGAGGAAATAGCTGTAGGGGTCCCGGCTGGCGCCGTAGTCCAGGGCCTCCCAGAAGTCGGGCCGCAGGGCCGGGACGCCCTCCCGGGCCTCCGCCAGGAGCTTCTCCAGATAGGGCCGCAGGGCCGCGTGGACCTTGGTGAGCTTCACGGTATAGGGCAGGACCTCCGGGTGGTCGAACTGGGCGTTGGCCCAGGGCCGCAGGGATTCGTGGCTCCGCATCAGGGGCGAGAAGCAGGCCATCTCCATCCAGCGGATGAAGAGCTCGGGGCCGCGCTTGATCTTCGTGAAGGAGAAGAAGCCGCCGACGTCCGCGTGGACCAGGCTGACCCCGGAGAAGCCCAGGTTGAAGCTGGCGGGCATCACGCAGGGCATGCCGTAGTCCCGGGTCCAGTCCGTGTGCTGGTCGCCGTTCCAGAGGATGGGCGCGTAGCTCTGCACCCCCGGATAGCCGGAGCGGGAGAAGAAGAAGGCGTCCTCGGCCCCGTACTCCTCGATGGCCTCCCGGTTGAGCTTGGCCCAGAGCACGGGCCAGCGGTTGTGGAGCAGGGCCGGGTCCCCCTTGTGGAGCACGCAGTCCACGGGCAGATACTCCCCGAAGTCCGCCATCCAGCCGGACATGCCCAGCTCCAGCATGTTTTTCTTGATCAGCACGTCCTTGACGAAGCGGGCCGTCTCCGGGTTCGTCAGATCCAGCATCCCCGCGTCGAAGGTGGTGGACTTGATGTGGTAGACCGTCCCGTCCTTCCGGGTGATGAGCCAGCCCTTCTCTTTGCACGCGTCGTAGAGGCGGCTGTCCTTCACCAGGTAGGGGTTGATGTAGCCCAGGAAGCGGACGCCCCGGGCCCGGAGCCTTTCGATGGCCTCCTTCAGGCCGGGATAGAGCTTTCCGTCGGCCTCCCAGTTCCACCAGACCTGCTTGCCCATGGCCGTGCGGTTCTCGCCGCACCAGTCCTGGCACCAGACCGCCGAGATCTTCGCTCCGGCGTCCAGCATGGCGAAGGCCTTGCCGAGAACCGTCTCCGTGCCGCCCTGAACGCCCAGGATCATGCCCTCCAGGCACCAGTCCGGGAGGTACTGCCGGTTGGGGATCTCCTTTGCCAGGGCCCGGACCAGGGGCTCGTAGCCCTCGGCCCGGCTCAGGACCAGGGCCCTGGGGCAGGAATCGAAGGTGAAGCGGAGCTCCGCCCCGGTGAAGTCGGAGATGCCGTCGCTGTCGGTGACGAAGCGGATCATCCGGCCCCGGTCCGTCACGAAGACGGGCATGGGGGCGTAGCTGCCGATCTGGCCGTGGGGCTTCTCCTTGTAGAGCCGCCGGGGCAGCAGGGCCTTCTGGATCACCGTGGCGGCCCGGATGTGCTCGGAGACCAGGTTCACCACCAGCTCTCCCCGCAGATTCACCTGCCGGTACTGCTCGCCGCCGCCGAAGACGGCCTCCTCGGCCTCGGCGGGCAGGGTGAAGACGTAGCCCCAGCCGGGCTCGCCCTCCAGGCTCAGCCGGACGCCCAGCTCCGTCTCCGTGAGCTCCACCCTCAGGCGGCGCTCGCCGCCGCCCAGGGTGAAGCCCCCCTCGTCGGCCTCGCACAGCTCGGTCAGGGGCGTGGATTCCCGCTCGACGACCTGCTCCTTTACGGTGCCCCGGTCCGTGGAGTAGCGCTTCTCCCGCCGGACCGCGGTCACGAGGGGCCGCTCCGGGCTGTGCCGCGCCAGCAGAACGTCCCCGCTGTACAGGGACCAGCTTCCATCTGAGATCAAGGATCGGATCATAGGCCAGCACCTCCGTTGTTTTTATGCAAGAGTATCATTATATCAAGTATTATCTTATCTGCAAAACCGGGCCTTGTCAAGCTCAGCAACCTCGTGTCTGCGTTTTTCTTGCTTTAGCTATTCATAAATGCTCATAGTTAGACTGAGCCTACAGCAAATTATTAATACTCCAGATGCTTTCTCCCAAAGTGTAGAGCATCTCCTGCCTCTCTGCAACAGCCTTACCTGTCCATTCAGGCCAAGAACGCAGCCGCTCGTTCATCTTATTGACTGCTGTATTGGCCCCAACATTCACCAACTTTTTCAGGGATTGTGTCAGATAGAATTTAGATTTTTCGTATTCATTGCATTTATCATCATAAGAATCATTCTGTATTGAAGCGTTTATGCTCTTTTCAAGAAGCGTGAGATTGCCTAAACGGTTTTTTATCAAATCATACTCTTCAGCTTTCACATTGTATCTGTCCGGGTCATTACATGTCTGCGGCATAATGTGCTCAATTTCTACGCCTTTGCCTATAAGCCCCGTAACATCTTTTGCTGCGTCACCTTGACTTTGACGCTGCACATCAATATAGCGCTCAATTCTTCCAAGGATAAATCGTATTCTGTATTGCTGAACCATCCCTATGCTGAGATTCATAAAAATTGCCTTGTAATCTTGCTTCCAACCATCTACTGCCGGCATTACGCTCTTAATTACAAACTCATTTAATTCCTCAACTGTTGTAATACCTCTGATACTGTTGCACCATTGTGCAAACAACCGCTCCAAATAGTTTGTTTTTGTTCGCGTAATTGTTGCATAATAAACGATTGATTCCAATAATTGTTTAAACCTGGCTAATGCAGCATCGTTCATTTTTTTGGCCGCGAGCAGTAATTGCAAATGCAATTTGTATTTCTTGCCAGCAAGAAGCGCAATATTTTTGAGGTGCGCATTTCCCGAATTTTCATCAGACGGATTATAGTAAGAAACATACTTGCGGACACCAGCAATCATATCGTTCACAAACATAAACGGCTTTTCTTTATAATGACACTTGTCATTATTGTTTACTAACCAATCGTATACTTTGTCCTCTCTTACAATTCCGTCTTTTAGCCCACTTGTATCATAATTTGCGATAATATAATACCTTAAAAAGCGAAGAGGCTGTTCATTAATCTGTTCCAGAGCTGAGGTTACTTCCCTCCATTTTGCATTCAATTCCTTAAATTTTTCTCTTTCGACCTGCATGAAAATCAGGTTTTTTAATAAGTCCATTGGATTCAGTCCAACGCCTCGCTCATTAATTGTTTCAAAAATTTTTAGCGCCTCAGACATATCGCTTGTTTCAATTTGTACAAATAGGATTTTTTTAAGTACAAACGCTGTGAAGCGCTTCAACATATCTGGCTTATCAAACTCATCACGTAGAGTAATTAGTACCAAATCATACGCATCCGCAATTTTTTTCGTTGATTCTGTCCTTTTGTCGTTTTCTTCGATTTTCCCTTGAAAAACCTTTTCTAAGAACCCCGTCGCATCCTGATACTGCAATTCAAGCCGGAAAGACTTGACAGTATCGCCATAATCGTTCATCACAGTTGAGTATAACAAGTTTTGAATTATTGTTGAATCCAAACCATTATCTTCATACAGCTTCCGCAGCGCACATAGCATGATAAAAAAAGTTGTTAATCGCTGCTGACCATCAATTACTTCATATCTGTCCGGTCCGATATTCACAACGATTGTGCCAACAAAATACAGCTTTTGGGGATCAAAGTTGAATGCCTGAATGATGTCGTCAAGCAACGGTTTAACGTTTTGTTCTTCCCAGACATATTCGCGCTGATAATCTGGAACCACATAAACATTAGAAGCAAAACAAAGTTCCAGCGTCTGTTTGGTGAAGTCAATATCTGCTCCAGTTCTTGCCATCTTTGCACCTCTTTATTTTTTGTTTCAAGTTTATTAGGGCGGTTGTAAATGATTGTATTATGCTCTCTCTCAAATAATAGCTTTTTACTTTCATTTTGTCTTTTTCCGCTCGAACCGGGAACTCGGCGAAAAACAATACCTGTTTACACAATCAAAAAAACTGTCTCAGCTTGTCTATCGCGCCTGTCTCCTTTGCTCCTGCATTCCATATACCCCGCTCCACACGAATAGCTATTGACTTCCCATCGAAGCCGCAGTATCCTAATCACAGAATCCAACAATCGGAAAGGAAACGTATCATGCGAAAACATTGGAAGCTGCTGCTGCCCGCCCTGCTGCTCCTGCTGCTGGCGGCCGGGTTTCTGATCTACGCCTCCGTCTATTACCATGCGGACGAGACGGCTCTGGCGGCCCTGGAATCGGAGGGCGCCGTGCGGGTCTCGCGGACGGATTACGGCTGGTTCTTCGACGGCCCCTCGGAGCGCGACGCGCTGATCTTCTATCCCGGCGCGAAGGTGGAGGCCGCGGCCTACGCGCCCCTGCTCCGGGAGCTGGCCGGCTCCGGCATGGACGTGCTGCTGGCGGAGATGCCCCTGCGCTTCGCCGTTTTCGGCATGAACAAAGCGGATGGGCTGCTCGACCGATACGATTACGACGCCTGGTACGTCGGGGGCCATTCCCTGGGCGGGGCCGTGGCCGCCAACTACGCCGCGGCCCATCCCGAAAGGCTGCGCGGCGTGATCCTCTTCGCCGCCTACCCCACGAAGGAGCTGGACGACTCCCTGCTCCTCCTCAGCGTCTACGGCTCCGAGGACGGGGTGCTCCGCCCGGACCGGGTCGAGGCGGGCCGGGCCTTCGCCCCGAAGGACTATTGCGAATGCGTCATCGAGGGCGGGAACCACGCCCAATTCGGCAGCTACGGTCCCCAGTCCGGCGACGGGGAGGCGCAGATCTCCCCGGCGGAGCAGTGGCGGCAGACCGTGGAGGCGATCCTGGCGCATACGCGCTGATCAGGCGTCCTCCTCCAGGGCCTCCAGCAGGAAGCTCACGGGGCGGAAGCCGTCGTTGCAGGAGATCATGGCGGATTTCGGGTTCTTCATCCAGCCGTCGTAGAAATTCTCCGCCCCGTGGGCCAGGGCCATGACGAAGGGAGAGACCGTGTCCCAGGCGCTGGCACAGAAGCCCGCGGGCCGCTCCCAGCCCTCGGCGACGAAGCTCTGTCCCAGCTCCATGCCGCAGGCGTGCTCGATGGGATTTTCATACGCGGCCATCAGATCCTCATAGCGGGCGATCCGCTTGACCGTGATCCGTACCTTTTTCATGCTGTAACCACCTTTCATTTTCTTGATTCCATTATAATTCCCGCCCCGCCGGATTGCAAGCCCTTTCCCGGCTTCCGGCTTTTCAAACGATTTCACACAGATCGGAGGTATCCCCATGGTCATTTTGCTCGCCGGCGCGACCCACACCGGAAAGACCCTCCTGGCCCAGCGCCTGATCGATCTCTACCGCTTCCCCTGCTTCTCCATCGACCACCTGAAGATGGGGCTGATCCGCAGCGGTCAGACCGCCCTCACCCCCGCCGACGACGAGGCCCTGACGGCCTATCTCTGGCCCATCGTCCGGGAGATTGTCAAGACCGCCGTCGAGAACCGGCAAAACCTCATCGTGGAGGGCTGTTACATCCCCTTCGACTGGCGGAGCTCCTTTGACGAGGCCTATCTGCCCGCTATCCGCTTTCTCTGCCTCGCCATGACCGACGCCTACATCGACGCCCACTTTGACGACATCCGCGAGCACGCCTCCGTCATCGAGCACCGGCTGGACGATTCCGACTGCACCCCCGAGCGCCTGAAGGCCGACAACCGGGCCGTCATCGAGGGCTTCGCCGCCCAAGGCGAGCCCGTCGCCCTCATCGACGGCGCCTACGGCCCCGCCATCCGGGAAATTCTGGAAGCTTTTGTCCGAAGCGATTGACTTTCCCCTCCAAACAGAGTATAATAACTAATTGGAGACAAGATTTCCCCCGAAAATTTGTTGTATTTTTACGAAAGGAATGATCGGCACGTTATGATGAAAAAGAAAACCATGGACGGCAACGAAGCCGCCGCTTACGCGAGCTACGCCTTTACGGAGGTCGCGACGATCTACCCCATCACCCCCTCCTCCCCCATGGCGGAGCACGTGGACGTCTGGGCCGCCAACGGCATGAAGAACATGTTCGGCCACCCGGTCAAGCTGGTGGAAATGCAGAGCGAGGCCGGCGCCTGCGGCGCCATGCACG
>CAMVKI010000120.1 GCA_947168005.1 uncultured Clostridia bacterium
TGGCATTTTACCGTTGACAATGCCCGTGTTAAACTCAAACACCTTTATCCAATAAAGTTTTAAATGAAACAGCGTAGTAGGGGGCGGCGTCCCCGACGCCCCGAACGTGTCGTTATCTGATACCTGCGGGCCGTCGAGGACGCCGGCCCCTACGGCAAGAACCCGACAAATCCGAATTTGCCAGGCAGACCGCCCTACTTTTCCTTGGAGGGGAAGCACAGCGCGGACAAAAAGCCGAAGAGCACCGCGGCGGCGATGCCGCCGGAGGCGGCGGTCAGGGGGCCGGTCAGGGCGCCGAGGAGGCCGTCCCGGTCCACCGCCTCCCGGGTTCCCCGGGCAAGCAGGTTCCCGAAGCCGGTCAGAGGCACCGCGGCCCCGGCGCCGGCCCAGTCCGCCAGCCGGGGATAGAGGCCCGCGGCCCCGAGCAGGACGCCGCTCACGACACAGCCCGTCAGAATCCGGGCAGGGGTCAGGGCGGTCTTGTCGATCAGAATCTGACAGATACAGCAGATCAGCCCGCCGACGAAAAAGGCTTTCAGATAATCCATGGTTCGTTCAGCTCACTTTTTTCAGATTCGGTAATCCCTCCGTGGGATCGCCCTGCGGGCGATTGTTTGCTTTGCAAACCGGACGGCAGAGTGCCGTCCCTACGGAGCCTCGATGGTTACACAGTGGCAGTGGGATCGCCCTGCGGGCGATTGTTTGCTTCGCAAACCGGACGGCAGAGTGCCGTCCCTACGGAGCCTCGATGCTTACACAGTGGCAGATGGCCGGAATGCTCCGCTTTTGCTGGACCGTGGTGGGGGAGAGGAGGGCCCCGGTGCCGCAGAAGAGGATGCGCCTCCAGCGGCCCGCGGCCAGGCCGGGGAGGAGCTCCGCCGCCAGGACCGCGGCGCTGCAGCCCGCGCCGGAGCCGCCGCAGTGGACGTCCTGGGTCTGGCGGTCAAAGATCCGCAGGCCGCAGTCCGTATAGCGCTCCCCCAGCTCGATCCCTTCGCCGCCGAAGCACTCCCGGAGGATGTCGCTGCCGAGCTTGCCCAGGTCCCCGGTGACGATCAGATCGTAGGCCTCGGGCGTCAGGCCCAGGTCCTCCAGATGGGCCGAGATGGAGCGACAGGCGGCCCAGGCCATGGCCGCCCCCATGTTGTTGGCGTCGGCGATCCCCTTGTCCTCCACGGTCCCCACGGTGGCGGCGGTGAGCCGGGGGCCCTTGCCGGTTCGGGAGACCAAGACGGCCCCGGCGCCGGTGACGGTCCACTGGGCCGTGGGAGTCCGCTGGCCGCCGTAGGCCAGGGGGAAGCGGTACTGCCGCTCGGCGGCGGCGAAGTGGGAGGAGCTCAGGGCCGCGGCGTGGTTGACATAACCCGCATTCGCGGCGGCGCCGGCCAGGAGCAGGCCCTCGGCCATGGTGGAGCAGGCCCCGTAGAGGCCCAGGGCCGGGACTCCGGTCCGGCGCAGGGCGTAGCTGGAGCCCACGCACTGGTTCAGCAGGTCCCCGGAGAGGACCAGGTCCAGCCGGGAATGGCCCAGGCGGCCCTTCTCCAGGGCCAGGTCCAGGGCCGTCCGCTGGAGCTTGGTCTCGGCCTGCTCCCAGGTCTTTTCGCCGTATTTGCCGTCGGGGATCACCAGGTCAAAGGCGGAGCCCAGGGGGCCCTCGCCCTCCTTTTTCCCGACAACGGAAGCCCAGGCTGTGATCACGGGTTTGTTCGGAAAGACGATGCTCTGCTTGCCGCGGCGGTAACTGTTCATGGCTGCCTCCTGAGGGGATGATTCGGATTTGTCGGGACAAGGCAATAGGCACCAGGCAATAGGCAATAGGAGAATGACGAGAAAAATATCGTTTCTCCGTCTCCTATTCCCTATTGCCTATTCAACTATTGCCTAATCGACAAATCCCGATTTGCCTCTATCATTCCCCGAATACGCAAAAAAATACCCGACGTCGGGAGGACGCCGGGTATTACGTTCAATTTTGGGTCTGAAAATCAGCCGATGCGCACGCCGCAGAGGAAGCGGGAGGCATAGTAGTCGTTGTCCAGGCTGGTGACGATGACGCCCAGGCGGGAGTTCGCCGCGTGGATGAACTGGCCGTTGCCGATGTAGATGCCGGAGTGGGTGGCGGGACGGCTGGAGGTGTAGGTCCGCTCGAAGAGGACGATGTCGCCGGGCTTCAGGTTGCCGCGGCTGACGTGGGGATAGCCGTTGCGGAGCTGGTCCGTGCTGGTGCGGCCCACGTTGTAGCCGAACTGCCGGTAGATGTAGTAGACCATGCCGGAGCAGTCGAAGCCGGAGGGAGAGGCGCCGCCGTAGACGTAGCGGTAGCCCTTGAACTGCATGGCGTAATTTGCCACGCGCTCGCCCAGGCTGGAGCCGGTGGAGCTGCCGCCGGAGGAGCTGCTGTTGGCCGTGCCCTTGGAGCTGCTGCCGGAGCTGCTGCCGGAGCTGCTGCCCGAGGACTTGGAGGAGCTGCCGGAGGACTTGGAGGCGCTTTCGCCGCTCTTGGAGCTGCCGGTGTCCTTGTAGGTGTTGCCCTGGCTGGCGGCGTTGGAGTAGGGAAGCTCCAGCAGGGTCAGCAGGTCGGAGCGGACATAGCCCTTCTGACCGTTGAAGCTGACCTTGTACCAGCCGCAGTTGAAGCCGATGATGAAGCAGGTCTCGCCCTTGGGAGCCTGGGCCACGATGCCGGAGTCGGTGCCGGGGCCCTGGCGCACGTTGCAGGCGGAGTCAAACATGGCGTAGCCGAGCTTGATGTTCTTCTTCTCGTTGAACTCTACGTATTCCTTGTACACGTAGCCGATCTCGAGGTTGTAGTTGACCAGATACCAGTCGCCGACCTCGCGGATGATGACCACGGAGTCGCCGCCCACGGCGGTGGCCAGGACCTCCGCGTCGGTGTTGGGCTTGGCCCGCAGACGCAGGGAGGAGGCGGTGATGACGCCGATGCCCGTCTTGAGCTCGGTGGCGTGGGCCGGCAGGGCGAAGCCCGCCAGCATGCTGACTGTCAGAACCAGGGCAATCAGCCTGGTGGTAATTCGTTTCATAAGTACCCTCGCTTTCCTGTTACTTGCCGGCTAAGGCTCGTTCGAGCCAGACACAGCCCACGTCTAAGGCTGTGTAGAAGCCGTCCTTCTCGCTCTTGCGGACGATCCGGTCCTTGGGGCGGACCGTCTGATCCGTGAGCTGAAGCTGTACCGAGACTTTGGATGCCAGGCGAATATCCTGGAAATCCTTGGACTCCAAAACCTGTAGGATGACGATATATTTATCGGCCATGGAGCCGTAATAAACCATGTTGTCCTTGCGCATCAGGGGATGACCCTTGTAGGTCAGACCGAGTTGTTCAGCCATGGAGCACCTCCTTGCTTGGAATGTAACCAAATTGTAACTCATTGAGATGAGTTTGTCAACCCCAAAAGACAAAAAATAACGGAAAATTCACAGTTTTTTACGGATTTGGGGCTGTTTTTGGTCCGGAATGACGTGTTTTCGCGGGAAAAACAGGAAGCGGGGTACCTATGAAATTGTAACAATTCGTTCCGCGCCGGCGGAACGGTTCAACAAAACGGGGAGCCTGCGGCGCAGGCTCCCCGCGTTGTCCGGGTCAGGGGACCGGATCAGTCGAAGAGATAGTGGCGTACCAGCTCGGAGAGCAGCTCGTCCCGGTCCAGACGGCAGATCATCGCTCTGGCGTTGTTGTGGTTGGTGATGTAGGTGGGGTCCTCGGAGAGGAGATAGCCTACGATCTGGTTGATCGGATTGTAGCCCTTTTCGGTGAGGGAGGTGTAGACGGAAGCGAGAATGCGCTTCATCTCCTCGTGATCCTCCGAGGGAACCCGATATTTGATGGTATGGTCTTCCATAGGGCATACCTCCTTTGCGCGTTTTCCTTATCATAACCCATTTTGCCGGATTTGTAAAGATAGGAATGCAATTTTTTTTTGATGACTTGTGAGGCAATCCGACGCTGGATGAGATAGAGGCATCAGGGATCAGGCATCAGGCATCAGGCACCGCCTGTTCTGTTTTACAGCATCCAACGCAGTCCCCCGTTCCGGGGTGTAACTATATACCCCACCCTAATCCTTAATCCTTAATCCCTAATCCCTTTTCAGAGCGTGGAACCCGTGGCGCACACTGTGCGCCGCTACGGGCGGGCCTGATGCCTATTGCCTGATGCCTCCCTACTGCTTTTTCACAAAGAACAACCCGAAGGTATTGGGGCCGCAGTGGGTGGAGATGGCGGAGCAGGCGGGGTACTCGAGGAGCTCCCGGCAGCCGGTCCTCTCCTTCACGCAGGTCTTCAGCTCCTCCAGGAAGGCCGGGTCCTGGAGGGTGTGGTTTATGTAGACCAGCTCGGTCTCATAGGAGGGGAGCTTGGCGAGCTGGTCCTCCAGGTACTCGTAGACGCATTTGCGGTAGGCGCCCCGGTACTTCTTGCCGACCCGCATGACGCCGCCGTCGAAGACGATCTCCGGCCGGAGCTTGAGGAGGTTGGCCCCCAGGGCCGCCAGGGCGGAGCAGCGGCCGCCCTTGCGGAGAAATTCCAGGGTCTCGATGATGAAGCTGCCCTCGATCCGCTCCCGGTAGGCCTCCAGGAAGGCCGCCGCGGCGGCGGGCTCGTCGGGGCCCTCGCGCAGGGCCGCCAGGATGCTCATGCTGGTGCCGCCGGAGAGATTTTTGGAGTCCACCACCCAGACCTGCTCCAGCTCCCGGGCCGCCATGCAGGCGTTCTGGTAACAGGAGGAGAGGGCGGCGCTCTTGGCGACGTGGACCACGGGGCGGCCCTCGGCCCGGAGCTTCCGGAACCAGTTCTCATAGTCGCCGGGGTTGGCGGCGCTGGTCTTCGCCAGCTGGCCGCTGGTCTTCACGTAGTCCAGCAGGTCCTTCTGGGTCAGCTCGGGCCAGTCGTCCACGGTCTTTTCGCCCAGGGTGACATAGCTGGGAATCACGCGGATATCGTATTCCCGGAGCAGCTCCTCGGGCATGTCCAGGGTGCTGTCGGCGGAGAGAATGTAGGGTTTCATGCAGATACCTCGTTTATGTTTGTATGGAGAAGGGAACGGAAGGTGTTTGGTCCGTATCTCACAGATTGTATCATTTCCGCTTATTATTTCCTACCGGCGGATGGCGCTGTGCTCTGCCTCCAGGGCCTTCAGGACCCGCTCCATGATCGGCTCCACGTCGGCGTCGGTGAGGGTGCGGTCCTCGGCGCGGAAGCTCAGGGAGAAGGCCGCGCTCTTCTTGCCGGGCTCGATGCCCTTGCCGCGGTAGACGTCGAAGAGCCGAATCTCCCGCAGGAGCTTGCCGGCGGCCTGGGTGATGGTCCGCTCCAGGGCGCCCACGGTGACGGCCTCGGGACAGAGCACCGCCAGGTCCCGGCTGGTGGCCGGGAAGCGGGGCAGGGCCTGGAAGGTCTTCTCCGGGGCCAGGTGCTCCAGCAGGCCGGTGAAGTCCAGCTCGGCGCAGTAGAGCTCGCAGTCCATGCCGTAGTTCCCGGCGACCAAGGGATGGATCTGGCCGAGGACGCCGAAGCGCCGGGTATCATCCTCGAAGCGCAGGACGGCGCAGCGGCCGGGATGGAAGGCGCTGTTGTCGCGGCAGGCCTCGAAGACCACGGGCTTCACGTTGAGCTGGGCCAGGATGCCCTCCACGATGCCCTTGAGGGCGTAGAAGTCCTCGCCGGGGCCGTAGCAGCCCAGCATCAGCCGCTTGGGCTCCTCGGGCAGCTCCCGGCCCTCCACGGGCAGGTAGACCTTGGCGATCTCATAGAGCCGGGCGGCCTTGTTGTGGTAGGCCCAGTTCCGGGCCAGAATGTCCAGCATGGAGGGCAGGCCCGTGGTGCGCATGACGGAGCTGTCCTCGCCCAGGGGGTTCAGGAGCTTGATCTGCTTCCGTCTCGGGTCGTCCTTGGGGGCCCGGATCAGGTCCATGCCCGCGGGAGAGACGAAGGAGTAGGTGATGATCTCGCTGCAGCCCAGGGCCCGGGCGGCGGCCCCGGCCTTGTTCTCCAGCCTCTGGGCGGGGGAGTAGCCGCCCCGGGTGGTGGCGCCCCGCATGAGGGTGGTGGGAATCTCGTTGTAGCCGTAGAAGCGGGCGACCTCCTCGGCCACGTCGGCCATCCGCCGGAGGTCCGGCCGCCAGGAGGGAACCTGGATCCTGCCGTCCTGCACCTCGATCTGCTCCCGGCGGAGGTAGTCGATCATATCGGCCTCGGAAATTTCAGTGCCCAGCAGGGCGTTGATCTTTTCGGGCTCCAGGGGGAGCTCCACGGGCTCGGGGACGTAGTTGATGATGTCCAGCACCCCGTCCAGGACCTCGCCGGCCCCCAGGAGCTCCACGAGCTCGCAGGCCCGGTTGACCGCGGGCAGAGTCAGCATGGGGTCGATGTTCTTCTCAAACTTGGCTGAGGCCTCGGTGCGCATCCCCAGGGCCAGGGCGGTCTTGCGGATGGAGGTGCCGTCGAAGTTGGCGGACTCGAAGACCACGTCGGCGGTGTCGGGGGCGATCTCGGAGTTCTCGCCGCCCATGACGCCGGCCAGGCCCACGGGCTTGGTCTCGTCGGCGATGACCAGCATATCCGGGCTCAGGCTCCGCAGGCTGCCGTCCAGGGTGGTGAGCTGCTTATCCGCTCCCGCCCGGCGGACGATGATCTTGCCGCCGCCCACGTAGCGGTAGTCGAAGGCGTGCATGGGCTGGCCGTACTCCACCATGACGTAGTTGGTGATGTCCACGATGTTGTTGATGGGTCGGATTCCCGCGGCGCGGAGGCGCTGGCGCATCCACTTGGGGGAGGGGCCGATCTTCACGTTCCGGACCATCCGGGCGGTGTAGCGCAGGCAGAGGTCCGGGTCCGGAGTCTCCACGTCCAGCAGCTCGGGCAGAACGCCGGGGCCGCCGCCCTTCACCACGGGCTCGTGGAGCTTCAGGGGGACGTTGAAGGCCGCCGCGGTCTCCCGGGCCAGGCCGATGAGGCTGTAGCAGTCCGGGCGGTTGTTGGTGATCTCGAATTCCACAATGCTGTCGTCGTTGCCGATGACCTCGTTGATATCCTGGCCCACGGCGCAGTCCTCGTCGTTGAGGATCCAGATGCCGTCCTGGCAGGCGTCGGGGAAGTCGTTGTGGGTCAGGCCCAGCTCCTGGATGGAGCAGAGCATACCGTTGGACTCCTCGCCCCGGAGCTTGCCGTTGGTGATGTGGACGCCGCCGGCGAGCCAGGAATCGTGGAGGGCCGCCGGGACCAGATCGCCCTGGCGGACGTTCTGGGCGCCGGTGACGATCTGGACCGGGGCGCCCTGGCCCACGTCGATCTGGCAGATCCACATGTGGTCGGAATTGGGATGGCGGACGATGGACAGGACCCTGCCCACCTTCACGTTTTTGATCTCGGCGTCCAGGCGGGTGGTGGTCTCCACCTTCTGCCCGGCGATGGTCATGGTCTCGGCGTACTCCCGGTCGGAGGCCTGAATGTCCACGAACTCTTTGAGCCATTTTCTGGAGATATTCATATTGTATGAGCCTCCCTTCTCAGAATTGCCGCAGGAAGCGGACGTCGTTCTCGAAAATCAGACGCAGGTCGGAGATCTGGAAGCGGCGCATGGCCATGCGCTCCAGACCGATGCCGAAGGCGAAGCCGGAGTAGACCTCGGGGTCGATGCCGCAGCCCTCCAGGACCTTCGGATGGACCATGCCCGCGCCGAGGAGCTCGATCCAGCCCTCGCCCTTGCAGGTGGGGCAGCCGGCGCCCTTGCACTTGAAGCACTGGACGTCCAGCTCACAGCTGGGCTCGGTGAAGGGGAAGTGATGGGGGCGGAAGCGGACCACGGAGTCCTCGCCGTAGAGCCCCTTGACGAAGGTTTCCAGGGTGCCCTTCAGGTCCGCCATGGTGATGCCCTTGTCGATGACCAGGCCCTCGATCTGGTGGAACATGGGGGAGTGGGTGGCGTCCACCTCGTCCTTGCGG
>CAMVKI010000121.1 GCA_947168005.1 uncultured Clostridia bacterium
GAAGTCGTAGGCCACGCGCATCTTGTCCGCGCCGATGCCGGAGTAGTCCACGACGTAGTTGCTGCCGTTCCAGGCGGCGTCCAGGGTTTCGAGGACCGTGCCGGTCTCATGATCCTTCATCAGGACCTTGACGTCGGCACCCTCAGCGGCCCGGACGATCAGGGTCAGGATAACCTCGTTGTCCAGAGACACGGAGTTGAACAGGATGTTGCTCTGGCCCTCGGGACGGTAGTTGCTGTTGGTCTTTTCAACCACGGGCGGGTTCTTGGTCTCGTATTCGTCCAGCTTGGCAAGCTGCTCGGCGCTGAGCTCCTCGTTGACAAGATGCTCAGTGTCGTAGCCCATGAGGAGCTGGGCGGCCGCGCCGTAGTTCAGCATATCGGCGGCCAGCACTCTCTGGGATACGGGGTTGTTGGTGGCAGTCAGTCTGCCGCCCAGGTAGTCCCGAATGTTGGTGCTCTTGGCGGGGCTCATGTAAATCTGGCCGCTTGCATCCTGAACATACAGTCTGGCCTCGACCTCCACGCCCATTTCCTTGGCGTCGATGTGCTTGAACTCGACCTGCCAGGAGCTGCCGCCCTCGTACAGAGCTGCCTCCTGCCCGTCGCCGTAGGTATAAGTTACATCGCCCTCGGGCGCGTGCTTCACAACCTCGATCCAGAAGCGCTCATAGTTCGTCACGTCTGTTTTCCGGGCTGCAAAGGCAACAGTCATGTCGGTGCTGACAGAAATATTGCTGACCACACGCAGGTTGGGGGTCTCAATGGGAGGCAAGTGGAAGGACGGGTCGATGACGGTCGTGTAGAAGGATGCGTCGGCATCACTGTTTTTCCAGAGGCTGATGTTTCCGCGCATCATGCTGTACGTCAGGAACTCGTTTCCATATTGTGGGTAATCCCAATACGTCAGGATCGGCTTGTAGCCGCCAAAGTGGTTCTGCACCAAGGCGTTTCCTTGGTCATCCAGTGACAGATCCCACTGGTATCCTCTGGAATCGTATCTGTCGCTCGCAAACAAGCCGCAGAGTCTGTTGATCAGCCTGTGCTTTGTAAAAGCATTTTGAATGGTATAACCGCCAAAGCGATCGGGCCGGATTTCAAAGGCGTACAAATCATTCTCGTTGGTCAGCGTCGTTCCGTTCAGGTTCATGCCGGTGTCGGTGTAAGCGCTCAGACCGCTGTTCCAGCTCTGATAGGTCTCCGCGTGATCCAGGCCGGTCATGGCGATCAGGGAGTTATCTGTCCCGTGGGTGATCAGATATTTGCCGGTCCAGTCCTCCGGGGCCTCGGTGACAAGCTCATATTCGTGAGTGCCAAAGACCCCATCGTCCGTGGCGAAGAGGGCCTTCAGGGTGACGTCGCAGGGTGCAACGTAGTTCCCGGTCAGGATCCATTCGGGACGGGTCTCCGCGTAGCTGTAATCTCCGACGACCCAGCCCCGGAAGACGTAGCCCGCGGGGGCCTCCACCTCCGGGAGGGTGATGCCGCTGTTGCTGTGGCAGATCCTATCCGCAGGCTGCTCCACCCCCTCGGGGACAGAGAAGCGGACAGTATGGGAAATGTCCTGTTTTTTGTAGATGGCGATGGGCTTGCCCGCTTCCACCACGGCGGCGGCGGAAAAGGCCCGCTCTATGAAGCAAATTCCGCGGTCGGCGGGGCAGGCGCAGTAGGAAATATTGGCCAGGCCGTTTTCGATGCTGAGCTCCCAGTCATAGCGATCATTCGAATAAGAATGTGCCCGGTCAACCATGAGCCCGTTTTCCTCCGGCCGCACAGAGGTATCGGCGTACAGATAATCGCCGTCATTTTGGAATGCGTAGGTCCCGGGCTGGGTCCCCTCCTCTACCGTAAGGACCAGCGCCTTTCTCGCGGCGGCAGCTTCTCCATAGAAAACGACTCCGGTATTGGTCAAATAGTTCTCTCCGGCATAATCATAATCGCCGAGAAGCTCCGTGATCGGCCAGCCGGACGTATCGCTCAGCTCAAAGCCGTAATAGACATAGGGGTCGCCCGCGGCGGCGGGGGGAAGCGTGTCGTCGCCGGGGTAGACGAAAATGATCTCGTCGCCGGGGCTGACGGAATCGGCGGGAACGAAAAGCGCGCCGGTCAGGATGGGGCCGCCGCAGACGTCGCAGACGCCGTCCGCGTCAGCGTCCGCGCACAGCTCAGTTTTGGAATGACGATTGTCTCTGGCGCAGATATAAGTGTGGGTATCGTCGAGATTGTGAGAGACAAGCTCCCAATCGTGCCCAAGGGCGGGAGCCGTATAGCTTGTGTGCTTGTCGCCGGTCAGAAGGCCGACGTATTGGATATAGCCGCGAGAGCTGCAGGTAGGGGCGACTTCCGTGCCGGGACCGGGCCAGACGTCCTCGCCCTCATAGGCGCTGCGGTTGTTGACGTAGTAGACGACAGCTTCGCCCTCGCCCAGGCCCAGGTCGGCGGTCTGGGTGTCGGAGCCGCCGCCGGAGAAGATCACGTTGGTGTAGGTATTCCGGTCTACGGTAATCTTGTAGTAGTTGTCGCCGTTCTCATCGACCCCAAGGGGTGTGAGCGGCACGCCGGGGAAGGTCTGGTTCTCAATCCCCTCGCCAAAGGCGTAGCAGAAAGCGCTCTCGTTGTCGTCCTGATCCACGAAGTAGACGTCCACAAGGTCCATATCGTTCCGTTTATAGATTGCGATATTGGGTGTTTTATCGGGTCTGGCGTCGAAACACCCAGAAGTATCATCGTTGCTGGACATAAAATACAAATAGTTTCCGTACCCTCTGACATCCTCGTAATTATATCTGACCGCAGCGAGTCCATTTTCAAATTCCACCGTCCAGTTAAAGCGTTCTTCTGGTTCGATTGGCGGAAGTGCGACCGTTCCGCTTCTGTACCAATAGGTCGTGTATACAGCATAATCGCTGATCAAGTAGCCTATATCAGAATGCAGAGTCTCCTGAAGATGATACGAATCTGAGATCTGGAACGTGTAATTCCCGGGAGCAGTTCCCGCTCCAACGGTGAAAATCTGCGCGTCGGACGTCGTGATACAATTCCCGTCAATCGTCACTTCCCACGATAAAAGACATAGATGAACGCCGCCGCCATACATCTCGCCATCTATAACAATCGGGGTAAGCGGTCCGCTCTGGATAAAAAACGATCCGGCGACTCGAGGCGCACGCGTCTCCGTACCCGGCCAGACGAAAATGATCTCATCGCCGGGCTCAATGGAATCGGCCAGAGCGTAGGTGTGTCTTGCGTACTTCAAAACGGGAGGCAGCTCGCCTGCTGTTTCGGGCTCCGCGGGTTCTGCAGGTTCATCAAGGGCTTCCGCTTCTGCGCGTGCCTGGATTCCTGCGGGAAATGCGGACTCGGAGAGGTCGAGGTCCTGGCCTTTCGCTTCGCTGGCGCGAACGGGCAGGGCATTCTGCGGCAGCAGAGACAACACCAGCACCAAAGCCAGCAACAGAGGGATAAGTCGTTTTTTCATGGTTATTTCTCCTTTTCGTTTTATTTGCAAAGCGGGCGCAGGGCGCTGCTTTGCCATTATACTTATAAGACCCGGGGAAGCGGAAAAAGGTTTATTCGAAATCAAATTATTTTGAAAATATTTTCGTTTGCTGACAGTATTTTAATACGCTTTACACGGGAGACTTTTGTGGTATAATAAAAGCGAAAGGAGCGATGGAAATGTGGACAGAAGAACAGATTGCAGCGCTGGCGGAGAAGCAGCGGTGTTTTTTTCGGACGGGGAAGACCCTGGACGTGGATTGGCGCCTGGAGCAGCTGCGGCGGCTGAAGGCAGCGGTCCTTGCCAACGAGAAGGCCATCGAGGAGGCCCTGGCCGCCGACCTGGGCCGGAGCGCGGCGGAGGCCTATTTCTGCGACGTGGGGGCCATTGTGCTGGAGATCAACGAGGCCCTTCGCGGTCTGCGGCGCTGGGCCCGGCCCGAGACCCATTTCAGCGGCTTCACCTGCTTCCCCAGTCTCGTCACAAAGGTTTATAAGCTGCCCTACGGGGTCAGCCTGATCGTCAGCCCCTTCAACTTCCCCTTCCTGCTCTCTCTGGGGGTGCTGGCGGCGGCCATTGCCGGGGGCAACACGGCGGTCGTCAAGGCCAGCTCCAAGTCCTTCCGCAGCACGGAGGTCCTGAAGCGCCTGATTTCCGAGACCTTCCCGGCGGAATACGTGGCCCTGGTGGACGGGGGACACGAGGTGGCCGATCTCTGCCTGGCCCAGCGCTTCGACAAGCTTTTCTATACCGGCTCGCCTCGGGTGGGCGTCCGGGTCATGGAGGCCGCAGCGAAGCACCTGACCCCCGTGACCCTGGAGCTGGGCGGGGAGAACGGCAACTGGGCCGTGGTCCGCAAGGACGCGGACCTGCGGGACGCGGCTCGGAAGATCGTCTTCTTCAAGCTCCTCAACGCCGGGCAGATCTGCATCAACGTCAACCAGGTCGCCGTGGCCGAGGAGACCGCCGAGGCCTTCCTGGCCGCCGTGAAGGACGAGCTCCGGCGGCAGATCGGGGACGATCCCCTGCACAATCCCGAGTACCCCTGCCTGATCACCGAGGCCGCCTGGGAGCGCTGCGCCGCCGAGGTCGAACAGTACCGGGACCGGGTCCTGATTGGCGGGGCAGGGGAGCGGGAGACCCGGAAATACGCCCCCACGGTAATTTATCCCGTGGGGAAGGACGAGCCCCTGGTCCGGCACGAGCTCTTCGCCCCAATCCTGCCCGTGGTGCCCTTCCCGGACGCGGAGATCGACCGACTTCTGGACACGATCGCCGAGCGGGAGCACGGCCTGGCCCTCTACGTCTTTACGAAGGATATGAAGTGGGCAAAGCGCGTGATGGCAACCCAGCAATACGGCGGCGGCTGCGTCAACGAGGTCTGCCTGCACCTGATGGTCAAGGGCGTCCCTTTCGGCGGGGTGGGCCATTCCGGCATGGGGGCCTACCACGGCGAATGGGGCTTCCGGGAGTTCACCCATCCCTCCACGGTGCTCTTCGGCAGGACGCGCTTCAACCTGTCCCTCCGGGAGCATCCCTACACCGGCGAGGCCGGGGCGCGCAAGATGAAGCTGCTGCGCCTGTTCGAGCGGTGAAAAAAGAAACAGCAAAAGCGCCCTCCCGCGGGAGAGCGCTTTTGCTGTTTGCTGTATAAAGCTTGGGGCGAGATTACTTGATCTCGACCTCGGCGCCGGCAGCCTTGAGATCCTCGGCGAGCTTCTCCGCGTCTTCCTTGGAGATGGCTTCCTTGATGGGCTTGGGGGCGTTGTCAACCAGCTCCTTGGCTTCCTTCAGGCCCAGGCCGGTAGCGGTACGGACGACCTTGATGACGTTCAGCTTGGAAGCGCCGGCGGCCTTCAGAATGACGTCGAACTCGGTCTTCTCTTCAACCTCGACAGCACCGGCAGCGGGACCGGCGGCGACGGCGGCAGCGGCGGCGGAGACGCCGAAGGTCTCCTCCAGGGCATGAACCAGCTCGGACAGCTCGAGCACGGACAGATTCTTAACTTCCTCGATGAGGGCAGCGATCTTTTCAGACATTGTAATATCCTCCAATTTTTAGTAGTAGTTTTTTGTTTGTGTGATTACTCTGCGGGGGCTTCTGCGGGAGCGGGGCCGGCCTTCTGCTCGCGGATCTGGTCGATGACGAACGCCAGGGACGTGATGGGAGCCAGGAAGGTGCCGAGGACCTGTGCGATCAGAGCATTCTTGGAGGGCAGCTCGCCGAACGCGTTCAGCGCGTCAACAGTCTGGACCTTGCCTTCCACGATGCCGCCCTTGATCTTCAGGACGTTCTTGTTCTTCTTTGCGAATTCGCTGACGATACGAGCGGGAGCAATGGGGTCGTCCGTGGTGGTGGCCATGGAAGTGGTGCCGTTGAGAACCTCGTCGAACTCGCTGAAGCCGACCTTGTTGGCGGCCAGACGGGTCAGGGTGTTCTTGACAACGGAGTACTCCACGCCGGCTTCGCGGAACTTGTTGCGGAGCTCGGTATCCTGAGCGACAGTGATGCCCTTGTAGTCAACAAAGACAACGGCGGTAGCCTTGCCGATCCGATCGGACAGCTGCTCTACGACCGCCTTCTTGCTTTCGAGTACCTTTGCATTGGGCATGTTTGGTTGTCACCTCCGAATAGAAATAAAAAATGTGTCCGTGCGGCCAAAGAACGCAAGGACACCGAAAATGTCAGGTTTGCGGAACCTCGGCAGGATTTACAGCCTTGCGGCAACCTGCTGTCTTTGGCAGCCGCTATATGATAGCAGAAGGAGCGGTATTTGTCAAGAGAAAAAATGAGATTTTTCGAGAAAAATCCAGGAATTCAGGAAAAATCACTGGGCGATTGAGCCTTGCAGCCTCGTAGGGGCCGATGCCCACATCGGCCCTTCCCGCCGAACGGGACAAGGGCCGATGTGGGCATCGGCCCCTACGAAGGAACCCGACAAATCCGAATATGGAGGCGCGGCGCAAGGGGGACTTGCAATCACAGAGCAAATTTGATATAATATAATCTGAAAAAATATAAGAAAATGGGAAGGAGTCGCCATGGAGGATTTGCGCGGCCCGCGGCAGGAGATTGACCGCATCGACGGGGAGCTTGCCCGGCTTTTTGAGGCCCGGATGGCCGCGGCGGCGGAGATTGCCGCCCGGAAGCGGGCGCTCGGTCTGCCTGTCCGGGACCCGGCCCGGGAGCGGGAGGTCCTGGAGCAGGCCGCGGCGCGGATCGAAAATCCCGCCCTGCGCCCCCGCTTCGCCGCCCTGATGGAGGCCCTGATGGCCCAGTCCCGGGACTACCAGGAGGAGCTGAATACAGGGAACCCGAATTCCATCCTCCCGGAGCGCGGCGCGCTCCGAAGAGCCGCGTCCCTGCTGGACCTGGACCGCCGGGTCTTCCTCGTCACCGACGACGGCGTTCCCGTCCAATACACCGAGGCTCTGGCCGCCCAGTGCCGGGACGCGACGGTCTATACCGTCCCCCGGGGCGAGGGAAGCAAGTCCCCGGAAAGCCTGACCGCCCTGCTGGAGGCCATGCTCCGGGCCGGACTGACCCGGGGCGACTGCGTGGCCGCCGTGGGCGGCGGTGTGGTGGGGGACCTGGCGGGCCTGGCCGCGGCCCTGTATATGCGGGGGATCGATTGGTACAACCTCCCCACGACCCTGCTGGCCATGGTGGATTCCTCCGTGGGGGGCAAGACCGCCGTGAATCTGGGCGGCGTCAAGAACGCCGCCGGGGCCTTCTGGCAGCCCAAGGCCGTGCTCATCGACCCCGAGGTGCTGGATACCCTCCCCCGGCGTCAGCGTTCCAACGGTCTGGCCGAGGCGGTCAAGATGGCTCTGACCCACGACGCCCAGCTCTTCGCCCGCTTTGAGAACCCGGCGGGATACGGGCCCGTCGAGGAGATCATCGCCGCCTGCCTGCGGATCAAGACCGCCGTGGTGGCCGCCGACGAGCGGGAGGCGGGGCTCCGCCGGGTCCTGAACTTCGGCCACACCCTGGGCCACGGCCTGGAGGCCGCGGCGGGAGGCCGCCTCCTCCACGGCGAGGCCGTTGCTCTCGGGATGCTCCCCCTGTGTGCCCCCGAGGTCCGCGCCCGTCTGATCCCCGTCCTGGAGCGCCTGGGTCTTCCGACTTATGTAAACTTCGACCTGGATATGGATAAGGCCCTGGAGGCCATCTGCCACGATAAAAAGAGCGTTGAAGGCGGTGTCGAGACCGTCTTTGTCCCCGCCGTCGGCCGCTTCGCCTTTCAGACAGCCGATCTGCGCGAGCTGAAAGCACTCCTTTCTACCCTTACGAGGCAGCAGGCATTAGGCAATAGGCATTAGGCAATAGGCAATAGGGGACGGGGGACGCGAGGCAACAGGGAACAGACCCGCCCGTAGGGACGGCGCTTGCCG
>CAMVKI010000122.1 GCA_947168005.1 uncultured Clostridia bacterium
GTCCGGGACAAGCTACGAGCTGCCCAGCCCCACCGCCCTGCTGAAGGGCGACATCCTCCTCCGGGACGGCAGGGCCGTGGAGGTTTTCCGGGAGGGCGAGGTGGACCCGAACAAGCCCGGGGACTATGCCCTGCGCTTCCGGGCCGAGGCTCTGCTGGAGACCGCCGAGGCCTCCAGCGTGGTCCACGTTGTGGACACGACGCCTCCGGTGCTGACCCTGGTCCCCGACGACTTTGAATGGCTCCTGCCCGACACCGAGTATCAGGAGGCGGGCTACTCCGCCCTGGACAACCTGGACGGAGACCTCAGCGATCAGGTCCGGCGGGAGATTCTTCCCAACGGGATCCGCTACACCGTCAGCGACAGCAGCGGCAACACCGCCGAGGCCTTCCGCCCCATCAAATACGACGATCCCGTTCCCCCGGAGCTGACGCTGCTGGGTGAGTCCGCCGTTTCGATTCCCTTCGGCCAGGCCTGGGAGGAGCCCGGCTGGACCGCCGTGGACAACTACGACGGCGAGATCGACGCCTGGGTCCGGGTCTCCGGCGACGAGGTCAACGTCTGGAAAGCCGGGGACTACACCATCCACTACCAGGTCACCGACAGCTACGGCAACCGCAGCGAGGCCGAGCGCAGGGTCACGGTGGAAAAGGCCCCCCAGCCCAGCCCCAGCGACCCCGGCAGCAAGATCATCTATCTGACCTTCGACGACGGCCCCAGCAAGCACACGGAGCGGCTGCTGGGCATCCTGGCCCAGTACAACGTGAAGGCCACCTTCTTCGTGGTCAGCTACGGCTACCGGGACATGATCGGCAAGGAGGCCGCCGCGGGCCACTCCGTTGGCGTCCATAGCGTGACCCACGACTACAAGACGATCTACGCCAGCGAGGAGGCCTATTTCGCCGATCTGAACGCCATGAACGAGATCATCAAGGCCCAGACCGGCTCCTACACCACCCTGATCCGCTTCCCCGGCGGCAGCTCCAACACCGTCAGCCGCTTCAATCCCGGCATCATGACCCGGCTGACCCAGGCCGTCACCGACGCGGGCTACCAGTACTTCGACTGGAACGTCTCCTCCGGCGACGCGGGGCTGACCACGAAGTCCGACGAGGTCTACCAAAACGTCATTGACGGCGTCAAGGGCCGGAACGTGTCCGTCGTGCTCATGCACGACAGCAAGGGCTACACCGTGGACGCGGTGGAGCGCATCATCCAGTGGGGTCTTGCCAACGGCTACACCTTCCTCCCCCTGACCCCCTCCAGCCCGACAGCGCACCACCATCTGAACAATTAGAGCAAGCCTGGGGACGGCTCTCTGTATCCGCGGACACAGAGGGCCGTCCCCAGGCTTCTCTTTCATCACTCTTCGGGGGTTTTCTGTTTTTGTCAGTTCGTTTTGACGACCGGCTCCTCGGGCTTCTTCGCGCCTTCGGCCTGCGGGGCCAACACGGGGCCGTGCTGCTTCGGCGCGTTGCCGCGTCCCAGCTCAGCCTCCTCTGCAAGCTTAACGCCGGTATTGACAAAATCATTGCTGATCTTCACCGGGTCCTTCGTCTGCAGCAGCTCCCGGATCAAATCCGGTTTGTCCGCAAACAGCTTGAAATACTTTCTGTCCAGCATGTCCTTCGCCTTTTCCCGAACCGTGCTGACGCTGAACTCTTTGTTGGGCCTGTCCGTCTTGATTGCGGCAATGGTATACAAGATCTTCATAAGGTGGAGCGCTTCCTGTCCCTTCGGGATTTCCATGTTCAGATGCGCGTTCAGATAGCCCTCCCAGCTCTTCTTGGGGAAGCTTTCGGGGTGCTCCCTGAAGGCGTTCATCCGCTTGGTCAGGTTCACATCTTCCAT
This sequence comes from uncultured Clostridia bacterium, assembly GCA_947168005.1. Taxonomy (GTDB): domain Bacteria; phylum Bacillota; class Clostridia; order Oscillospirales; family Oscillospiraceae; genus JAFRPC01. The sequence goes on from CAMVKI010000122.1 coordinate 1,852, forward strand.
GCTTTGCATGGCCCCCTCCATCGTTCTGGTATCGCCCTCCATCAGCAGCTTTCGGGTGAGCGCTTTATTGGCGGTGAGCTTCAGGAAGTTCTTGTTCTTCAGGATTTTTTTGGCCTCTTTCCGGATTTTATCCAGGCTGTAGGGCTCGCTGCCGTTCAGCTGCTGGGCGGCCATGCATTTTGCCAGGTACTCCCGCTCCTTGCCCTTTGGGACGTTCATCCTGCTGTGGAGCCAAATGTAATTATCATAGTTCTTTTCGAGCTTTCCCTCTGCCTTTTTCTGCTGGATCATCTTCTGTGTCTCATAAGCCTCGCAGAAGTCCTTCATCTTCTCCGGGCTGGACATCATGTGTATGAGATAATCAGACTGCTCTCCGAGCAGCTTGCCCTTAAAGTAGGGCTCGTGGTGGGCGTCCTTCTCCAAGGCTGCGTTGCGCATGGCGGTGCTGAGCTCTTTATCGCTGATATTTGCAAAGTCCTCGCGCTTCGAGAAGCTGCCGTTCCGGATCATACTCGTATAGGCGAGGGACAAGGACCCCATTGTCCCGGCATTCTGAATGATCGCTTCCCCCGTCATTTTGCCGTGTGCTTTCTCCTTCAGAATGATCTCGAAGCCATGATTCTGCAGGCTCTCCAGCTCCAATCCGCTCTGCTCGCGCGGGGCCGGGACCGGCGCCAAAACCCTGAACGCAGGGTCGGTTTTCTTCTTCGGCGCATAGGGCTGCGCCCCGAGTTCCTGCAGGTATTTCGTGGTAGTCTCCCGGATCGAATGTCTCGGGGTGTGCCCGTAGTTCGAGAAAAGCATACTCACGTTCTCGCCCGCGTAGTTGCTCCTGGCGGAGTCCTGGAGCAGCTTGTCCCAAAAACGGACGTTCTGCATGTCGTCCAGCGCGTAATCGAAGCCCTGCAGGGCTGTGGCAGCCTCGTCCAGCGCCTTCTGCTGCTTCTCCTTGTCTCCGCCCTTCATGGCGGCGCTCAGGGCCGTCAGGTTCTGCCATAGCAGGTTGCCCCGGTCCCGAAGGACGTTCCGTTTCTCATGATAGTCCAGATTTTCGGGACTATTCGCGGCATGCAGGGACTCCTGGTTCAGACCCTCGATCATATTCATGAGATCGCCAGCTCTTCCCCGCAGGGGCTTCCAGTTCTTGTGATCCTTCAATTGAAGAGCATACTGCACGGCAAGTTGTTGATAAAATTGCGGGTCAATCATTTTCGTTCCTCCATTTTTATATTATTTCAATCGGTCATGGTTTTACGGCGATGCCAACGGGAGCGCTCATGCTTTCCCTCGATTCCTCTTTTACGGAAACGTTATCGGGCTGTTTTTGCTCGGGTGCGTCATGAATCACGCTTGTCTCTGCTTTGCGGAAAATCAAGCTCTCCGTAAAGGCCTGTTCGATCTCCTTCACGTCCCCCTCCTCAGCATTTCGCCAAGCTTTTGCTTGTTTTTAAAGAAATCTCTGTAAAGAGGATTCTTCAAGACGTCGTTTGCCCGGTTCCGGGCCTCTTTGACGCTGAAGCTTGAATTCTTCTCGTCCTCGCGCAGGGCTTGGATTGCTACAATGACCTTTGCGGCCTGGAGCGCTTCCTGGCCCTTTGCAGGCTGATTCAGATGATTGTTGAGATAGCCCTCCCAGCTCTTGCCTTTGAATGTGTTCGGATTCTCCAGGTAATCCTGATAGCCCTTGCTGCATCGCCGCTGCATTTGCTCACGGAACGCGTTCACCGGGCCCAGAGTATCGCGCTCCATATTGCTCCATCTTAATTATAACACAAAAAGCGTACAAAAGCATTACAAAATCGAGTAATTCTGAAAAAAGAGGGACCCGATCCGGAAAGATCAGGTCCCAAAGGACTGTCAAAATACTGCGCCTGAACGTCTATCCCTGCATTCGAGACTGTTCGCTGCTGCCCTATATTACGAACGCCGAGGCCGCAGCCGCTCGATGACGCCGATGGCGTTGAGCGCCGGGCGGAGGGCGGTGTAGAGGATGGGGGTCACCACGGCGGCGAAGCCGTTGTTGATGGCCGTGGCCGGGAGCTTCGCCAGCATGGCGGTGAAGGTGCCGTCCAGGGGCACGCCGCCCACGTAGTGCTGCTTGACGAAGGTCTTGAGCATATACAGGACGATATAGACCAGGCCGCCCACGACGCAGCCCAGGACCACCCGGAGATGGCCCTTGCCGTTGAGGACGTTCCCCTCTTTCCTATAGGCTCCGGCCACCAGGCCCGCGGCCATGGCCATGAGGAACTTGCTGGCGAAGGTGACCAGGGCCTCCACAAATTCGTAGCCGTGGGTCAGATCGAAGAAGAAGGCGCCGATGCCCGAGGCCAGACCGCCCAGCCAGGGGCCCAGGATCAGGCCCGCCAGCATACTGGCCGCGTTGCCAAAGTGGACCCTGGATTCCCCCAACGGGACGTAGAGCAGGGTCAGCACGTAGACGATGGCCGCCATCAGCGCGGTGTATACAATGGCGTAGATCGGATTTTTCTTCGACATAAGAACACCCCCAGAGAAGAATTGAGAATTTTAGATTTGAAAATTGAAAGGTATCTGTTCGGCCCTCCGTAGGGGCCGATGCCCACATCGGCCCTTCCCGTCGATTTTTTCCTGTGAACCGAAAGGAATTCCGCTTGACAGATCACTTGCTTTCGGTTATGATTATAGCACAATCTGGCCCCTTGTATATGCTCAGTTTTGATATATTTTATGTGGTCAGAAATCATGAAAGAGGCGATCATCATGTTCTCTCTTGCCTTATCCCTCGACCCGAAGGGGCGGACGCCCATGTACGAGCAGCTCTACGCCGCGATGGCGGATGCAATCCGGGAGGGCTCGCTGCGGCACGGGGAAAAGCTCCCCTCCAAGCGGGCGCTCTGCGCCCAGCTCGGGGTCAGCCGCTCCACGGTGGAGACGGCCTGCGAGCTGCTGCTGGCCGAGGGCTACGTGGAGTCCCGGCCCCGAAGCGGGTATTACGTGGCGGAATACCAGACGGTTGCGGCAGCACAGGGGAAGGTTCTCTGTGTTCCGCAGGAACCGACAGTAACCATGGACCGCTTCCTCAACACAGAGAACCGTCCTCTTCCCCCGCTCTCGACCTCGGCGGTGGACGTGTCGCTCTTCCCCTACGCCTCCTGGGCAAAGCTCTACAAGGAGGTCGTCTACAACTCCCCGGAGCTGCTGCAGCGGGGCGATCCCCAGGGGGAGGCGGCCCTGCGGGAGGCTCTGGTCCGGCTTCTGTCCGAGTATCGGGGGGTTCGCTGCGCCCCGGCGCAGCTGGTGGTTGGCTCGGGCATGGAGACCCTGCTGGACCAGCTCATCACCCTCTTCGGCCCCGAGGCGGTCTACGCCATGGAGGACCCGGGCTATCCTGCATTGGAGCGTAGTCTGCGGGCCCGGGGCCGGGAGCTCCGCTTCGTTCCTATGGATTCTGCCGGCATGGACGCCGACGCCCTGGAGGCCAGCGGAGCCGGCGTGGCCTATCTGACCCCCTCCCACCAGTTCCCTCTCGGGATCACCATGCCCGCCTCCCGGCGCTCCCGACTCCTGCGCTGGGCCGCCGAGCGGGAGGGCTGGATCGTGGAGGACGACTACGACAGCGAGTTCCGCTACGGCGGGCGGCCCATCTCCTCCATGCAGGGCATGGATCGGCACGGCCGGGTCATCTACGCCGGGACCTTCTCCCGGAGCCTGGCCCCGGCCATCCGTCTGGCCTATATGGTCCTGCCCCCGGCGCTTCTGCCCCGCTGGGAGGCGGTCTACGGCAGACAGCAGCCCACGGTGTCCCGCTACGAGCAGACCGTCATGGCCCGCTTCCTGGACGGGGGCTTTTACGCACGCTACATCCGCCGGGTGGGCAAGCTCTACGCGGACCGGCGGGCCGCTCTGCTGGAAGCCCTTTCCGGCATCGAGGGGCTGCGCGTTTCCGGAGCCGACGGCGGGATTCACTTTCTTGTCAGCCTGCCCCGCCTCTCGGAGGCCGAGCTCCTGCGCCGGGCCGCGGAGGCGGGCCTGCCCCTGCGGGGCCTGTCGGAGTTCTGCCACCGGGTCCCGGCGGAGCCCTCCACCCTGGTCCTTGGCTACGGGGGCCTGGCAACAAAGGAAATCCCGGCGCTCACCGAGCGCTTGAAGACCGCGTGGGCCCTGTAGCGCCGGCAATCTGCCGGCAAATTGGCGCGGCCCGTTTGCGGCCTTCGGCCGCCTGTGCCTGTACGAAACACCCTGTTTGCGCGTCCAAACGCACAAACAGGGTGTTTCGTACAGGTCCGTTTTTCCCGTAATCAATCGCTCGGCGCCGTGGGCCAGCCCGCGGGGTAGCGGAGGTAGTAGTAGTCCTCGGTTTCCAGGTAGTCCGTTTTGATAAAGCCATGCTTCCTGTAGAAGGCTGCGGCGTTTGTGTTCCGCTGGTGACAGCCCAGGGCGATGGGCCGGGGCCCGAAGTCCCGGTAGACTTCCTCGATGGCCCGCTCCAAAACCTGGCCGCCGATGCCCAGGCCGCGGTATTTCTTATCCAGCACGAAGCCCATGAGCCGGTAGAAGGGCTCCTCGCTCATCTGCGGGGGGTCCGTCTCCCAGTGGACGGCTTCGCCTAAGAGAATCAACCCGATATATGCGTCTCCGGCCTTCACCGCGAAGGTGTGTCCCGGCAGCTTGTGGGCCACGCCGTAGTCTGTGAGCACCATGATCGTATCGACGGTATTGACAAAGTTCTCGGGAATGTCCTCCCGGTCGATTTTGCGGACCAGCGGATAGTTTTCGTGGGTCAGCTCTTCCAGTTCAAATTTCATGTTTCCACCACTGCTTTTATCATGATTTCATCATCTTGTAAGATTCCGATATATTATAACGGGTTTTTCCGGAATCTGCAAGCATAATCTTTGTTTTTCTCATGATTTTCGTTTCGTATTTTTCAACATTTCATTTGCCACCCGGCAAAAGCTGTGATATAATAGCGAGAGAATCACAGGCGGAGCCGAAAGCGCCGCCGGAGCTGCGGTCGATTGCCATGAAAGAAAGCCTCTTCCTTGAATTTGCCATCTTCGCCCTGATCGGCGTCGGCTTCCTGGTCCGGAAGCTGGACATCGTCAGCGTCCAGGGTCAGAAGAGCATCACCAATCTGGTGGTGGACGTGATCCTCCCCTGCAATATTCTGAAGGCCTTCCTGACCGCCGACGTGGACGCCATCCGCGACGACGGGCTCTGGGTCTTCGGGATTTCCCTGGCCTTCCACGTCTTCTGCATCCTCTACGGGCGGCTGGTCTTCCGCCGGCCTCCCGAGGGAACCCGGAAATGCAAGCGCTTCGCCGCCATGTGCTCCAACGCGGGCTTCATGGGCATCCCCGTGGCCGAGGGCCTCTTCGGTCTGGAGGGCATTGCCCTGGCGAATATCTTTCTGATTCCCATGCGGGTCTTCATGTGGTCCTTCGGCATCGCCGTCTTCTCCGGCTCCCGGGACTGGAAGGGCACCGTCAAAAAGGTCCTGACCCATCCCTGCATCATCGCCGTGGTCCTGGGCATCGCGGGAATGCTCCTGCGGGTGAAGCTGCCGGAGCTGATTATGAAGCCGCTGAACTATCTGAACGCCTGCAACACCGCCATGAGCATGCTGGTCATCGGTATGATCCTGGCCCGGATCGAGCCGAAGCAGTTTCTGGACAAGTCCGTCCTGTTCTTCTCTGCCCACAGACTGATCATTCTTCCGGCCATCGTCTACGGCGTCTGCCTGCTGCTGCCGGTCTCCCCCACTGCCCGGGCCATCAGCGTCCTCCTGGCCGCCATGCCCGTGGCCGTCAATACCAGCATCCTGGCCGAGAAATACGGCCACGACTCCCTCTATACCACCAAGCTCGTCGTGGTCTCCACCCTGCTCAGCATCCCCACCACAGCCCTCTGGAGCATGCTCCTGCTCAGATGAAATCGGGGACGGTTCTCGTTTTCATCTTGTTATGTCAACTCAGATGAATT
>CAMVKI010000123.1 GCA_947168005.1 uncultured Clostridia bacterium
GTAGGGGCGCACAGTGTGCGCCACGCCATCCCCCGCACGGGACCAAGTGACAGGTGACAAGTGACAATTATGGAACGCACCATCAAAGGGATTCTTCCGCCGAAGCGGCCCGGAACGAAAGCGATCGTGATTTTTGACGACGGAACGACAAAGAAATTTCTGCCTCAAACCGTCGCGGAGCAGGGGCTTTTTGTGGGAATGGCCTTATCCGACGAGGAATACAAGGCTCTGGAGGCCGCCGATTCCGCCGCCTCCGCCAAGGCCCGGGCCGTCCGCATCATCTCCGCCGCGGCGGTGTCCGAGAGCGAGCTGAAAAAGCGCCTGACCCGGAAGGGGGAGACCCCCGAGGACGCGGAGAACGCCGTCCGCTGGCTCTCCGACCTGGAGCTTCTGGACGACGCCGAGACCGCCCGCCGGATCGTGGCCCGGGGCGCCGCCCGGGGCTACGGGGCCGAGCGCATCCGGCAGATGCTCTGGGAGAAGCGTATCCCCCGGGAGCTCTGGGACGAGGCCCTTCAGACCCTGCCCGACATGACGGAGGCCCTGACGGAATTTCTCCGCAAGCGCCTGGGCGAAGAGCCCGACGAAAAGACCCTCCGCAGCGCCACCCAGGCGGCCCTCCGCCGGGGCTTCCGATGGGAAGAGATCCGCGAGGTCCTGGAACGGATCAAAAGTTAAGATTGTCCTTACGGGCAAGTTATGATACGCCTTGCGGCGTAGTTATGATTTGCCTGACGGCAAAGTGATGATTGCGGCTGACGCCGCAAGTGATGATGCCTGCGGCAGTTACGTCCTGTAGCGCGGGCAATCTGCCCGCTGTACCCCGTTTTTGCGACCTGTTTCATAATCAGACGGATTTGCGGGCAAATTGCCCGCGCTGCAAAAAACTTGCGCGGCAATCATAAGTTCCGCGCAGCGGAATCATACCGTGCGAAGCACGCATAACTTTTGCGAAGCAAAATCTTCACTTGGAGGAAGCTATGCAAAAAACCGTATCCTTTATCAGCCTCGGCTGCGCCAAGAACCAGATCGACTGCGAGCAGATGATGTATCTGATGGAGCAGGCGGGCTGGGAGATCCGCCCCGAGCCCGAGGACGTGGATCTGGTGATCGTCAACACCTGCGGCTTCATCGACGCCGCCAAGAGCGAGGCCATCGACAACATCCTCGCCGTCGGCCAGAAAAAGGCCGAGGGCCGGGTGAAGAAGCTCCTGGTCACCGGTTGTCTGGCCCAGCGCTATCAGCAGGAGATCATCACGGAGCTGCCCGAGGTGGACGGCGTGCTGGGCACCGGCAGCTATCACGACGTCGTATCCGCGGCGAAGCAGCTCTTTGAGGGGCGGACGGTCTCGGAGTTCGGCTCCGTCCACGCCCCGGTGGAGGAGACGGACCGGATCCTGAGCACCCCCGTCTGGTATTCCTACCTCAAGATCGCCGAGGGCTGCGACAACTGCTGCGCCTTCTGCGTCATTCCCAAGCTCCGGGGCAAATACCGCAGCCGGGCCATGGAGGATATCGTGGCCGAGGCGGAGAGCCTGGCCGCCGGGGGGACGAAGGAGCTCATCGTCGTCGCCCAGGACACCTCCCGCTACGGCGTGGACCGTTACGGCGAGCGAAGGCTGCCCGAGCTGCTGCGGCGTCTGTGCCGGATCGAGGGCCTGCGCTGGATCCGGGTCCACTACACCTACCCGGACGAGTTCACCGACGAATTGATCGAGACCGTGGCCTCGGAGCCCAAGATCGTCAAGTATCTGGACATCCCCATCCAGCACGTCAACGACGGCATCCTGAAGCGGATGAACCGCCGGGGCGACAAGGCCTATCTGGAGGAGCTTTTCGACAAGCTCCGGGCCCGGATCCCCGGCCTGGTCCTGCGGACCAGCCTGATCGCCGGTCTGCCCGGGGAAGGGGAGGCGGAGTTCGAGGAGCTCTGCGACTTCCTGCGGAAGTACCGGCTGGAACGGGTGGGCGCCTTCGCCTTCTCCCCGGAGGAGGGGACCCCGGCGGCGAAGATGGACTACCCGGACGAAGAGATCGCCCGGCGCCGGGCGGAGCTCATCGCCGAGCTCCAGTCCGAGGTGCTGGACGACTACAACGCCTCCTGCTTCGACCGGACCCTGGAGGTCCTGGTGGAGGACTGGGACGGCACGTATTACTACGGAAGGACCTACGCGGATTCCCCCGGCATCGACGGGACCGTCCGCTTTGAATCCGAGCTGGACCACAGGCCCGGCGAATTTGTGAACGTTCTGATCCTGGGCGCCGAGGACGGCGACCTGATCGGAAGAGAGGAGTATTGATATGACCACAGCCAGTAAGATCACCCTGATCCGCGTGGCCCTGATCCCGGCCTTCATGGTCGCCCTGCTGCTGAGCCCGACCTATGCCTGGCTCACCTGGACGGCCCTGGGCCTCTTCATCGTAGCCAGCCTGACGGACTACGTGGACGGCAACATCGCCCGGAAGTACAACCAGGTCTCGGACTTCGGCAAGTTCCTGGACCCCCTGGCGGACAAGCTCCTGGTCATCTCGGCCATGTGCATCTTCTGCCAGTGGCAGCTCTTTCCCGCCTGGGCCCTGATGATCGTCCTGGCCCGGGAGTTCGCCGTCACCGGCCTGCGGCTCATCGCCGTGCAGAAGGGCCGGGTCATCGCCGCGGCCTGGTCCGGCAAGGTCAAGACCACCGTCACCATGATCGCCCTCTGCGTCTGGATCGTCTTCCACGAGTGGGCATGGCTCAACTGGGTCCTCATCCTCGCCATCGTCGGCACCACCCTCTACTCCGGCGTGGAGTACTTCATCAAAAACTGGGACGTGCTGGACATCAAGAAAAAGTGACAGGTCTGAAAGGCAGGAAACGAGTATGAATCAAGATATCAAATTCAAAGACGCGCTTCCGGAGAACACTGTCGCCCGTATACAGGGTATCCTGGCAGCCCACGGCATCGAGACCGCGGAGGACGCCATCCCCAGCGGCGTCAGGCACTGCCATTCCATGCGGGTTTCGGTCAAGGACGTGAATTTCGGCGCCAACGGCAAGGGCATGACCGAGGCCTATTCTTTGGCCAGCGGCTACGCGGAGTTTATGGAACGGCTCCAGGCCGGCTATCTCCGCCGCCGCATCTGGCGCGACCAGATGCTGGACTTCCCCGACGAAAAGCAGATGACGCCCGACGCCGTCGGGGCCTCCTGCGCCAAGTGGCTGGAGGATATGCGGAGGGGCTGCTCCGCCGAGCTGGGCCGTCAGCTCTCGCCGGTGCAGATCTGGCAGAAGGTCTTCGAGGCCGACGGCGACGCGGAGACCGTGGCCGCTCTGCCCTTCTACGAGCCCCGGACCGGCGAGACGGTCTGGTTCCCCAAGAAGGCCATGGCCTTCCTCTACAACACCAACGGCCTGGCGGCGGGCAACAACCTGGTGGAGGCCGCGGTCCAGAGCATCAGCGAGATCTACGAGCGGCACAATCTGGTCCGGATCTTTTTCGGCGATTTCGTCCCGCCCACGATCCCGGACGAGTATCTGCGGGGCTTCCCCAAGGTCTATGAGATCATCGAGGAGCTGCGGGAGGCCGGGCTGAAGGTTCTGGTCAAGGACTGCTCCCTGGGCGAGCCCTTCCCCCTCTGCGCGGCGGTGGTGATCGACGAGACCAGCCACGCCTACCACGTCCATCTGGGCGCCTTCCCGGACTTCTCCATCGCGCTGGAGCGCAGCTTTACCGAGATGTTCCAGGGCCGGACCCTTCGGAACGTCACGGACGTTCAGTCCGTGGTGGCCGGCGACTCCAAGCGGCGCAGCAACTCGGAGCTGATCGACTTCCTGACGAACGGCTGCGGCCGCTACCCCCTCTCCTTCTTCTCCGAGGAGGCCAGCTATCCCTTCCGGCCCTTCCCGGACCGCTCCGACCGCTCCAACGCGGAGCTGCTCACCGAGTATCTGGACTACCTGGAGGGCAAGGGCTGCAGCGTCTATCTGCGGGACATCTCCTACCTGGGCTTCCCCTCCATCCGCGTGGTGGTCCCCGGCATGAGCGAGATCATGCCCACCCTGCTGGCCGACCGTTTCCCCATTGCCTGGATGCTGGAGCGGCATGAGAAGACGCCGCTCCATCTGATGGATCTGAACCCGGAGGAGCGGGCGGAGTACCGCCAGCTCCTGGACTACCTGCTCCGAAACTACGGGCTTAAGGCCTGCAATTACGTCTTCCTCACGGGCCGGAGCCTGGACCGGAACAGCCACAACGTCTCCCGCTTCCTGGGCTTCATGGTCTACGCCTGGCTGGAGTGGGAGCGGAGACCCGCGGAGGCCATGCGTATTGCCAAGGGCGCCATTCCTCTGGCAAAGCCCGAGAGCGCCGGTTACCTGGCCTGTCTTCTGGCCTTCCGGGAGCAGCTGGAGGCCGGCGCGGACCGGAAGCTGATCCGTTCCGCCTTCTCCGTCCTCTACGGCGAGAAGACCGCCGCCGAGGTGGACGCCGTCCTGGCGGCAGGGGAGAACCCCTTCGCCCGCTTCCTGATCCGCTGCGCGCCGGAGCTCTGTGAGCGCTGTCCCTATCACGAGAGCTGCTCCGGCTGGACCTCGGCGGCCTTCATCGAAAAGATTCGCGGCATCGTCGCCCAATTTGACGCCGAGGCCTCCCACAAGCAGCTGCGCGAGACCTTCGCCGGTCTCTGATACGCCCGTAGGGGCCGATGCCTACATCGGCCCTTCCAGTCGAGCGCCCGCAGGGGCCGATGCCCACATCGGCCCTTCCAGTCGAGCGCCCGCATGGGCCGATGCCCACATCGGCCCTTTCAGCCGAGCGCCCGCAGGGGCCGATGCCCACATCGGCCCTTTCTGCGGATGCTGGCATCCAAACAAGAGCGCCTGAACCCTTACAACAGGAGAAAGCTATGGAATACATCCACAGAGTTCATTATTACGAAACCGACAAAATGGCTGTCGTCCACCACTCCAACTATATCCGCTGGATGGAGGAGGCCCGGGTGGCCTACCTGGATCAGATCGGGGCGGGCTTCGCGGGCCTGGAGGCCCGGGGCGTGATCTCCCCGGTGATCGGCGTGGAGTGCCGCTACCTCCGGCCCTGCCGCTTTGACGACCGGGTGCGCATCGACGTAAAGGTCACCGAGTTTCGGGGTGTCCGCCTCCGGGTGGCCTACGAGATGTACAACGAGACCAGCGGCGAGCTCTGCTGCACCGGCAGCTCCGAGCACTGCTTCCTCGACGCCTCCGGCAGCCTGATCGCCCTCAAAAAGCTCTGCCCCGACATCGACGCCATCCTCCGCGCGGCCGTAATCCGGTAGAGGACGGGTCTCCCGTTCTGCCTGCACCCGTAGGGGCGGCCAATGGCCGCCCGCCCGAGGCGTAAGCTTCCGACAACCGCCGATCCCGTAGGGGCGGCCATTGGCCGCCCTTTCTCCGCCGTAGGGACGGCACTCTGCCGTCCGCTCCTCTCCGCCAGGTCGCGCGGATGAAATCGGGAATAGTTCTAATATTCATCTTTTGAAAAACAACAGCACAGACGAGCTTTACACATCGTCTGTGCTGTTATTTATCCGGGGTATAGGCAATCACGTCGTCGGGGGTACATTCCAACAGATTGCAAATGTCATTTAACGTTGCCATGGTGATATTGCGGTCATGCTTCAGTGCGTTCAGAGTGCCCTTGCTGAAGCCATGATCCTTAATCAGCGTATAGGTCGATATTTTCTTACGTTTCAAAGTTTCCCAAAGGGGAGCATAGCTAATCATAGAACCACCTCACGGTCGGTTCTATTATAATTTGTTCTTTACCTCTTGACGATACCCGAGATATTGGGTATAATCTATAAAAAAGAGAGGATAAGAATTATGGAAGAAACGATTTACCGGAAGATGTACGCACGGCTGTTCAACAGGGTCACTGACGCAATCAAAGTATTGGAAACAGAAGAGGAGAAGGAGGCAAAACAGCTTCTGATCCAGGCACAGATGGAAACCGAGGAACTATACCTGTTGGCAGAAGGTGAATGCTAAAACGAGCAGTGACGCTCAATTTCAGCATATATCATAAAAAATTGTAATAATCCTTGACAGATTAAATTATGAATGTTAAAATAAACATACAAATAAATGAATGTATATAAATTTTTGCATGAGCGATTGTATATTTGAAGTTGAGGAGGATTCGTCACTTCTTCCAAACGGATGTTGCGCACCCCTTAAATTCGGAAGAATTATAATCCAGCGGATTATGATTGATAGAAGATAGGAAGTAAGGCATTTCGATTAAGGAGGTTACAGTCATGAAAAAACGCGTATCTTTGATTCTGGTTCTGCTTATTGTGTTCTCGGTGCTCCTCTCTACTACGGTTTCGGCCGAGAAACAGCCGCAGAGCGAAAACGAACCGGCCCTCGACGATGTCTCTGGATTTACTCTCCGGGAAGACAATGAAGTCACCCGCACCACCGACGTGGATGTACCGACCTGCTGCGCGACACTCACTCAAGCTCCAGGTGATGTAATTATGGGTTGTTCTCATAATTATAAGGTTGACATGTTTAATAACGTTAAACACTGTCTGGTTTGCAGTAAATGTGGAAAAATTAAATCGGAAGGACATAAGTATATTGATCAACCATATACCGGTACAAGACACAAACATATTTGCAAGATTTGTAAATATGTTGCTTACAAAGAGGAGCATTCTCCGGTAATGGAATACACTAAAGTTGGGGAGGTATACTTTGTCCATTACAGATGTAAGAAATGCCATGCAGAACTTCCGCTGCCAACATAAATTATACAATACATCTGAGACAACACTTTTTCTGACAAAACACAAAACTGTCTAAAACAAAAGGATGAAGTCAGTGGAGGATTTTGAAATCGGGGACCGTTTTCTAATGACATCTAGGTCAAAATTAAATGATGACAACGAGAACCGTCCCCGATGTCATCAAAAAATATGCTGCAGGGGATTGACAGGCAGCAGTTAATCTGCTAAAATACCCCCGTGAAATGAATATCCGCTGAGATCGGAAAGAGTACCCGCGGGATACTGCTCCAGAGAATCCTCGTCATGGGCTGGAAGCGAGGATGGCAGAGAAGCGGGGAAGTGCGTCCGGGAGCGGAGGGGAGACCCCGTGAGGCCGCGTCAGCGCCAAAGCGACAAAGCAGAGTGGAACCGCGATTATTCGCCTCTGGATAGCAATATCCGGAGGCGTTTTTCAAATTCAACCGGAAGGAGTAATATATATGTACCTGTACAATTCCCTGACCAGAAAGAAGGAGCTCTTCGTTCCCAACCATCCCGACATTGTGAAGATGTACACCTGCGGCCCCACGGTGTATCACTACGCCCACATCGGCAATCTGCGCTCCTACATCATGGAGGACGTGCTGGAGAAGTATCTGCGCTACGCGGGCTACAACGTCAAGCGGGTCATGAACATCACCGACGTGGGGCACCTGTCCTCCGACGGCGACACCGGCGAGGACAAGATGCTCAAGGGCGCGCGCCGGGAGCACAAGACCGTCATGGAGATCGCCAAAATGTATACCGACGCCTTCTTCGAGGACTGCCGGAAGCTGAACATCAAGCGGCCCGACGTGGTGGAGCCCGCCACCAACTGCATCGACAACTACATCCACATCATCGAGGTCCTGCTGGAAAAGGGCTACGCCTATCAGGCCGGGGGCAACGTCTACTTCGACACCTCCAAGCTGGAGCAGTACTACGTCTTCAACGACTTCAACGCCGAGGACCTGGACGTGGGCGTCCGGGAGGGCGTGG
>CAMVKI010000124.1 GCA_947168005.1 uncultured Clostridia bacterium
GCGGCTCCTCCACGACGGGCGGCTCCTCCACGACGGGCGGCTCCTCCACGACGGGCGGCTCCTCCACGACGGGAGCTTCTTCCACGACGGGCGACTCTGCGACGGGGATCTCCAGAACGGGGATTTCCAAAACGGCAGGCGTCGGCTGGGGGACCGGCTGCGGAATCGGCTGGGGAACGGGCGCAAAGCTCGGCTCCGGAACGGGCGCCGGGACCGGCTCCGCCTTCGGCGCGGCGTTGGGCTGCGGGAAGGGATTGTAGGCAGGGGCAGCCGCGGGCGTCGGGGCGGGGGCGGGAGCGGGGGCGGGGGCAGCCGCGGGCATCGGAGCGGGCGCGGCGTCCAGCTTCGTGCCGCAGCGGTTGCAGAACTTCGTCGCGGGGCCGCAGCGGTTGCCGCAGTTGGGGCAGATCTTCGCGTTTGGGTCCGCGGGGGGCGCAGGGGGCGTCCTGACCGGCATCTTCGTGCCGCAGTGGCTGCAGAAGGCCGCGGTGCTGGAGACTTCCGCCTTGCAGTTCGGGCAGACGGCAATGCCGCGCAGGACGTTGATCTGCTCCTTATAGCCGCGGGCCCGGTCCATGGCCTCGAGCACGGCCCGGATGTTGGCGGCTTGATTTTCCTCGGGGTCGTTCCGGTGGGCGGCAAAGTAGGTCTGGCCCATGCGCTGGAAGGCTGCGTTGATGGTCTGCTCCTCGGCGGCGATGGCCCGGTTCAGACGGTTGATCTCTCCCCGGTTGGCACGGATGTCGTTGCTCATGGCGATGCTCCTCTCAGTATTGATTTATCTGAATTTTATTATAAGTCGGCGGGTTTCGATTGTCAATCGGTCTTTGCCCATCTTTGCAACAATTTCGCCCGGGGCCGCGGGACTGCGCTTTGATTCAAAAATTCCTCTGGAAATCCGGGCTCCGCTGTGGTATAGTATGGGTCGGACTATCACCCAGGAGGTATTACAATGATCGACAGAGAAATTTCCGAGCTGCGGCGGCGCTTTCGGGCGGACCGCACGGCCATTACGCATATTTACGGCTGCTACGTGGACCAGGGCGGCCAGCTTTTGGCGGACTTCGACGAGTCCCTGGCCCTGCTGCCCGCGGAGGAGCAGGAGAAGTATCTGGAGCTGCTGAAGAAGGCCTTCTCCGGGACCCTGGGCCGGACCCTCTCCGAGCTCAGCTTCTCCACGGAGGAGGTCATGAACGGCGAGCGCCACGCCCTGCTGCGCCGCCTGCGGGACGAGCGCGCCGGCGGCGCCGAGGCCCGCCGCGCCCTCTATGAGAAAATCGCCGCCAGCCTGCGCCTGGCCGACACCGGCTATCTGATCCTGCTGGCCTCCGACGTCTACGACGTGCCCTTCCGGGGGAAGGACGGCGCGCTTCAGGCCGACAGCGGCGAGACCCAGTTCTCCTACTTCGTCTGCGCCGTCTGCCCGGTCAAGGAGACCCGGCCCGCCCTGCGCTACGAGCCCGCAGAGAAGGCCTTCCGGGCCTGCGGGGCGGAGCGGGTGGCAGGGAACCCGGAGCTGGGCTTCCTCTTCCCGGCCTTCGACGACCGGAGCGCGAATCTCTACGGGGCCCTGTTCTACAACCGCTCCAAGGACTGCGGCTACGACGAGCTCATTGAGGCGCTCTTCCGCGTCCGGCCCCCCATGGCCATCGGCGTCCAGAAGGACACCTTCCGGGAGGTCCTGGCCGAGGCTCTGGACGAGGAGTGCAGCCCCGAGGTGGTCCAGACCGTCCACACCCAGCTCCGGGAGCTGAGCGCGGTCCACAAGGAGGCCCGGGACCCGGAGCCTCTGACCGTCTCCTGCAAGGAGCTCAGCGGGATTTTAGAGGACGCGGGGGTCTCCGAGCCCAGGGCCGCGGCCTTCCGGGTCAAGTACGAGGAGGCCTTCGGCGTGGACGCCGAGCTGCCGCCCCAGAACCTGCTCAACAGCGCCCAGCTGGAATACCGGACCCCCAACGTGGTCATCAAGGTGGACCCGGACCGCCAGGACCTGATTCAGGTCAAGGAGATCGGCGGCGTCCGCTGCGTGGTCATTGCCGCCGACGAGGGCATCGAGATCAACGGCGTCAGTGTCTGACGGGAGGCGCGCTCTCTCGCGTATTTCATCCAGGTCTTTTACAACGAGGTATTCCCATGAAGAAAAAACTGCTCTGCATTGCCCTGATTCTGATTCTGACTGTCCAGCTTGCGATTCCCGCCGCCGCCCGGGAGACCGGAGGCCCGCAGATTTCCCACAGCACAGCCGGCAATCCCCTGACGGACTCCTCTGAACCCGTGGAGCCCACGGACCCCACGGAGCCCACCGAGCCCACGGAACCCATCGACCCCACGGACCCCACCGCGCCCACGGACCCCACGAACCCCACCGAGCCCACCGAGCCCACGGACCCCACCGAGCCCACGGAGCCTCCCGCGCCGGAGCCTCCCGCGCCGGAGCCCCGGCCCGACGAGGACCATCAGCCCTATATGGCCGGGCGCAACGACGGCGGCTTCCACCCGAAGGACCCGCTCACCCGGGCGGAGCTGGCGGTGCTGCTCTGCGGGCAGATCGGCTTCGAGCCCGGCGAGCCCCACTTCCCCGACGTGCGGGAGGGCTCCTGGTACGCGGAGGCGGTCAACGCCATGGCCTCCGCGGGAATCCTGGCGGGCTATCCGGACGGAAGCTTCCGCCCCCACCAGCCCATCACCCGGGCGGAGTGCGCGGCGCTGCTGGCGAAGCTCAGCGGGGAGACCGCCCAGGGCCCGGCCAGCTTTACGGACACCGAGACCCACTGGGCCCGGAACGCCATCGCCCTGGCCCAGGAGAAGGGCTGGGTCTCCGGCTACGCCGACGGCAGCTTCCGGCCCAACAACTCCATCACCCGGGCGGAGGCCGTCGTGATGATCAATCACTTCCTGGGCCGGGTCCCGGACCTGGAGGCCATCGCCGCCGGGGAGGGGCTCCGCTTCTTCCCCGACGTCAAGCCCACGAGCTGGTACTACGCGGCGGTCATGGAGGCCGCCACCATCCACACCGCCCACTACGAGACCCCGGAGAGCGACGAGCGCTGGCTGGACCCGGCCCCCGGGGAATACCGGGTCCCCACGGGCTTCTACTGCTTCGGTCTCTCCCTCTACGCCGCGGTAGACGGGGCCTTCGTGCGGAGCGCCGGGGAGGGGGAGCTGAACGGCGTCTCCTATCTCTGCGAGGGCGCCTCCGGCGTCTGCACCGCCCGGACCGAGGTCCTGGCCCTGGCCTACGGTCCTCTGGTTCTGCTCCACGACGGAAGGCCTATGGCCGCCCCGGGGGCTTACCGGGATGGCTTTTACGTCAAGGCCGGTCTGCTCTACGCGGTCCGGGAGGGCAGCGTGGTGAACGCTGCCTGCTCCGACGTGCTGGAGGGCGTGGCCTATACCTGCGCCGGAGCCAGCGGCGTCTGCGCCACGGCGGACTGGACGAAGCTGCAGCTCCCCGGGATCGATTTGAGCGTCTTTGCAGACGCGCTGACCCCGGAAGCCGAGGCACCGGCAGAGACGGCCCCCACTCTGTACGACGCCCTCATTGCCGCGGTCCGGGTCTACGAGGCCTATTTCCGGGTGGAATACCCCAGCTCGGAGGAGGCGGAGCCGGACTGGATCGGCAAGGCCCTGCGTTACGGCATCCTGGACGCCGCGCCGGAGGACCCCGAAGCCCCGATTTCCCGGGGCGAGGCCTGTGTCCTGCTCTGCCGCGCCCTGCGGGGTCGGGAGCTGGAGACCGTCAACGCCATCTCCTCCCTTCCCGATCTGGACGGCGGGAGCCCCTTCGCCTCCTCGGTGCTGACCCTGGCGAATGCCGGCGTCCTCGTGGGCGAGGGAGCCCGGGGCTCCGTCCGTCCCGGCGAGGCCCTGACTGCCGAGGAGCTGGCCGGGCTTCTGACCCGCTTGGAGCGGCGGGAAAGCCGGGTCCGCTGGTGCGCCCAGGTCGTCGAGACCATCCAATACGGCACCAGCGGCTCGGGCAGCTATCCCCTGACCGCCCGCCAAATCGGCAGCGGCAGGAATGTCATGATCCTGACCTTTGCCATTCACGGCTGGGAGGACAACTGGAACCGGGATGGCGCGGAGCTGGTCTATCTGGCGGACCAGGTGAGCGCCTATCTGGAGGAGCACTACGAGCTTGTGACCGGCGGCAACTGGACAGTCTACGTCCTGCGCTGTCTGAATCCGGACGGGCTCTATCTCGGCAGCACCTGCAACGGCCCCGGCCGCTGCACCACCACCTACTACAATTCCTCCGGCCAGCTCGTCAGCGGCAAGGGCATCGATATGAACCGCTGCTTCCCCTACGCCTTCAAGGCCATGACCGAGCCCCGGAACTTCAACGGCACTGCCCCGCTCCAGTGCGCGGAGGCCCGGGCCATCGCCTCCTTCGTGCAGTCCCACAAGGGCTCCGGCTGCAACATTCTGGTGGACACCCACGGCTGGTACGGGCAGATCATCACCAGCAGCGGCCAGGGCGCCCTCTACAACGCCTTCCTCGCCCAGTTCCCCAGGAGCAGATACACCTCCCTCTCCGGAGCCAGGGGCTATCTGAGCGCCTGGGCCGCCTACGTGCAGGGCTACGACGCCTGTCTGCTGGAGCTCCCCAGGGGCATCACCAGCCACAGCGCCTTCCTGAGCTCCGGCTGCGTCGGAAAATATGAGGCCGCCATCACGGACCTTCTGCAGCACTACAACGGTCCGAACGCCGTCCCGACGCCCATCGACTCCACAGCGCCGGAGCTGGACGGCAACTGATCAAAAAGAAATCGCGCGGCGTCAGGGCTGACGCTGCGCGTTTCTATTTTGCACTTGCATTTTTGATAAAATGTTGATTTGAAACCAATTTCAATGCAATATTATGTCAACTGCTTTTCCGCGACAACAACGGTATACTCCCCGGCGTCGTAGGCGATTCCCGTCTCGGCAAAGCCGTTTTTCTTCCAGAAACGGGCAGCCCGGAGATTGGTTTTGACCCAGCCAAGGCGGACTGCCTGATAGCCCAGCTCCGCCAGGGCGGCGCAGAGCTCCGAGACCAGGGCCGTGCCTCTTCCCTGCCCCTGGAGCCCGGCCCGGAGCATCAGGAAGCCCCAGAAGACGGTCTCCGGCCTGGGATAGCCCGGAATCATGTCCAAAACGGCAATCAGCCGCCCGCCCTCTGTAGGGGCGGTCATCGGCCGCCCGCCCCCCGCAGGGGCGGTCATCGGCCGCCCTTCCTCCGTAGGGACGGCACCCTGCCGTCCGCCTTCCTCCGTAGGGGCGGTCATCGGCCGCCCTCCCTCTGTAGGGGCGGTCACCGGCCGCCCTTCGTCGAAGAATCCGAGGTAATACTTATCATTCAGCGTCCTCCGCGGCGGCAGAGCGGCCATATCCCCCAAAAGCGTCTCCGCCGAGGGGGCGGGCGGGCAGTGCCGATAGTACAGCGGATTTCCCTCGCAGAGCTCCAACAGCTCCGGAAGCTCCGCCTCCGTCAGCCGCCGGACGGCGAAGCGCTTCGACAGCCGCGCCGGATCGACTGCCCGGGCCTCCCAGCCCCCGAAGCGATAGCGCAGGCCCTTTGCCCGGGGATTCTCTTCCCCGTTCAGGGGATTCACCGCAGCCTCCTGAAAAACCGTAAACCCCGTGCTCTCATGGAAGCCCAGGGAGGGCAGATTCCCCCTGCTCACGCTGTCCGTCAGCTCGAAGGGTCCCCCCTTCGCCAGCGCATAGCACAGCAGCTCCAGGAGCTTTCTTGCATAGCCCCTTCTGCGGCAATCCGGCGCGGTCTCCAGGGCCTCGGCATACCAGGCCCGCTCCTTTCCCGGAATGGGGCAAAGCCGGAGGGCGGAGGCCCAGCGCTCCCCGTCGGCCAGCACGTAGTATCGCCGGCCCCGCTCGGTGAAAAATTCGTCCTTCAGATAATCCCGGAAGCCCGCCTCGACCCGCCGCAGACCCCGCGCCCGGTCGGTCTCCTCCGGGAAAAAGTACGGGATGTTTTCCAGATTGCTCTCCCGGTAAATCTCCATGAGCTTCGGGAAATCCAGCTCCTCAAACCGCTCAAAGCACAGCAGCTTCATGCCTCTTCTCCTCTCGGTACGTCCCGGCGTTTTCTTCCCCGGTTCCGTCATTATTCCTATTATACACCATCCATTCCGCCGCCGCAAGCACGGAAATCAGTCTGTTTTGTGCATAAAAAAGCCGTATTTTGGGAATAGTGTACAATTCCGGCACCTGTTATTGTGTAAAGTTCATAAATCTTTATATTCGGTATATACTTGACTTTCATTCACAAACGTGCTATCATAAGGCCACATCAAGAGAACAACAAGCGAACTGAAAGGAGAAACATTATGAACTTTTTCGTTGCTATGAGAGATCGTCTTCTGGCCGTGCATGAGATCAACCGCGTGGATGCCGACCACACTTTTGCCGGCACTGCCGCTTCCGTCATGCGGATTATCCGGTAAGACGACAGACAAAATCAACGAAAACGACCGCGTGCGCGACAGGGCTCCGCACGGCCGTTTTTTTATTTTGCCCAAATTGTCCCTTCCTCCGCTTTTGCGGTTTACAAACCGAGCGAAACGCGGTATAATACGGGAAGATTTCAGCGTGATGCCAAGGAGGCTGCTATGATCGATCTGCAATACAAGCTGATAGACGACGGGACCCTCTGCGTCTCGTCCTATACGGGCGACGAAGCCCTGGTAGAGGTGCCGGAGGCGGTGGACGGAATCCCCGTCACCGTGATCTCCGACGGCGTGTTCCGGGGCCACCCGGAGCTCACCGAGCTCCGGCTGCCGGACTGCGTCACCGATCTGGGAGAATTCATCCTGGACGGCTGTGAAAACCTGCGCGCCCTGAAGCTCCCGGCCGGCCTGGAAAGGCTATGGGGCTACACCTTCGTCCGCAGCGGGCTGGAGGAGCTGGAGCTCCCCGCCGGGGTCCGCTCCATTCCCCCCTTCTGCTTCAAGGACTGCAAGAGGCTGAAGCGCCTGGTCTGCGGCGAGGGGATGCGCACCATCCACGCCTGGGCCTTCGGCGGCTGCGACAGGCTGGACCAGGTGGTCTGCGGCCCCCAGGTCAAGATGAACCGCCAGGCCTTCGAGACCAAGGAACTGAATACCTGATCCCGACCGCAAAAACCGCGGCCCCGCGCCTGAACGCACGGAGCCGCGGTTTTTTGCGTCTATCCCAGGGTCCGCCAGAGCATGGTCACCACCTGGGCCCTGGTGCAGGGTGCCTGGGGAGAAAAGCTCGTCTCGGAGGTCCCGGCCACGATGTGCCGGGCGGCGGCCCAGGCCACGGCGTCGGCGTAGTACGCCTCCCGGGGCACGTCCTCGAAGGGCTGCTCCGCCTCCGGCGCGGGCCGGCCCGCGGCGATCCAGAGGAAGGTCACCACCTGGGCCCGGGTACAGGGCTCCTTTGGGGAGAAGCTCGTCCCTGAGGTCCCCGCGGTGATTCCCTCCTCCAGGGCCCAGAGCACGGCCTGCCGATAATAGGCGTCCTCGGCCACGTCGGCAAAGGGCAGCTCCGTCCCGACCGGCGCCGGACAGCCCCAGGCCCGCCAGAGGAAGGTGACGATCTGGGCCCTGGTACAGATCTGATGGGGTGAAAACAGGGTCGGACTTGTGCCGGCTGTGATGTTCG
>CAMVKI010000125.1 GCA_947168005.1 uncultured Clostridia bacterium
TGGTCCAGCCGTAGGGGTTGGTGGCGGAGGTCTCCATGTCCTCGGTGTAGGGGCTCTCGTTCTTGGGGCCGTAGACCGTGGCGGAGGAGGAGAAGACGAACTTCGTGCAGCCGTGGCGCTCCATAGTCTCCAGCAGGGTCAGGGTGGTGTCCAGATTGTTGCGGTAGTAGCGCAGGGGGATGGCGCAGCTCTCGCCCACGGCCTTGAGCCCGGCGAAGTGGATCACGGCGTCGATTTGGTTCTCGGCGAAGACCCGCTCCAGGGCGGGGCCGTCGGCCACGTCGAGCTCGTAGACCTTGGGCAGCCTGCCGGTGATCTTTGCGATGCGCTCCGGCACGTCCCGGCTGGCATTGAAGAAGTTGTCGGCGATGATCACGTCATAGCCCTTTTGCAGCAGCTCCACGCAGGTGTGGGAGCCGATATAGCCGGCGCCGCCGGTGACAAGAATGGTCATTTCAAAACCCTCCGATTCTTGAATTTGCATTTATTCTACCACATGGGCCGGAAAAACGCAAGGGTTTCTCAGTCGGAAGCGCAGCTTCTCTTTCTCAGTCGGGCGCGCAGGTGCTCAGAATCCAGTCGGACCAGCTCTGATAAGCGCTGTCAAAGTCGGTTCCAAAGGCTTGCTCGAAGGAGACCGTATCAAAGCAGTACGCGGAGACCTGATCGAAGCCGTACCGCTCCGCAAGCCAGGCGATCATGGAGCAGGCCATGCTGACGCTCATTTCATTGCCCTTTCCGGCGGGCCGGCCCCGGAAGAAGGCCGTCTCATAGACCGGGCTGCTCTCATAGGGGGTGCCCCAGCGCAGGCCCCGGGTCAGGCAGACGTAGGAGATCGCGTCAAAGAGGAGTTTGTTATCCTTCGTCGTATTGAGCTCCGGATCTCCGCCGACGTGGAGGAAGGCCTCGTTGTAGGGCATATTCTCCCAGTTCTCCTCGTCGCAATAAAGCTGCTCGTTGTAGGGATCCACGCAGGCCCCCAGATACCAGGCGTAGCCCAGCTGCTGCCAGCCCACATTTTTGTTGTTCATCAGGGCCAGCAGGTAGAGCTCCTCCCGGTGCCAGTAGAAGCGGCCCATCTCAATGACGATCCGTTCGTCCTCGGAGTTGTCGTAGCTGTAATTGTAGTCGAGCTTGCGGACGGTAAACTCCACGGTCTTTTCGGCCTGCGCCTGAATATCCTGCTGGGGCGCGTTTTGCTGCAGATAGTCCCGCAGAAAGCGCAGGCTCTTCTCCGTCCGATCCAGATAGGCGGGCAGATAGGAATTGACGTCTTCCCCGTAATTCCGCAGCACGGGCAGATAGAGGGACAGGTGATAATTGTCGTCCTGGACCTCCAGATTCTGGGCCGTTTCCGCCTCGGCGGGGAACTTCAGCTTCTCATAGCCGGCGGTGCCGCAGACCACCAGGGATTTCGTCTCCGCGTCATAGGTCACGGTGGGCGCCTGCTTCCGGGCCTGGAACCAGGCGAAGAAGCCCGCCGCGATGAGGCCCACCGCCAGCACGGCGGCGCCAAGGACCATTCTGCGGCGCTTTTTCATCTTTTTCAGTCCGTCCACCTCGGGGATGGGCTCCTTCCGGACGGGCTCCGGCGCGGACATCTCCTCGAAGATTCTCCGGCAGTCCTCGCATTCGGCCAGATGGGCCTTGATTTCCGCCTCGCTCTTCGGGTTGGTCAGGTGCTCCACATAGAGGGGGAGCAGGTCTCGGATCATTTCACAGGAAGTATTATGCTTCATCGCGTTTCAGCTCCTTTACAACAGATTGTTTCGCACGGTAATAAGTTACTCTTGCCCAGGTTTCACTCTGGCCCAGGACGTCGCCGATCTGGCGGAAGGACAGACTGCCCAGCAGCCGGAGATACAGCACCTCCCGCCCCGGCTCCTCGAGCCGGTGGATCACGCCCAGCACAGCCTCCAGCTCCGCGCCGGAGAGAACGCTTTCCTCCGCGGAGCCGCTGGTCAGCTCCGGCGCGTCCTCCAGGGAGACTGTGGGCTGTTGGTGCAGCTTGCGCCAGTGCGTTCGCAGTACATTCTTGGCGATGCCGATAAGCCATGTACTGAATTTACAGCTGCCGTCGTAGCTGTCCACCGACCGGAGCGCCTGGTAGAAGGTCTCCTGGGTCAGCTCCTCCGCCAGGTCCGCGGAATTGGTCTTCACCAGCAGATAGCGGTGGACCGTATCGGCGTGCTCCCGGTAGAGGACGTCAAGATCGAGCATTTTCATCACCTCTCTGTTGCGTAAATGCGAAACGCCGCGGGTTTGTTACAAAAAATTGAAAAAAATTATTTTACACGCCAAAGCGGGTCCAAAAGCCCCGCTTTGGCGTGTAAATCGGGAGAATTCATTCAAGCTTCCGGAGGCTGCGGCGCGGCGCAGTCCTGGGGGCCCTCGGCCCGCAGCATCTTCAGGCCGTGGGCGAGGGCGGGGAGGACGGGCGCCAGGTTCTCCAGGGCGGCCCTGGGGCTGCCGGGGAGGTTGACGATCAGCGTCCTTCCCCGGATGCCCGCCGCGGCCCGGGACAGCATGGCCCGGGGGGTGATTGCAAGGGAGGCCGCCCGCATGGCCTCGGGGATGCCGGGGACCGGGCGCTCACAGACCGCCAGGGTGGCCTCCGGCGTCAGGTCCCGGGGGGCGAAGCCCGTGCCGCCCGTGGTCAGCACCAGGGCGGCGTCGGCGGCACAGGCCGCCAGCAGGGCCGCCTCGATCTGCGGCTGCTCGTCGGGGACGAGGACGGGAGGCAAAAGCCGATAGCCCTCTTGTTCCAGACAGGCCGCCAGCGCGGGCCCCGAAAAGTCTTCCCTTTCTCCCGCAAAGCAGCGGTCTGATACCGTAATGATCTGTACGCTGTATTCCATCGTCTGTTCCCTCTCCCCTGCTTCCGGATGCTGCTTACTCCCGGGTAAAGAGCTTGCCGAGGGCGTCCACAATCTTCAGCAGCAGATCGTTATCGGCGGGCTTGTGCTCGAATTTGAACATGGTCTTGCCCTCCTTGTCCTTCTCAAACTTGATGTGGGAGCCCAGCAGGAACATGGCGCAGGTGAGCACCGCCCCGGCGGTCAGGATCAGCTCACCGCCGAAGGCCCGGATCTCCTCCTGATTGTGGCTGTAGTAGTCCACGGCCTCCGCCGTCTCCGGGTCCTGGCTGAGGTAGGTCAGCACGTCCGCCGCCAGCCCCTCCGGCAGCTTCGCCTCCGCTGGCACCAGCGCCGCAAGCTCCGCCTCCGCCTCCCGATAGCCCTCGCTCCCCTTCGCCAGGGAATACAAAATGTTCTGTGCCTGTTTGTCAGTCATGATTTGTTCCACCTTTCCATAAATTGATTCAGCATTCACGTCCTGTAGCGGCGCACAGTGTGCGCCACCGAAGCCGCCCTCTTTTTCTGTTAGTCAGTCGTATTTTCCTGCCTGGATGTCGTCCAGGAGCGTCTGCGTTTCTGTAATCATGAACTCGTTGTTGAGCTCCCGATACAGCTTCAGCGCCTCTTTGGCCAGGTCGATGGCGTACTGCCGGGATTCCCGCTTGTCCAGAGCCGCCCAAAGGCTGAGATTGTAATAGGAATAAGCGACCTCCGGCTTGTGCTTCAGATTCGTTGAGAGCTCTAACGCCCTGTCCAGATACGGCTTCGCCTGGTCAGGCAACCGGAGCATCAGGAGCAAATGCCCAAAGATGTTACCTTCGCGGGCTTCTTCGAACGGAGCGCAGAGCCGTTGATACACCTCATAGGAACGTTGATGATATTTCACCGCTCTTTCATAATCCTCCGTCTCTACTGCATAGTTAGCTAAAATGCTGTATATTCCAGCCTTTACACTTTCGTCCGAACAGGCATCAACGCCATCCTCTAACATCTTTCTCCACTTTGCTGTACCGTTATCATCGTCTTTAAGTCGGTAAATACTAAATAGTGCTCCATATAAGGAGAGCTGTCTTTCTTCACAGCTGTTTCCCCACAGCAACGCTACTTTTTCAAAATACTCTACTGCTGGATTGTAGTTACCCTCCCTATACGCTTGCATAGCAAGGTCTAAATAATCCTCTGCTGTTTGCGCACATCCTTCTTGCGCATCTACTGCTTTCTCTCCAAACTGTTTTGCCCTTTGCGAGTCTCCTGCGAGTGCAAAAAGCGAAGATAGAGTAGAAAAAGCCTGTTTCAATCTGACTTTTGCGTCCCAGCGCTCCGCCTCCTTCGCCTCCTCCAAAAGCAGCCGCTCTTCCTCCGAAAAGTCCCCGCGGTTTCCCGCAAATACAGACAAGTCAAAGGTCAGATCAAGATACTCCTCCCGCATGTCTGCTTCCAGGGCGATGGCCCGGGCCCGGTGGCAGTTGGCCTCGTGGAGCGCTGCGAATCCCATCCGCGTCTGCCAGTTATTGTGTTCCCGGCGCTCCGCGTCGCGAAGCACCTGTACAAACATCCGCCGCAGGGCCTCCTCCGGTGGGAAGCGCTCCGTCAGGCAGCCCCGCAGGCTCGGGTGGAGCTTGTAGACGCCCTCGCTCATCCGCTGGCAGAAGCCCGCCTGACAGAGGCGGTAGACGCAGCGGCCTATGATAGCCGCCTGTTCTTCTTCCTCCTGGTCTGTCCGTTCCCGGCCTTTCAAGTTCAGCAGCATATTCCACAGGAAATCCAGGTCTACATACTGCTCAAACAGCCCAAGTCCCCGCAAAACCGCTTCGTCCTCCGGCTGGATGCTGTCACAGAGGAGCTGGAAGGAGGCCCGGACGCGCCGGGTGCTCTCGTCCCCCGCCGCGCCGACGAAGGCCGTCTCAAAGTCCGCCAGGAGCTGCAGGGTCCCGACGCCTTCGCCCAGCCGCAGGAGCAGGGCCCGGGCTACCAGGGGGTTGCCGTCCAGCCGGTCCAGGAGCTCGCTCAGGGCCTCGTCCTCCCGGGAGACGGTCACGCCCTGTTCCTCGGCAAGGCTGACGCAGAGGGCCCAGAACTCGCTGCCCTCCAGACCGCCCAGGGGGCGGGAGAGTCTGGAACAAATGGGCCTGCCGAAGGTCTCCTCCGCGTTGCGGCTGGTGATGATGATTTTGCTTGCGCCGCCCCGGAGCTTGGTCAAAAGCTCCGCAAGTATACCCAATTCCTCCTGGGAGAGCTGGGGCTCCGTCACACCCTTCATGCCGGAGGCGCTTTCAAAGTTGTCCCATACGACGATTTTCCTGTGCCGTTTCATATAGGCCGCCAGCCGCTCCAGGCGCTCTCTGCCGCCGGGGAGGCTGGTGTCCTCCTCCAGGAAAGCCCGGGCCATGGTGTTGACCACGGCCTCGGCGCTGTGGATGCCCCGGAAGTCCAGCCAGAGGGCGGGGTTCTCGTCCCCCGCCTCCCCCAGGCCGCCGGTCTGCTCCAGCCAGCGGAGGAAGCCCTGGGCGAGGGTGGTCTTGCCCTGACCCATCATGCCGTAGATCAGAATGCCAGCCTGTCTGCCCCGCCGACTCAGCCGTTCCAGCTCCTGGACGGCCCGGCCCCGGCCGATGAAGCCCTCCTTCTCCAGCCGGGCCTCCGGCGGGAGGCGGCTCGGCGTAGCGGGACGAATCTTGTCCGTCAGGTCCGGCAGCACCCGCTCGCCCTGCTGGGCCTGTTGGAAGAGCTGGGGGACGATCCAGTCGCTCAGGGGGTAGTACTTATCCTTGTGCAGGAACATGGCGATCCGGCCCTCCCGCATGGCCAGCTCCGTGCTGCCGGAGCGCAGGAGCTCGCCGTAGAAGGCGTTGATAAAGGCCTTCGCCCCACCGGTGAACAGGCTGTAGCCCATGGCAACGACGCTGCGCACCCGGGCCCGAAGCAGGCTCGCGGCCACGGAGGAATAGACGTCCCCCGCCCGCTCGTCGATCATGGCCGACTGGCAGGCGTTCAGGACCATCATGGGGACCCGGCAGGTCCCGAAGAGCTGGCCCAGGGTCTCGGCGCTCACGGGATCAGGCTCTACGCGGCCGTCCACGTCCTTCTCGAAGAACAGGCAGCCCTCCGCCCCTCCGGCGGCCTCGGAATCATAGCCCCCGTGGCCGTCGAAGTGGACGATGTGGTAGTACCCCGGCCTTTCCTCCAGGGTCCGGCGCAGATTGTCGAAGGTGGGCGGGCGCAGCACGTCCACCTGGATGGGCCTGTCGCCCTCGCTGACCAGCTCCACCAGGTCCCGGGAGAGGAAATGATAGTTGATATCCCCTTCTCTGGGCCGGGAGATCACCAGCAGGATGTTCAGGCGCTCCGCGTCCCCCGGGGTCAGGCTGCCTGTCACCTGGATGTTCCCGGGCTGGCGCTCCATGGAGCTGTGCAGGAAGAGGAAATTGCCCCGCTCGTCCCGCAGGGCCTCCCAGGGCCAGCTCAGCACCGCAGGGGAATCGCTGATGACCCGGACCTGTAAGGCTTTCAGGTCCTCCTGGGCCGCGTCGAGGCACCGCAGAGCCTTGCCGGAAAACAGCGTCTCCAGGGTCTGCTCGCCCCATAGGTGCAGGGCTTTCTCTACCGCCTCAGCCTTTTTCGTGTTGGGGCCGAAGGGGCGGTCAAAGTATTTCTCCAGATACCAGACAAGGCCCTCCCGCAGGTTCAGCTTGTCATAGCCCTCCACCGCGGCGGCCTCCGGCCCCCGCAGGGTGACGGGAGCATAGCTCTGAGTCCCCCACTGCAGGATGAACTGCTCACCGGCCTCCGTATGGCCGCAGTGTTGAATCGTAATCAACATAGGCACACTCGCTTTCTCTGTTTCGGCGTCTCGTCGGGGCGGGGCGAAAGGGCCGATGTGGGCATCGGCCCCTACGGGCGGGGAGGGCGGCCAATGACCGCCCCTGCGGCGGGGGACCCGTGGCCGGCGGCCAGAGTAAATAAGGCAGGCAGTAAGGCTTTATACAGAGATTACACAGAAGAAGACATATTACTTATAAATGCCAGACTGGTTCCGTATTTTGCGTGGGCTAATCGCGGAGAGGGGAAGATGAGAGTATGGATTCCTGTTTTTCATGAAATGGGTAAAGAGTGATTTGTAATCTAAAAAGCATATCGATTTTTGACTGTTTACAGTTTATTATATATAGAAGGCATATTTGCTTCAGATAGATTATGTTACAAAAAGATATTTTGAGAGGGTTTAGATAAGGGATGTCTTATTCATTAATAAGCGCATTGGCGTTAGTTCTGAATATCATAATAAATAGAGAGTATATTAAAAGTATACTGGTTTCTTCCAAAGAGCAGAAAAGCGAACAGCAGGTAGCTATTCGCTACAGCTATTTCCTTATAGTAGCTACCTGTTACTTCGTTGTTGATATAGCCTGGGGGATACTATACGCACATCACGAAAACGATGCGCTCTTTCCTCTCTTATATTCTGACTGTGTATTTTATTTTATATTCATGTACCTGTCTATGCTTGCGTGGATGCGCTATATAGTCGCCTATCTCCATAAAAAAGGGCGGCGCAGCAAAGCCCTGCTCTATGCGGTATGGACCATGTTTACGTTGGCGCTTGTTTATCTGGTGGTCAATCGCTTTCATCCATTTATCTTTTCTTTT
>CAMVKI010000126.1 GCA_947168005.1 uncultured Clostridia bacterium
AAACTCAAACACCTTTATCCAATAATAAAGTTTTAAATGAAACAGCGTACTACGGGCGCGGACCTTCGCGTTTATCGCAGAGGAGGCGTTTCGCCTCCCGCGGGACACGGGACGGGAGACCCGTCCCCTACGGGCGCGGACCTTCGCGTTTATCGTAGGGGAGGCGTTTCGCCTCCCGCGGGACACGGGACGGGAGACCCGTCCCCTACGGGCGCGGACCTTCGCGTTTATCGTAGGGGAGGCGTTTCGCCTCCTGCGGGACACGGGACGGGAGACCCGTCCCCTACGGGCGCTGCAAAGAAATTATAACTGAACGTATTGCCGGAGAATCCGGCATAGTTCCGTGTTTCCCTTCCGGCAGAGCTCTACAAGCTTCTGCTGCTCCTCTACGGTAAAGGCTCTCCCCTCGCCGGTGCCTTGGAGCTCGACGATGCGGCCGTCGGCGGTCATGACGCAGTTCAGGTCCACGTCGGCCCGGCTGTCCTCCTCGTAGCAGAGGTCCAGCAGGGGCTCGCCCTCCACGATGCCGGCGGATATGCCGGTGATGATAGTTTTGACGGGCATTTGCTCTAACTTCCCCGCGTCCACCAGACGGCACAGGGCCAGGGCCAGGGCCAGGAAGCCGCCGGTGACGGAGGCGGTGCGGGTGCCGCCGTCGCCCTGGAGCACGTCGCAGTCGATGGTGACGGTGCGCTCGCCCAGCAGGGACAGGTCCACGGCCCCCCGGAGGCTGCGGCCGATGAGCCGCTGGATCTCCGCGCTCCGGGGCGAGAGCTTCAGCTTGGAAACGTCCCGGGGCGAACGGCTGCGGTTGGCCCGGGGCAGCATGGAATACTCCGCCGTGACCCAGCCCCCCGCCTGCACATGGGGCGGGACCTTGTCCTCCACGGAGGCGTTGCAGAGGACCATGGTGTTGCCCATCTCAATCAGAACGGAGCCCTCGGCAAATTTAGTGAAGTTCGGGGTGATCCTGACCGGCCGGAGCTCGTCCGGTCTTCTGCCGTCGATACGGTTCATAGCTTTCTCCTTTTTCAGTAACTGCCACGTGGGATCGCCCTGCGGGCGATTGTTTGCTTCGCAAAGCGGACGAGCAAGGCTCGTCCCTACAGGGCTAAATCAGGGCCTCGACGAATTCCCGGGCGTTGAAGGGCATGAGGTCGTCGATGCCCTCGCCGACGCCGACGTATTTGACGGGGATCTGGAGGGCGTCGGCCACGGCGATGACGATGCCGCCCTTGGCGGTGCCGTCGAGCTTGGTCAGGACGATGCCCGTGACGCCCGCGATCTGCTGGAACTGCTTGGCCTGGATCAGGCCGTTCTGGCCGGTGGTGGCGTCGAGGACCAGCAGGACCTCCTTGGCGGCGCCCGGCAGCTCCCGGTCCACGACTCGGCTGATCTTGCCCAGCTCGTTCATCAGGTTCGCCTTATTGTGCAGGCGGCCCGCGGTGTCGATGATGATAACGTCCGCGCCTCTGGCCTTGGCGGCGGAGATGCCGTCGAAGACCACGGAGGCCGGATCCGCTCCCTCGTGCTGGCGGACCAGCTCCACGTCGGCGCGATTGGCCCAGATCTCCAGCTGATCCGCGGCGGCGGCCCGGAAGGTGTCGGCGGCGCAGAGCAGGACCCGCTTGCCCTCCCCTGCCAGCTGGTTCGCCAGCTTGCCGATGGTGGTGGTCTTGCCGACGCCGTTGACGCCGATGACCAGGATCACCGAGGGCCGGGTGGACAGCTTCAGCTCCGGATCGCCCACGTCCAGGGTGCCGGTCAGGATGTCGGCCAGGCCGCCCCGGACCTTGGTGGGCGTGGTGTACATTTTGTCGTAGGCGACCTTCCGCAGCTCCTCCACGGACCGGGTGGCAAGCTCCACGCCCAGATCCGCCAGGATCAGCCGCTCCTCGAGCTCCTCATAGAACTCGTCGTCTACTTCATATTCCCCCGCGAACAGCCCGCTAAGGGCGTTCCTTGTTTTGGATAATCCGTTTTTGATTTTTTCAAAAAATCCCATGATATGATCCTTCCATATACGGTACTTATTACTTATTACTTCTTACTTCTTACTTTTTCTTAACTCTGCGTCAGCCCGAGCTCCTTCTCCAGCTCGTCCAGATCCAGATGCAGCACCTTACTGACGCCCTGCTCCTGCATGGTGACGCCGAAGAGGGCGTCGGCCTCCTCCATGGTGCCGCGGCGGTGGGTGATGACGATGAACTGGGTCTTTTTGCATAGCTGCCGCAGGTAGTTGGCAAAGCGCTCCACGTTCCGGTCGTCCAGGGCCGCGTCGATCTCGTCGAGCATGCAGAAGGGCGTGGGCCGGACCTTCAGAATGGAGAAGTACAGGGCGATGGCAACAAAGGCCTTCTCGCCGCCGGAGAGCAGGGTGATGGTTTTGAGCTGCTTGCCCGGGGGCTGGACCTTGATCTCGATGCCGCAGGAAAGGGGCTCGTTGGGGTCCTCCAGCTCCAGGGAGGCCCGGCCACCGCCGAACATCTCCACGAAGGTCTCGCCGAAGTAGCGGTTGATGCGGGCGAATTCCCCGGTGAAGATTTCGATCATCTGCCGGGTCACGTCCCGGATGATGCCCTCCAGCTCCCGCTTGGACTGGAGCACGTCGTCCCGCTGCTCGCTCAGATAGGTGTATCGCTCGTTGACGCGCTCAAACTCCTCGATGGCCCCGAGGTTCGGGGTGCCCAGGGCGTGGAGCTTGCGGCGCAGCTCGGCGATGCGGCGGTTGGCCGCGGCCGCGGATTCGATCTCCGCCGCCTGGGACGCCGCCGTGGAGGGGGTCAGCTCGTAGCTGTCCCAGAGCTTGTCGATGATCTGCTTCTCCTCCATGCGGGAGCTGTTCTTTTTGGCCTCGAGGCGGGCGGCCTCCCGTTCCAGGTCGATGACGTCCTTGTTCTTCTGCTGGGCGTCCCGGTCCGTGGCGGTGCGCTGGGCCTCGGTGCTGTTGCGGCGCTCCATGCTCTCCCGCAGAGCCGTCCGCAGGAGCTCGGTTTTCGCCGTCTGTTCGGCAAGCAGGCCGTTGTTTTCTTCGATGCTCCGGTCGAGCCGGGCCGCCTGGGCCTCCAGCTCGTCGATGAGCTCCTGCTTCTGGCTCCGGTCCCCCTCCATGGAGGCGGCCAGGGATTCCAGATGCCGGAGGTTTTCCATGGCGCTCAGCTTTTCGGCGTGGAGACCGGCCACGGCCATTTTCTTTTCGGTGAGCTCGTCGGTGAGACCGCTGCCCTCCTTGCTGAGGGCGTTCTGGTCCACGGAGAGGGCCTCGATGGCGGCGCTGAGCTCCTTGCTCCGGGCCTCCAGGCTCTCCACCTCCCGGCTCAGGGCGTCCCGGCGGCGCTCGTCGATGCGGTTCCGGTCTCCGAGGGCGTCCAGCTCCCGGCGCACGCCCTCGGCGGCCTGGGTCACGGCCTCCAGCAGCACGCTGTACTGCTTCTCCTCGCCCTCGAGACGGAGGATCTGATCCTCAAATTCCCGGAGCCTGCCCTGAATGGCGCTCTGCTCGAAGCCCACCAGCTCCCGCTGGCGGTCGGCCTCGGCGGACTGCCGGGCCAGCTCGTCCCGCTGGGCCGTCAGCTTTTTGATCTGGGCCTCCAGACGGCTGATCTCATTGGCCCTGGAGAGGACGCCGGCGGAACGGCTGACGCTGCCGCCGGTCATGGAGCCGCCGGCGTTCATGACCTGGCCGTCCAGGGTGACGATCTTGAAGCGGCTCTGATAGCGGCGGGCCATGGCGATGGCGTCGTCCAGGGTCTCGGCAATGACGGTCCGGCCCAAAAGGTTTTCCACCACGCCCCGGTAGCGCTCGTCAAAGCGCAGCAGCTCCGAGGCCACGCCCACGTAGCCCGGGCAGTCGGCCAGGCCCTTTTCCTTCAGGGTCCGGCCCTCCATGGCGGAGATGGGCAGGAAGGTGGCCCGGCCCACGTCGTGGAGCTTCAGAAGCCGGATGGCCTGCTTGGCGTCCTCCTCGGCGCTGACCACGATGTTCTGCATGGCGGGGCCCAGGGCGATTTCCAGGGCGACGGAATAGCGGTCGTCGGTCTGGATCAGCCGGGATACGGGCCCGTGGATGTTGCGCAGGGTCCGGCTGTCGGCCTGCTGCATGACGAATTTGACGGCCTTGGAATAGCCCTCGTAGTCCCGCTCCATCTCCCGGAAGAGGTTCAGGCGGGAGCTCGCGGTGTCCAGCCGGACGCCGCAGTCCTGGAGCTCCTGCCGGAGCTGCCGGGCCTTCTCCTCCCGGGCCTTTTGCCGCAGGGCGTAGCCGGAGAGGGTGTTCTTACAGCTCTGGGCCTCGTCCCGGGCGGCGTTCAGGGCCTTCCGGCAGGCGTCGAGCTTTTCTTCTGTATCCTGCTTTCGGGTCTGGGCCGCGTCCCGGTCCTCGCTGAGCTCCCGCTTTCGCTCGTCGGAACGGCCCAGGGCCTCGGTCAGGGCGGCGATGTCCGCCCGCTTGGCGGCGGTGTCGGCCACGCAGGCGGCCTGCCGGTTGCGGAGCTCCAGATAGCTCCGGTTCATGCCCTCGGAGGATTCCGTCAGGGCGTTTAACTCTTTTTGAATGGCGGCCAGCCGGAGCTCCAGCTCCCGGGTCTCGCCGTCGATGGCGGAGAGCCTGGTCCTGCGCTCGGCGATCTGCTTCCGCAGCGCCTCCCGGCGTCCGTCCTCGTCGCTTAGCTCCTGCCGCAGGCGGGAGAGGTTCTCGGCAGCGTTGCGCTTCTCCCCCTCCAGCACGTCCCGGCGGGCGGCCAGGCGCTGGGCCTCGGCCTCGGCCTCGGAGATGGCCTCCCGGCGGGTCTCGATCTCCGCGTCCTGGCTGCGAAGCGCCTCGTTCAGCGCCTCAGAGCGCTTGTAGAGGGCTTCCAGATTTTCATGCTCCTGCTCCAGGATGAAGGCGGCGGAGGCGCTGTCCTCCTCGGCCTTCCGGGCGGCGGCGGCCAGGGTCTCCAGGCTGCGGAGCCAGACGGCCACCTCCTGGCCCTTGAGCTCGTCCTGGAGGGCCAGGTATTTTTTCGCCTTCTCGGACTGCTCCCGCAGGGGCCCCACCTGGAGCTCCAGCTCGGAGATCTTGTCGTTGATGCGCAGCAGATTGTCCTCGGTGCGCTCCAGACGGCGCTCGGTCTCCTCCTTGCGGTGGCGGTACTTGGAGATGCCCGCCGCCTCCTCGAAGACCTCCCGGCGGTCCGTGCTCTTGACGGACAGAATCTCGTCGATCCGGCCCTGGGAGATGTTGGAATAGCCCTCCCGGCCCAGACCGGTGTCCATAAAGAGCTCGTTGACGTCCCGCAGGCGGACGCTCTGCTTGTTGATATAGAATTCGTTCTCGCCGGAGCGGTAATAGCGGCGGGTGACCATGACCTCGTCGCTGTCGATGGCAAAGTAGCGGTCGGAGTTGTCGAAGCTCAGGCTGGCCTCGGCGAAGCCCAGCTGGGGACGCTTCAGCGTGCCGCCGAAGATCACGTCCTCCATCTTGACGCCCCGCAGAGACTTGGAGCTCTGCTCGCCCATGACCCAGCGGATGGCGTCGGAGATATTCGATTTTCCGGAGCCGTTGGGACCCACGATGGCGGTAATATCGCCGTCGAATTGCAGCCGGATTTTGTCCGGGAAGCTCTTGAAGCCCTGCAGGTCAAGGGATTTCAGGTACACAGGCATACTCCTACTCATAGAAATTCACTATATTATAGCAGAATTCCCTCCTTAATGCAAGAAGGGAATTCAGCTTTTTCAATTTTTCTTGACAAGTGGCGGCTTCCCGTGTAAAATAGGCACGCATTCTAAGATTCGGAGGCTTTCTATGCCTGATTATCCTATCAACGATCTGGAGGAACAGCTCCGGCAGGACCGGCGGCTGGGCAAGGCCCGGCGGCGCAAACGGCGGCTGCGGCGGATTCTTCCCATTCTCGCCCTGCTGCTGCTCGCGGCCGGAATCGTCTTCGTCATCCGCCTCAGCAGACCGCGGGAGGAGCCGACGCCCAGCTCCACCTACGCGCCGGGCAGCTCCGTGGTGACCATGAACTTTGTGGGCGACATCAGCCTGGACGAGGCCATGATGAACCGCTTCCGGAACGGAAACGACTACGATTTCACGCCCCTGCTCCGGAGGATCATTCCCCGGCTTGCTTCCGCCGACCTGACCGTTGGAAATCTGGAGGGCAACGTCAGCGCCGGCGCCGTCTCCGACGGGGTCTATCCCCCGGCCCTGCTCCGGGATCTCTACGCCGCGGGCTTCGACGTGCTCCAGACCGCCAACTCCTACAGCATCCAGAACGGCCTCACGGGCCTGGCCGAGACGAAGGCGGCAATCCAGGCCGCGGGCATGGACGCCCTGGGCACCTGGACCTCCGAGGAGGACCGGATGCAGAACGGGGTGCTGATCCGGGAGGTCAACGGGATGCGGATCGCCTTCCTGGCCTTTACCAAGGGCATGAACAGTCTGCGGCTCCCGGAGGGCACCGAGTACTGTGTCAATCTGCTCTACACGGACTACGACACCACCTACACGAAGATCGCCCGGAGCGCCATTGCCGACGCGGTCATGGAGGCGAAGCTCCGGGAGCCGGATCTGATCGTCGCCATGGTCCACTGGGGCAGCGAGTATGACAAGAACATCGCGGACTCCCAGAAGGAGATTGCGAAGCTCCTCTTTGAGAACGGGGTCCATCTGATTGTCGGCTCCCACTCCCACTACGTGAGCGCCATGGAGCTGAAAAGCCGGAACGTCACGCCCTACGGCGGCAATTTTATCGCCTACAGTCTGGGCGATTTCATCTCCACGGCGGACACCTCCACGGCCCGGAACGGCTGCGTGCTCTCCGTCACGGTCTGCAAGGACGAGGAGGGCACCCGGATCACGGAGCTGCACTACGCCCCCACCTACTCCGCGGCTCCCAACGACGAGCTGGGGACCCGGGACTACGAGGTCCTGGACACCCTCGACGCCATCAGCTTCTACAAGAACGGCTACTACGACAAGGTATCCGACGCCCTCTACGAAAAACTGGTCTCCGCGGTGGAAAAAATGAAGGAAGCGACGGGGCTGGAGCCTTAACAGCAGATAAGCGGCAAAAAAGCGGCTCGTTAAGAGCCGCTTTTTTGCCGCTTATCTGCTTTCAACATTTTTATTCCGCCGAAATCAAATAATAGTACACCGGCTGGCCGCCGTTGATGAGGCTGATCTCGGCGTCGGGGCAGACCTTCTCAAAGATCTTCAGGGCCTTCTCGGCGGTCTTCTCGTCGATGTTCTCGCCGTAGAAGATCGTGATGATCTCCTTGCCCTCGCTGGCGATCTTTTCTGCCATTTCCTTCAGCAGGCTGTTCACATCCCGGCTGGTGCCGAAGAGGGCCGAGCCGTAGAGGCCCAGATAGTCGCCCTCGTGGATGGCGTAGCCGTCAAAGTCGGAGTTCCGGGCCGCGTAGGTGATCTGCATGGTGGAGACGTTGTGCCGCGCCTCCCGCATGGCCATCAGGT
>CAMVKI010000127.1 GCA_947168005.1 uncultured Clostridia bacterium
CCAGTTCAACGGCGCCATCGGCCCCTACAAGGGCGGCCTGCGCTTCCAGAAGAACGTCAACCCCAGCATTATCAAGTTCCTCGGCTTTGAGCAGATCTTCAAGAACGCTCTGACCGGTCTGCCCATCGGCGGCGGCAAGGGCGGCGCTGACTTCGATCCCACCGGCAAGTCCGATGCGGAGATCATGCGCTTCTGCCAGAGCTTTATGACTGCTCTGTACCGCTTCATCGGTCCCGACGTCGACGTTCCCGCCGGCGACATGGGCGTGGGCGGCCGCGAGATCGGCTACCTCTACGGCCAGTACCGCCGCCTGAAGGGCGTGTGGGAGAACGGCGTTCTCACCGGCAAGGGCCAGAGCTACGGCGGCTCTGTCATCCGTCCCGAGGCCACCGGCTACGGCGCTGTCTACTACCTGAACGAAGTCCTGAAGCACGAGCATGACGACATCAAGGGCAAGACCATTGCCTGCTCCGGCTTCGGCAATGTTACCTGGGGCATCTGCAAGAAGGCCATGCAGCTCGGCGCCAAGGTCGTGACTCTGTCCGGCCCCGACGGCTACATCTACGATCCCGACGGCGTCGCTACCGAGGAAAAGGTCAACTACCTGCTCGAGATGCGCGCTTCCAACCGCAACCGCGTGCAGGACTACTCCGACAAGTTCGGCTGCGAGTTCTTCCCCGGCGAGAAGCCCTGGGGCCGCAAGGTTGACATCATCATGCCTTCCGCCATGCAGAACGACGTCCGTATGGACAGCGCGGAGAAGATCGCCGCCAACCACATCAAGTACTACATCGAAGTCGCCAACATGCCCACCACCAATGACGCTCTGGACTTCCTGCGTCATCAGGAAGGCATGATCGTGGCTCCCTCCAAGGCTGTCAACGCCGGCGGCGTGGGCGTCTCCGCTCTCGAGATGGCTCAGAACTCCGAGCGCCTGGTCTGGACGCCCGACGAGGTTGACGCTCAGCTGCATCACATGATGGAGAACATCCACCGCGTCTCCGCCGAGGCTGCCGAAGAGTACGGCCTGGGCTACGACCTGGTGGCCGGCGCCAACATTGCCGGCTTCAAGAAGGTTGCCACCGCTATGTACGAGCAGGGCGTGTTCTAAGCAAAACGCAAGCTCATAACGCACCCAAACAAAAATGGGCCGCGGGATTTTGCCCGCGACCCATTTTTTGTTTGGGTTCGTACTGTTTTACACGGTTCCTGTTACGGTCAAAACCGCTTCGCCGGGGATGACGGTCCAGTCCCCGGTGGAAGCGCTCTGGGCGTAGCTGGCCGCGGGGACGGTGATCTGGCCCGCCGCGGTGTCGAACTGGCCGGTGGTCTCGCTGTAGCTGTAGCCCGCGGCCTTTGCCATGGGCTGGCCGTCCAGGGAGACGCTGATGTTCTTCAGGATCGGGTCAAAGAGGTCCGAGACCGTGATCTGCGCCTCGGTTCCGGCAGCCTCGTTGCCGCTGTTCTGGATGGTGAAGGTATAGCTGAGCTGGCCGTTCGGGGCCACGGTGGCCGGGAAGAGGCTCTTGACGATGGAGAGCTCCGGCCCGGTCCGGACGGCGACGGAGGCCTGGGCCTCGATGGGGGCGGCCAGACCCGGGCCGCTCAGGGCCGCGGTGTTGACCACGGTGCTCCCGGCGGCCAGGGGGGCTGCGGCGGTGAGCTCCGTCTTATAGACCAGCATGGCGTCCCCGCCGGCGGGGACGGAGATACCGGTAATGACCAGGGGCGCGCCGGGGGTCACGGCGGGGGCGGGCTGAAGCACGCCGTTGATGAAATAGCGGACCGAGTCCGCCACATAGGTCAGGGGCCAGGCCGTGCCGCCCCCGGCCTCATAGCCGCCCAGGTCGTCGCTGAGGGTCAGGCCCTCATAGGTGGCGCTGCCGTCGTTGACCAGGGAGATCACGTAGGAGATCGTGTCTCCGGGGGCGTAGACGTCCTCCACGGGGGTTTTCGTCACGGACAGGGGTGAGACCATCTGCCCCGTCACGACGTTGGAGGCGACGCTGAGGCCGTTGTAGCGCAGGGTCGCCTGGTTGGTGAAGCTTGCCATTCGATTCCCTCCTTGCGCGGGGCTTCCGCGCTTTCCATTCTATGCAGGGGTGTCGAATTGTGTCAATTTCGGCTTGCTAAAAAAATTTTTGAAAAAAATGTAATTTCCTCTTGCATTTTCGGGACGAATCTGCTATCATATAGCCCGATGCGCAGAACGTATGCGATAATACGGAATCTCAACGATGGATTGGAGGTGCAGCTGATGGCTAAGTGCGATATTTGCGGCAAGGGCGTTACCTTCGGTATCAAGGTCTCCCACTCCCACAGACGTTCCAACAGAATGTGGAAGCCCAATGTCAAGCGCGTCAAGGCGATCGTGGACGGTTCTCCCCGTCATGTATACGTTTGTACG
This sequence comes from uncultured Clostridia bacterium, assembly GCA_947168005.1. Classification (GTDB taxonomy): domain Bacteria; phylum Bacillota; class Clostridia; order Oscillospirales; family Oscillospiraceae; genus JAFRPC01. The sequence goes on from CAMVKI010000127.1 coordinate 2,408, forward strand.
AGATGTCTCCGCTCCAACAAAGTTGAGCGGGCGATCTGATAACGATACGTCCTATCACGAGAATGAATTAAGCAGTGTGCGGGTCCGCGCGCTGCTTTTTTCGTCGCCGTAAAAAACCACGCGGAGGTCCGCGAATTTGTAATGATTTTGTACGCGGGATATGCTATACTGAAAACAGAAAAACAGAGGAGGGATCCTGATGCCGAGTCAATTTGAGGAGCTGTACGGCGTAATCAAGCAGAGCCGGTCCGTTTCACCGGATTATCAGAAGTATCTGGAGGCCATGGAAGCGCTGAATCGGGAAATGAAAGCGCTGATGGAGCCGGATGAGAAGGGCTGGAAGCTGCTCAACCAAGAGCGAATGGAGACGCTTGCCAAGCGCTACCGAGACGCGGGCGGATTGGCCGAGGTCTATCTGTATAGTACGCGGGAGACAAAGGACCCCGCCGAGCTGCAGCTCCGGGAGAAGGTCCTGGCGCTTCAGGCGCTCATGGCCGCGGATACCGCCGCCCTCCGCCGCTACAACCCGAGGAACGAGAGGGAGATGAAGTCCCTGCCCACGATTCTCGAGGAATCCCGCATTCCGGTGATGGATCAGGGCAGCGCGCAGATCCAGTCCGTCGGCGGCGCCCAGTCCAGCCGCTTTCCCATGACCATCATCGGGCCCGACGGCAAGCCGATGCCCGGCATGTTCACCAAGGCCCAGGTCTTTGACCCCCTGGGAGACATCAACAGGATCATCGCCGCCGCCGCGCAGAAGACGGGACCGGACGGAAAGGCCCTGCTCAACGGCTTTATGGAGGCCTACCGGGCCTACTACGCCCAGAACCCGGACGATCTGCACCCGGTAAAGGACAATCCCGCGATGGTTCTGAATTTTCTGCTGAACTGCAGAAAGTCCGGCGCGAAGGCCGAGAGCATGAGCATGTCCGCAGACCGGATTCTCAGCGAAATCGCAAAGGTCCGGGGCCGGACGCCGGAGCAGATCAAAAACGCCCTCGGCAAGGACGCACTGAAGGCCCTGGGCAGCGGGATGGAGCGGATCGTCTTCGACGTCAGCATCAAGGCAAGTGAGGTCAAAATGACCGAGGGGACCCGCATCGACCGCAAGAATGCCGGCATGAGCACCGTGGCGGAGCTGCTGGGGATCGGAAACGTGGTCTGCTATGCCAGACCCATGAAGCTGAAGGGACCGGACGGCAAGCTTGTAGACGGGACCTTTATGGCGATGGCCGAGGGCGAGGACCCGGCCCATCCCGGCAGAAAGGGCAATCTTCTGGACTTTGACGGGCTCAAGCACAGCAACGGCCGGGCGCTGGAGTCCATTGCGGATCTCCAGGTTCTGGACTATATCTGCGGCAACATCGACCGCCACGGCTATAATCTGTTCTACGGAGTGAATATGGAGAATGGCTTTTACGGCGTTCAGGGCATCGACAACGACAGCTCCTTCGGCCTGATCGTGCCCCAGACGCAAAAGACGCGCCGCATGCCCACGCCCGCCACCATGGGCGCAATCAGCAAGAAAACCGCCGATCAGATCATGAAGCTGAGCGGGGCGGAGCTGGCCTTCTCCCTGCGGGGCCTGGTTGACGACAAGGCCATCGACGCGGCCTGCAAGCGCCTCTTCGTCCTGAGAAAGGCCATCGAAAAGAGCCGCGAAATGCTGGACCCCGCCAAGAAGGACATCCGGTATCCCTATATCCGGGAGCTGAAGACTGCGGAGTTTGCCGCCGCGGATCTGAAGACGCTGGCGTCGAAGGAGGCCAACAACCATTTCCGGGAGATTAAGCGCGTCCTGCCGCGGATCGCCGCCTCCGCCAAGGCGGTCAACGAGAACGACATGATCCCCAGCGTGATCGGCTCCGAGAACCGCGCCACCGAGGCGGGCGTCTACGGCCAGGAGCTGAAGGCCAGGCAGTATCGCAAGCTGCTGGCCGACCGCACCAGCTTCTGGCGCGGCAGCTCCTCTGAAAACTATAACGACATCGACAGAGCCCTGAAGGCCTATGAGACCCAGCAGGAGAAGCTCTGGAAGCGGATGCAAACCATGCGCGAGCGGCTCCAAAACGGGGACGAGTCTCCCAAGGCCCAGGTGGAGCAGTATGTGACCCGCTTCGACATCGAGAAGATGAAGCAGAGTCTGCTGACGGTCAAGGCCGCCGCAGACAAATACGCCCGGGAAAAACGGGCCGAGCTGGCGGAAAAGAATATGCGCCTGGAGGACGATCCCTACGTAAAGGCCCGGATCGAGGCCGCCGAGGAGATTTCCCGTTTTGCGGAGGAGCGCCAGACCTTCAGCCGGGAGGAGAAGGAATTCCTGGCCTCCAACGAGCGCCGCGCGCTGGAGCAGATTGCCCGCACGGCGAACGCCCAAAACCCCGCGGCCCAACCCGGAAACCGGCCTCCCCAGAACGAGGCCCAGCTGGGAGACGGGAACAACCTGCAAAACCAGGCCCGGCAAAGCGGAGCCCCGCAGGAGGAAGAACGAATCCGGAACTCCGTCGGTCCCGCCGCGCAGTACTGAGCGGCCAATAAAGGCGCGCTGCAAATCGAAAGGATTGCAGCGCGCCTGATTTTATTCTTTGTTCGCTTTTTTGTATGTTTCGATCAAGCGCAGGACCGTCGGAGCCCGGCTGGCGGCAAATTGATGCCAGAAGAGCAGAGCATAAGGGTCTACATGATTGCTCTTTTTCCCATTGCAGTCCCTGTGAGAGGGGAAATAGTTTTCCACGTAATCGGGTTTTTTGACGTCAAAGCCCCGCTGATCCAAATAGCTGACGTATTCCGAGAGCTCCGGCAGCTCCACATATTCCTGCGGCAGGATGTGGTCCACCTGCATATCCTGCATCTCGGGGATTGGCTTTCCGCAGTAGGGACAGTACCCGTTATAGGCTTTATACAGGGCTTTTCGCAGGTTTTGGTTGTCCTTGCTGCGCGCATGGAAGGTCCTGGGCAGGATCGGAACGGTGATAACGCCGTTCTCCTCCACGCGCATGAATTGGATCGTCCAGTTTTCATAGAATTGCCCCAGGAGCTTCTCGGCCAGGATCTTTTTTCCGCCGCAATAAACGTAAGCCTTATCCCGGGCGGCTGGGAGCAGGTCCTCCACCGGGAGCTGGCTCCGACCATCGACGATCAATTCTCTGGCGTTGAGATTCAGACTCTTGTTGACTTGCAAAATCTCCCGGCGCAGGAGCTCAAATAGCTCGTAGGCGGGGCGGTCCGGCTTGGACCAGACCTCGATCCGCAGGCCCTCGTCCCCGTCCATGCGGACAATGGCCTTGTGGGCGTCCATGCTGCCCAGAATCATGCCCCGGAGCCAGCAGTGGTTGACGGTCAGATCCGCCTTCCGGCAGCGGATGATGAGCTGGTGGACTACGCTGTCTGGCAGATACTCGTACTGCAGCAGATACTCGATGTGCTGCGGATAGTCCTCCGGGTTTTCCAGGGCCTCCGCCGGGGTATTGTTGGTGCAGAGGGCGGGGAAGAAGAGAGTTCCGTCGGCCTCCCGGTAACAGAGGTTCCGGGCCGCCGCCACGTCGATGACGTACTGACATTCCCGCTTCTGATAGACGAGCCCCGGCATGGTCCGCCGGTAGGACTTGACAATCTCCCGGCCCGCGGCGTCGCGGACGATGAGACTGTCCGGCTCCTGATGCCCCAGCATCTGTTGAATGGAGGCCAGGGAGATTCGTCCCTCCTGGGCGTGAGCCATGCCCTCCTCGATGATGGCATAGACCGCGTTGGTCAGCCAGACGGGGTTGAGGAGCTTGTAATTGTTCAGCTCGTTGTCCTCTTCGTCCCGGTGGTAGCTGAAGCAGACCCCCAGGGCATTGAAGTAGGTCAGCAGGGCCGGGGCATTTTCGTCCTCCACGCCGGCTTCCTGACAGATCTCGTGATAGCGCTCTCGGGTAAGGTAGTGGCGGCCCTTGCCGTCCACGGGTCGGCTCTCCCTTGCGATGGCGTTTCGCACCTCGACCCACCGCCTGTTGACAGTCCGTCTGCAGCCCTCCGACGCGGCGGCCATATCAATCAAGGGCTTCATCAGCTTTTCACTGAAATCGGTATCTTCGGCCTCCTTGGCAGAGACGTAGACCACGTTGACGATATTCAGGTCCTTGAAGTCGTCGAGAAGCTGCGGCTCGTCGATACAGCGCCTGCCGTTGTCGTTTTCCCAGCAGTTGACGTAGAGCAGGATCGGAGAATTGGGGGCAAAGGCCCTGATATTCCGCAGCCAATAGCGGGCGCGGTTGGTGCCCTTGGTCTCCCGGCTCTTGACCGTGACCACGTAGCAGGTCTGATCCGTCAGGAAGCAGCGGTGCATGGAGTGCAGGATCTCCTGGCCGCCGAAGTCCCAGAAGTGGAGGTCCAGGTCGCCTCCATCCCGGATCACATGCCAGTCCGCGATCTCCACGCCGGGGGTCTCTTTCGTGGGATAGGGATTTTCCTCCGACTCCTTTTTTCCCCCGTTTTGGATGCGGCGGATGGTGTAGGTCTTGCCGGAGTCCCCGTCGCCGAGGAAGATGACCCGGCACTCGGGCACCTGAACCTGGTCCTTGTAGAGGCTGGAGATCAGCTCCGGGGTCTCCAGGAAGACGCTGAGCTCCTGCTCCGTCAGGGTGACGTTGTGGAGATTCACCTCTCTATCGCGAATAAATATGAAATTCTTATCATCATCAACAAACGGCAGCCCCCGCAGTGCCAGGGAGCGGGGAAGGGCGGGCAGCGTCAGACCGGCCAGGTCGAGCTTTTGCAGGGCCGGAAGCGCGCCGATCCACGCTGGCAGGGCGGTGATTTGGGTGCGGCTCAGGTACAGCTCTTTCAGGCTCGTGAGCTGTCCGAGGGACTCCGGCAGGGCGGTGATTTGGGTGTCGCTCAGGTACAGCGCTCGCAGGCTTTTGAGCTGTCCGAGGGACTCCGGCAGGGCGGTGATTGGGGTGTCGCTCAGGCCCAGCTCTTGCAGGCTCGCGAGCTGGCCGAGGGACTCCGGCAGGGCGGTGATTGGGGTGTCGCTCAGGCCCAGCTCTTGCA
>CAMVKI010000128.1 GCA_947168005.1 uncultured Clostridia bacterium
TCACGAATTCCGCCCGGGTCAGGCGCTTTTCCGGCGAAAGGGTGGTTTCGGAGGTGCCGCTGATCATTCCGATCTCCACCGCCCAGTTCCAGGCCCGGCGCTGGGCTTCCTCCGCCGGTACGTCTTCATAGACGCCGAGATGATCCGCCCTTGTCTCCACGGAGCGATGCTCCCAGCCTCCGGCGTAGCGATACAGGAGCATGACGAACTGACTGCGGGTCAGCTTGTCGCTGGGGCTGTTTCCGTCCGTCAGCGCCTTCGGCGGGAGAATTCCAAAATCGCAGGCCCAGTTGACGCTGTCGTAGTAATAGCGGCCTACAAAGGCCGAGAAGGCGTCCGCGTAGCGGAAACGGGGCTTTGGGCTGTAGGCGTAGCGGTACAGGAACATGGAGGTCTGCCCGTAGCTCAGCTCCCGGTGCGGAGAGAAGCTCGTCTCGGAGGTGCCGGAGGTGATTCCGTTTGTGTAAGCCCATCGGACCGCCTCGTAGTACCATTTTCCCGGTCTCACGTCGTCAAAGGGAAGCTCCTGTGCGGCCCGCGCCGCGGAAAACCCGCCGCAGAGGAGAGCGGCGGCGAGAAGCAGGGCGATTAGCTGCCTTTTCATAAGATCCATTCCTTTCTTGTTGTCCGTGCCCGCAAGGGCTCCGGGGCTCCGCCGGAGCTCGGCATGAAGAGAGGAAAGCCGGAGAGACGGCGCCGGCGCTTGGCTGCTCCGCCGCGGCCTTCGCGGCGACCGCCCGAAGCTTTTTCGGTCCCTGCCGCGGCGTCGAAGCCGACCGGCGCCGCCGAAGTCGGCGCTTTCCCCGGCCCCTCTCTTCTCCGCACAATTCGCGGAGCTGCCCCATAGACTGAAAAACAGGGAAAAAGGTTGACAGAGCGAAACAGAAAAAGCCCGGGAAGAATGAAATCCGAAGATTTATTTCTTCCCGGGCCTCTTTCAGTCCGGCTGAGCGATATTCTCAAAGGGGATGCCGTTGGCGCGGGCATACTGCTCCGCATAGGAGTCGGGGGCCGCGCAGATCGTCAGCTGATTACAATACGCGAAGGCGCGGTCTCCGATCGAGACAACGCTTTCCGGGATCGTAATCGAAGTTAGCGCGTCACAGTCCTGAAAGGCCTGCCGTCCGATTTCGCTCACGCTGTCCGGGATCGTCACCGTGCGCAGCCCGGTGCAGCCGAAAAAACAGATATTGCCGATGCTGTTCAAGCCCTCCGCCATCGAGAGCTCAGTCAGTCCCGTACAGCCGCAAAACGCGTGGCTTTCAAGGACGCGGACGCTTTCCGGGATCGTCACGGCGCGCAGCCCTGTGCAGCCGTAAAAGGCGTGACCGCGAACGGTGCGCACGTCCGCCGGGATTGTATAGCTTCCCGCGAAGGAGAGCGGACAAAACAGTAGCTCGGCCCTGCTCCGGGAGAACAATACTCCGGCTTCGTCGCAATAGAAATACGGATTTGCCGGGTCCACGAGGATGGAGCTCAGATTGGGGCAGTCGGTAAAGGCCGCGTCTCCGATGCGCGTGTCATGGTTGGGCAGCGTGACGGTGTGCAGGCCGCTTTGGTAAAAGGCGTAGGCCCCGAGGGAATCAAGGCTGTCCGGCAGGACGGCGGAACGCAGACTGCTGTGTGAAAAGGCAAAGTCTCCGATCTCAGTCAGGTTTTTGGGAAGAGAGAGAGTGGTCAGACCGGTGCAGAGCTGAAAGGCGCCATTGCCAATGGATACCACACTGTCGGGAATCACAGCGGAATTCAGGTTGCTGCATTCTTCAAAGGCAGATTTGCCGATGGAGGAAACACCCTCCGGAATGGTCACAGAGGTCAGGTTCCAGCACTTCGTAAAGGCATAATCGCCGATCGAGGTCAGGCCCTCGGGGAGAGAAACACTGACGATCTCATCCTGATGCCTGTGAAATTCACTGTCATCCTGGAACAGAGACGGGGACATCGCCCCGGAGCCGGAGATCGTCAGCAGACCGTTTTCGTCTAAGGTCCAGGTCAGATTCTCACCCCAGCTCCCGCTGTCGATGAGCGGGACCGGCGCTTCGGTTTCGCTGGGCGTCTCTTCGGAGGCGGAGGGCTCCACAGGCGCCGGGGCCTCGGACTCGGAGGGAGCGGGCGGCTCTGAGGGCAGGGGAGCCGGGTTCGGGTCCTCCGGCCGCGGGTTATCGGGCGTCGGCGTGTTCGGGGGCTGGACGGAGGGCTCCGGCGGGGGCGCCTCGGAGGGCTCCGGGGGCGTCTCGGAGGGCTCCGGGGGCGCCTCGGAGGGCTCCGGAGGCGTCTGCCTGCCGGGGTCCGAGAGCGCTATGCGGCGGAGCGGACCCTTCAGCTCCGAATCCGGTCCCGCGGGGTCGGCGGGCAGGGGCTGGCGGCGGACCGCCGGGGCTCTGCTTTCCTCCTCCGGGGCGGCGGTCTCCGAGGCCGGGGGCCGGTAATCGCCCATCGGCCTGTCGGAGGCCCGGCGGACGGCGTCGTAGGCGATTTTTCCGCTCGCCAGGAGGGAAACGGCCAGCGCCGCCGCCAGCAGCTTGGTCCAGATGGAGTGGAACAGCGCGCGGCCTGCGGTTACGGCGGTGATAGTCGCGGCGCTGACCGGGGCCTGCTCCAATACGAGCTTCAAAGTCCTTTGGCTTTGCGCGGGCTCCGGCTCCAGACGCCGCAGCAGGGCGGTGAGATAAGACAGGGGAGCGAGGCCGCAGAGAGAGACGCCCCGCTTCTTCAGGGCCAGGACCTCCTTTTCCACACCCTTCCGGCCTCGGTGGAGCTGAGTCTTGACGGTGCCGGGGGTGACCTGAAGGAGCTCCGCAATCTCCTTGATGGACAGACCCTCAAAGTAGAACAGGCTGACCACGAGCTGCTGCTCCCGGGAGAGACCGCTGACGATCTTCCGCACCTGTCTGGAGACTTCCTTCCGGTCCAGGGCCAGCTCCGGCTGATGCTCCTGCCGGGGATCGGGCAGCTCGGGCTCCCGGCCGTCCTCTCCCCGCAAGTCCGAAAAGCGCAGCGCCTTTTGCCGGGTCAGCTCCGTGACGGCGACGTTAACGGCGATGCGCCGCAGCCAGGGCATCAGGGCCTCCGGGTCCCGCAGCTTTTCCAGACTGGTCCACGCCCGGAGATAAGTATCCTGCTGGATGTCCCAGGCCAGGTCGTCGTCCCGAACCATGGCGTGAATGGTGCGGTAAAGCTGGGGGCTGGTCAGGGCGTAGAGCTCGGAGAAGGCGTCCCGATCTCCCGTGCGGGCCTTTTCCACCAGCGCCCGGTCGAGGACGGGCGCGTCGTTGCCTGCGGTTTTTTTCATTGCCGTATTTCGCATTCCTTTTCCTCTTTTTTGCATTCCCGTCCTATAGACTGAAAAAACGGAAAAAGGTTGACAAAAAATGAAAAAACAGTGAAAAAAATTTTTACGCTCCCAGCAGGGCCTGGTCGAAGGCGAAGAGGGCCTCGTTGATTTCAAAGATGTCGTACTTGCCGTTGGCGAGGAAGTATTCGATGATGACGTCGAACTTGCTGCTGGGGGAGAGGGCGAAGCCCGCCTTCATCAGCAGCTCCCGGGCCTCGGGGAGGGGGAGCTCCAGGGCCACGGCAAAGGCGATGGCCGTGGGCTTGGAGGGCCGGTAATGGGGGTCGGAGCGGATCTTGGAGAAGAGCTTCCGATCCACGTTGGCCCGCTTGTAGCAGGCGGCGTCGGTGATGCCCTTCTCGTCGATCTTCCGCAGCAGCATCTCGGAGAAGCTCTCGTCCAGACAGCGCAGCCGCTCGTCCAGCTCCGCGGGCCGCACAGCTCCGCCCGGCGCGGGCCGTTCCTCATTCCGCGGCCACGCCCCGTAGGGAGCGATGCCCTCATCGCTCCGGGGCCGCCCGGAACCGCAGGGAGCGATGCCCTCATCGCTCCGGGGCCGATGCGCTCCGTAGGGAGCGATGCCCTCATCGCTCCTATGCCCGATTTCGGAACTGCTTTCCTCCGGCGCGAGCTCAGCGTCAAGGGTCTCTTTTTTGGAGGCCTTCTTCCGCCGCGGCCGGGAAAAGAGCCCGGTTTTTTGCTTCCGCGGCGGCTCCGGCGCTTTGGCGGCGGCAAGAAAAGGCGCAGCAGCGTTGGCCGGGGCGGCCATGTCGGCCCCGGCAAGGACGGGCTCGTAAAAGCGGCGGTCCAGCCAGGAGCGGAGCCCGGCCAGCAGCGCCTCCGGGGGCCGGAAATCGGATCGTTGGAAGACGACCAGCGTGACCGCCATTTCGTGCTCCCGCAAAAAGTCCCGGATCTCCCGGACGGCCACGGCCAGGGCCTGATCCTTTGGGTAGCCGTAAGCTCCGGCGGAGATCAGAGGGAAGGCCACGGAGGCGCAGTCCTGCTCCAGGGCCAGGGCCAGGGAGTTCCGGTAGCAGGCGGCCAGCAGGGCCTCCTCGTCCCGGTCCCCGCCGTACCAGACGGGACCCACGGTGTGGATGATCCACTTCGCGGGCAGCCGGAAGCCGGGGCTCAGCTTGGCCTCGCCGGTCCGGCAGCCGCCCAGTCCGGCGCAGTATTCCCGCAGCTCCGGCCCCGCGGCCCAGTGGATGGCCCCGTCCACGCCCCCGCCTCCCAGCAGGGAGGAATTGGCGGCGTTGACAATGGCGTCCACGTGTAATTCGGTGATGTCACCGCGCAGGATTTGAAAAGGCATCGTTCCCGCTCCTTTTGTGTGATAAACGCCGTAGGGGCGCTCACTGAGCGCCCGCTTCTATCGGATAATTTTCGAGGGCTTCAAATACCGCTCCTGCTCCGAAAAAACGCAGCCGCAGTATTTTTGAATATAGAACCCCAGCTCCCGGGCCCGCTCCTGCCCGGCCCGGAACAGAGGCCGGAAGTCCCGGTACTGGAAGCGGACGTGGAACTCGTCGGCGGCCCGCTCCCCGAGCTCCTTCAGCAGCTCGTGGTTCTGATAGGGGGAGATGAAAAGGCTGGAGCTGAAGCTGTCGTAGCCGTTTTGGGCCGCGTACTCCGCCGCGGCGAAGAGCCGCATCTCGTAGCATTTCACGCAGCGGCCCTCGATGTCCTCCGCCACGGCCCGGACGAAGGGCCGCAGGCCGTAGTCGTCCCGCTCGACCAGGGGCAGGGCGATGGTCCCCGCGTAGTCCCGCAGGCAGTTCCGCCGGGCCCGGTACTCGGTGAAGGGGTGAATGTTCGGGTTGTACCAGTAGGCCGTGAGCTCCTGGCCCTCGCTCCGCAGCAGGTCGATGCACTGATTGGCGCAGGGGGCGCAGCAGACGTGCAGTAAGGTTTTCATGGGCGCACCTCGTTTCGCTTTCTGCTCCTATTTTACCGCCCCGCAGTGTCTGTGTCAACAACAAAACGGCGCTAACCGATTCGGTTTTGGCGCGCGGATACGCAGGGCGGCCTGACCCCAGGCCGCCCTGCGCAGCATCTTTACATGCCCCGATTGCGCTGGAGCACCCGCGCCAGGGTCACGCCCAGGAAGGAGGCGGCAGCTGCCTTCAGCAGGTCGAAGCCGACGAAGGGGACCACGCAGACCCCCAGGGCCTCCCCGAAGCTCCGGCCCGTCAGCAGGGAGAACTGGGCCGTGCCGCAGGCGTAGCAGAGGGCGATGGCGGGCAGACAGCCGGCAAAGGCCAGGGCGTACTCCGCCCAGCGCCGCTTGACCGGGATCGCCCGGAAGAGCCGGATCACCGGGACCATCAGCAGATAGGACCAGATGTAGCCTCCCGTGGGGCCAAAGAGGGCGGTGAGCCCCGTGTTCCCGCCGGAGAAGAGCGGCAGAAACAGCCCCAGCAGAAGATAGACCAGCACCGAGACCTGGGCCTCGGTCCAGGGAAGGCTCACCGCGCAGAGCATGACCGCAAAGATCTGCAGGGCGAAGGGCACCGGCCCCATGGGGATCACGAGGGGGGAGAGGACACAGAGCACCGCCGCGAAGACCGCGCAGACGCTCAGCCGTTGGAGTTTTGTGCGTTTCATGGAATCACCTCTTTCTGTCCCGTATCGTACATCGGAAACCCTGAATTGTCAACCTATTTTTCAGAAATTTGGTTGACAATTCAAAAAGCGGGAGAGAACGAAAGGTTTTTCTTGACAATAGAACAAATGTTTGCTATAATCAAAACGCGGGAAAAACGAAGACCCGGGAGGTGAGAGGCGTGGAATTCAGCACCAACGTGGATATGATCTCGGTCTGCAATGCCGACGGGAGCCTGCTGCCCCTGCGCTTCCGCTTCGAGGACCGGGACCGCTGCGTCCGCCGGGTCCAGGTCCTGGAGGTCCTGGCCTGCCGGGAGATCAAATACGTCACCGTGGAGGCCTACGAGTACACCTGCCGGGGCAGGATCGGAGAGCGGGAGGAGCTGATGCGGGTCCGCTACGCCGTCCGTTCCCACCGCTGGAGCCTCTTCCAGGGGGAGCGAAGCTGAACGAAGCGTGCTTTCGGCAAAACATACAAAATCAAAAGCGCTTTTTTGTGCGTTTCAGCGGAGGAAAAGCCGTTGAAAACCGGGCTGCTTTTCAGTATAATAATGAATAGAAATACGGCTGCAACGGAGTGCTTCGCGCACGGGCTGGAAATGAAGGGTGTGCCCTGCGTTTCCGGCCTTTGTTTTTTGAAAGGAGGAGCGATCCATGTACCTTCTCGCAAACGGCAGACTCATCACACGGGACCCGTCCCGGGCTTACGTCAGGGACGGCGGCGTAGCCATTGAGGGCAGGACCATCCTGGACCTGGGGACCACCGCCGCGCTCCGCGCCAAGTACCCCCAGGCGGAGTTCCTCGACGCCCGGGGCGGCGTCATTATGCCCGCCCTCATCAACGCCCACACCCACATCTACTCCGCCCTGGCCCGGGGCCTGTCCATCAAGGGCAACAACCCCACCAACTTCTACGAGGTCCTGGACGGGACCTGGTGGGCCATCGACCGGAAGCTGAGCCTGGCCGGGACCAGGGCCTCCGCCGACGCCCTGATGATCGACTGCATCAAGCAGGGCGTCACCACGATCTTCGACCACCACGCCTCCTTCGGCGAGATCCCCGGCAGCCTCCACGCCATCGCCGAGTCCGCGAAGAAATTCGGCCTCCGGGCCTGCCTCTGCTACGAGGTCTCGGACCGGGACGGGGAGGAGAAGGCCCTTCAGGCCGTCCGGGAGAACGCCGACTTTATCAGCGAATGCGAAAAGGAGAAGAACCCCATGCTGGCGGCCATGTTCGGCGGCCACGCCCTGTTTACCATCTCCGATCAGACCTTCGACCGCATGGCTGCCGCCAACAACGGCCGCACCGGCTACCACATCCACGTCTCCGAGGGCATGAACGACGTGTACGACAGCCTGCAGAACTACGGCCGCCGCCCCGTGCAGCGGTTGCAGGATCACGGCATCCTCGGCCCCAAGACGATTTTGGGCCACTGCATCCACGTCAACAGC
>CAMVKI010000129.1 GCA_947168005.1 uncultured Clostridia bacterium
GGAAGTAGAGCGGGTTGGGCCGGTCGCAGTCGTCGAAGCCCTTGGAGGCCAGGAGGATCCGGCGAAAAACCTCGTCCTCCGGGTCCAGGAAGTGGACGTCGCCGGTGGCGCAGACGGGCTTGTTCAGACGCTCGCCCAGGGAGATCACGGTCCGGTTGAAGTCCCGCAGCTCCTCCTCGGAGGAGGCCTGGCCGGTCCCCAGCAGGAAGCGATTGTTTGCCAGGGGCTGGACCTCCAGGAAGTCGTAGAAGGACGCGATCCGTTCCAGCTCCTCCCGGGGCCTCCGGGCCACGATGGCGGTGAAGAGCTCCCCCGCCTCGCAGGCAGAGCCGATGATCAGGCCCTCCCGCCAGCGAAGCAGCTCCGACTTCGGAATGACCGGCGCGCCGTTGCCGCCCCGGCGGGTGTGGAAGTAGTAGAGATTGGAGTAGGAGATCAGCCGGTAGAGGTTCCGCAGGCCCAGGGAGTTCTTGGCAAAGAGCAGAATATGGTGGATGCGCTGGTCCTTGGGCGTCGGGTGAGAGCCGAAGCTCAGAGTCCCCGCCGCGTGATTCACGGCGGCGAGCCGGTCCACGCCCCGCTCCAGCAGCATTTTCGCGAAGCGGTCATAGAGCAGGCCGCAGGTGATCGCGTCGTCGGTGGCCCGGTGATGGGCGAAGTCCGGGAGCTCGAAATACTCCGCCAGCACGTCCAGCTTCCGCTTGGTGAACTGGGGCAGCAGATCGTAGGCCAGGCCGAGGGTGTCGATGCAGACGGGCTCAAAGCGCAGCTTCAGGCGGCGGCAGGCCGCCTTCATCATGCTCAGGTCGTAGTTGGCATTGTGGGCCACCAGGGGCAGCTCCCCGCAGAAGGCAAGGAAGCCCTCGATGGCCTCCCGCTCCGAGGGAGCCCCCTCCAGCATCTCGTCGGTGATGCCCGTGAGCTCCACGATGTTGTCCGGCAGGGAGCGCTCGGGGTCCACGAAGGTGTTGAACTTCTCCAGCACCCGGTCGCCCCGCATCCGGGCCGCGCCGATCTCGATGAGCCGGTCCCGCTCCGGGGAGAGGCCCGTGGCCTCCACGTCGAAGGCGACGAACTCCCCGTCCACCGGGGCGTCCCCTTCTCCGAGAACGCAGGTCCGGAACATACGCAGGGATTCCGGCGTTTCCTCCGTGTCAATATCGTTGATGAAGTAGCCCTCGCAGCCGTAGAGCAGCTTGATGGGCTCGTCGGTCCCGGCGACCTTGGTCTTGGAGTTCGCCAGGGCATCGGTGAAGGAGTGGGTCACGCCGTGGTCCGTGATGGCGATGGCCTTATGGCCCCATTTCGCCGCCCGGGCGATGGCCTCGGCGGTGTCGGTCAGGGCGTCCATGGCGGACATTTTCGTGTGCAGATGGAGCTCCACCCGCTTTTCCGGGGCCGTATCCCGCCGCTCGGGCCGCGGAAGCTCCCGGATGGAATAGGGCTGGATGACCAGCTCGCCGTCGTAGCGGCTGACGGTCACCTTGCCGAAGACCCGGATATAGGAGCCGGGCTTGTGCTTCTTGGGGTTGGGGCCGTGGATGGCCTCGACGATGGGCTTGGCCTTGGCCTCGTCCATGTACTGGTTGACGCAGACGGAGCCCGTGTGGTCCGTCATATAGAAGCTGACCACCACGGCCTTGGCCTTGGGGAGCTCCTTGTGGTTGACGGAGAAGACCTCGCCCTCCACGCAGACCTTGAACATGTCCACGTTGAGCTCCCGCATGGGAAGCACCTCCTGGGAAAAGGGCTTGCCGAAGATCAGATCCGAGGGCTTATCCTCGCTCTTCCCTGCCGGACGGGGCTCCTCCCTGCGGACGACGGGAGCGGGCGCCTGTTCGCGGGCCTCCTCCCGGATCCGTTTGGTCTCGGCGAAGAGCTCCTCGGCAGTCAGCTCCTTCCCCGCGTGGAGCTCGATCCGCACGGGAGCGTTAAAGCTTTCACTGAGCCAGGCCTCCGCCCGGTGCAGATGGGGCTTCAGATCGGAAAGGCCGTTTCCCCGCAGATGGGCGTGAATCGTGCCGGCCTCGACCTCCCAGCGACAGCCCGCCAGAATGGCCGGGGCGGCGGGATAGAAGCCCGACAGCAGGCCGGTCAGATCGGCAAAGTCCATCGAAGCGAGCAGACCGGGCTCATATCGCGGCTCGATGGAGACGGCGTTCAGCTCGCAGCGCTCCTTGACGGATTGTTCCATCCGGGAGAGCAAGGGGATGGGAAGATAGACCTCGCTTTTCAGGCGAACGGTAATCTCCCGTTCCTTGACACGGAGCTCGACGTTTTCCACTGTATTCTGTTTTAAGGCTTCGTCGAGTTCTTCTCCCGCGTACAGATCGGAGAAGAGCTCCGCAAGGGAAATAGTATCTTTCATGGACTGCTTCTTACACGTTTTTTGGAGGGCGGCCGATGACCGCCCCTACGATGGGAGGGCGGCCGGTGACCGCCCCTACGGAATATCTTAATTCTTAATTCTTAATTCTTAATTCTTACTTCTTACTTCCCGCCCCTTCCGCCCTTACAGCGTGTCTACGTATCGGAGCAGGGCGGGCAGAAGCTCGTCGTAGGGCAGCTTTTCCTTCAGCTCGCCCTTGACGAAGAGGACGCCGCAGCCGTCGCCGCCGGCAATGCCGACGTCGGCCTCCCGGGCCTCGCCGGGGCCGTTGACGATGCAGCCCATGACCGCCACGGTGATGGGCTTTTTGCAGTCCTTCAGGGCTGCCTCGACCCGGTTTGCCAGGCCGATCAGGTCGATCTGCGTCCGTCCGCAGGTGGGACAGGAGACGACGTTGACGCCCTCCTTCCGCAGACCGGCGGCCTTCAGGATGGCCTTGCCCGCTTCGACCTCCTTGACGGGATCGGCGGTCAGGGAGACGCGGATCGTGTCGCCGATGCCCAGGCAGAGCAGACCGCCGATGCCCATGGCGGACTTGACCGTGCCCATGTACTCGGTGCCGGTCTCGGTGACGCCCACGTGGAGCGGGTAGTCGGACTGAGACGCAAACAGCCGGTAGGCCGCCATCATCAGGGGCACGGAGGAGGACTTCATGGACACGCAGGTGTCGTAGAAGCCGTACTTCTCCAGCAGACGGATATGGCCGAAGGCGGATTCCACCAGGGCCTCCGGGGTCGGGTGGCCGTACTTCTCCAGCAGCTCCTTCTCCAGGCTGCCGCCGTTGACGCCGACGCGGATGGGGATGTGATGGGCCTTGCAGCAGTCCACCACGGCCCTGACCCGGTCCTCTCCCCCGATGTTGCCGGGGTTGATGCGGATCTTCGCCGCCCCGTTCTCCGCCGCGGCGATGGCGCAGCGGTAGTCGAAGTGAATATCCGCCACCAGGGGCAGGGGGCTCCGGGCGGCGATTTTGCCGAAGGCCTCGGCGGCCTCCAGGTTAGGGACCGTCAGCCGGGCGATTTCACAGCCCGCGGTGCAGAGGGCTTTGAGCTGGGACAGGCTCCCCTCCACGTCCGTCGTTTTCGTGTTGCACATGGATTGGATGGAGACCGGCGCGCCGCCGCCCACGAGCACGCTGCCGACTTTAATCTGTTTCGTCATAAAAGCACCTCATTCAAGTGCAAAAATGCAAATTGGAGCAAACGCTCAATATACGATCTGCTTTGCGATCCGCTCGGCCTCTTCCCTGCCCTTCAGGGCTTCGATCAGGGCCAGGGCGAAGGGCACGGAGGCCCCGGCGGCCCGGCCCGTGATGAGCCTTCCGCTGCGGACCACGGGAGCGTCCTGGATCTTCGCCGCGCCCATCTCCGGCTCCTTGCCGGGATAGCAGACCGCTTCCCGGTCTTCCACGATGCCCAGGGACGCCAGGACCGTCGGCGCGGCGCAGATGGCGCAGACGTACTTTCCGGTCTCCCAGGCCCGCTTCGTCAGGCTGAGAGCGGCCTTGGAGCTGAGAAGGGACTGGACCCCCCGCAGGCCGCCGGGCAGGACGAGCATTTCCGCCTCGTCGATGTGCACCGCGTCCAGGGGAATGTCCGCCCGGACGGTGATTTTGTGGGAGCCCACGATCTCAATGCCGTTGACGCCCACCAGGGCCACGTCCACCCCGGCCCGCCGCAGCAGGTCGCAGGGGGTCAGGGCTTCGATCTCCTCAAAGCCGGTGGCAAGAAATATATAAACCATAGTCAATCCTCCATACAGCGTTTTACGATCCGGTAAAGCTCTTCATGGATCTCCTCGATGCTCCGGACTTTCCCGTCCTTCCCGCAGGAGAGGACCCGCCAGCCCAGGGCCCGGGCGGCCTCCAGCCCGGTGCGGCGGCAGTGCTTGAGATAGTCCAGGTCCTTTTCGTGGATATCCGCGTGGGTGTGGGTGTCGGTTTCCCGCTTCCGCATGAGCGTTTCCGTCAGCTCCGTGGGCATATCCAGATAGAGCACCAGGTCCGGCTTCGGCAGGCCCATCTTCTCGTATTCCAGCTCGCAGAGCCAGCGGTAGAAGCCGGGCCGCTCCCCGTCGGAGAGCTTGGCCCCCTGGTGGACGGCGTTGGAGGTGGTATAGCGGTCCGAGAGGATCAGCCCGCCCTGTTCATACCAATTTTTCCAATCCATCCGGTAGGAGGCGTAGCGGTCCACCGCATAGAAGATGGAGGCCGCGTAGGCGTTCACGTCTCCGGGCTCCGAGCCGAACGCTCCGTTCAGATACATGCGAATCAGCGAGGATGAGGGCTCGTTGTAGCGCGGGAATACCAGGGTGTGAAAGACAGTCCCCTCTTCCTCGAGCCGCTTTTTGAGAAGCGCGAACTGGGTGGACTTTCCGGACCCGTCGGTTCCCTCTAATACGATCAGCTTTCCCATAGAATTATCCTTCTTTTTTTGCAGTCACTGCCTTCAGAACGTACTTCGGCAGCCGGGTCATCCGACCGATCCGCTTCGGCTCCTTGCATAGGCGATAGAACCATTCCAGATTCGTCTTGATCATCCAGTCCGGCGCCCGCTTGACGTTGCCGGCAAAGCCGTCCAGACTGCCGCCCAGGCCCGCCATCAGCCGGACCGTTTTCAACTCCTCCCGATGGTCGAACATGAACTTCTCCTGCTTGGGCGCGCCGAGACAGACGAAGAGCGCCTCCGCGCCGGCCTCGTTGATCTTCTCGATCACGGGGCCTTCGTCCTGGAAGTAGCCGTCCGCCGTGCCGCAGATCACCAGGCCCGGGGCGAGCTCCTTCATCTTCTCCGCGGCCTGCTCGGCCACGCCGGGCTTGGAGCCCAGCAGATAGAGCTTCGTGCCCCGGCGGGCGAAGACGGAGAGCATGTTCCGGGCAAAGTCAATGCCCGCGACCTTACCCTTCAGGGGCGTCTTGCGGAGCTTGGCCGCCAGGACCACCCCTGCGCCGTCCGGGAGCATCAGATCGGCCCGGTTCAGCAGGGCGCAGAAGGCCCCGTCCTTTGCCGCGTCGTAGGCAATCTCCGCGTTGGGCGTCACCACCACGGCGGCCCGGTCCCCGTCCAGAAAGCGCTCTCCGAGGGCCAGGGCTTCGTCCATGGTCACGTTGTCAAACTGTAAGCCAAGAATATCCTGCTTCATGGGTACACTCCCCCTTTACATTACCAATCAAGTATATCAAATAATACCGGAAACATCAAGCATTATTTCTCAGACAAACACCGAGCAAAAAGTCCCTCCGCCTGCCGCGAAGGGACCTTTTCCGGTCGTCCTGTCACCGAACCGCCATCAGCACGATGCCGAGAACGGTGGAAACGATGCAGAGGATCAACGCCATATTCTCCTCCCGGTCCTGCCGCTCATAGGTTTCCCAGCTGTTCACGTTGAGGGCGTTCATGACGGCGATTGCGCCCGGGATCAGACAGACAAGCTGCAAAAACGGATATTTTATGAGCACGACGGAGCCGCCGATCCGACACATGAACATTGAAAGCAGCGCCCAGGCGGCCAGGCCGCCCAGTCTCATGCGGATGGCCGGATGGGTCTTTTCGCCCCGCTTCTCCGCGTTGGGTCTCGCTCTTCCCTGCTGAAGCTTTTGATTGGTCTCCAGGGCTTCCTTTTCCTCCGCGTCAAGGGGATGCGCCTCGTCATAGTACTCAAAGGAGACGCCGCAGGATTCACAGATCTCGGCTTGATCCGGGTTCTCGGCCCCGCAAAACATACATTTTTTCATGCTTTTTCTCCTAATTCTTTTTTTCATAAGATGCTTTCAATTCACCGGGCAGCCTATCCCGGTTTGAAGCACGGAAACCAGGGCAGATTCCGCAGGATCCACCAGGCGAAAAGCACGACAAGCAGGCTCGCGCAGATCCAGCGCGGCAGGATGATCGGGCGAAAGCGCCGGGGGAAAAAGACGATACGCAGATATTCGTACAGAACTCCGGCAAGGGACGGAACACCGAGCACATACAGCATCGGATTGTAACGAAAGCTCCAGGCAAGATTCCCTCGGATCAGAGCCTGCACGGCACGTCCGGAGCCGCAGCCGGGGCAGTACAGCCCTGTCAGCTTGAAAAAGGGACACTCCAGTCCGGTTCCGCCCCTCAGCTCATAGAGAATCAGCAGCGTCAGCAGGATCGGCAGGCTCAGACCGATCAGCACTCTGCCCGCGGGCGTATGACTTTTCCAATTCATAACAGAAGGCGATGTCCGCAGCGACTTCAGTCGTTTCCAAACACATAGAGGATCAGCCCGATGAGACCCAGAACGGTTCCGATGGTATTCCAGGTTTTTGCCGCACTGATCCGGCTGTTCTGTACGGAAACCGCGGTGCAGTTGTTGATGCAGGTGGACATCACCAGCCCGACGACGCCGCAGGGGGTACAGAGGAGAATGGTAATGATAGACCAAAAGATCAAACCGCCGTTGGGATAATAGGAAATCTTTATGGGATAGCTCGAGCGGTAGGATTCTGAAGACTGACCGCTGCTCGTTTCCTGCTTCGTTGTGCTGATGTGTCCGCCGCAGACTTGGCAGACGGAAACGCCGTCGCGAATCTCTTCCCCGCAGAAAGGACAGGTTTTCATTTTGTTTTCCTCCATAATTTTATGTTATTTTTTCACAAGTGTCAAGAGTCTGTCGCGCTTTCTGCCTATAAGACCCTGCAAAAGAGAAAAAGGTTTACTCAGAATGAAAAAAAGTTTTTATTTTTTCCATTTACAAAACGTCATTATTCTGCTATATTATTAATTGTCAAAATACGGGACCCGTGTCCCTTTGATTAGGAGGTAATTCCCTTGCAAAGAAAATTCAAGACGATGGACGGCAACACCGCTGCCGCGCACGTCAGCTACGCCTTCACAGAAGTGGCGGGCATCTACCCCATCACCCCGTCCAGCCCCATGGCTGACTACGTGGACCAGTGGTCC
>CAMVKI010000130.1 GCA_947168005.1 uncultured Clostridia bacterium
GTGGACCTCGCAGTCGCGCAGCCGGGTGAGCTTCTTCATGGCCTTGGCGGCGTACTCGTCGGTGGCCGCAGAGATGGCCAGGGCGATGAGGATCTCGTCGGAGTGGAGCCGGGGGTTCCGGCCTCCCAGGTACTTGGTCTTGAGGCTCTGGATGGGCTCGATGGCCGCCCGGGCCACCAGGTGCCGGGGATGCTCGATGTGGGCCAGGGATTTCACCGCGTTCAGCAGCGCCGCGGCGGCGGGCCCCATGAGCTCCGACATGCCGCCCACCACCAGCTCGCCGTTGGGCAGGTGGATGCAGACGGCGGGCTCGCCGCTCTCCTCCTCGGCCTGGGCCGCCCGGGCTACCACGGGCCGGATGGCCGGGGTGACGGAGGCCTGCTTCATCAAAAGCTCCAGTTTGAAGACGGTCTCGTCACTGCCGGTGCCCTTGCGCTGGTCGCAGAGGGCGGCGTAGTAGCGGCGGACGATCTCCTGGCGGGAGGCCTCGCAGACCACGTCGTCGTCGGTGATGCAGTTGCCCACCATATTGACGCCCATATCCGTGGGGGACTTGTAGGGGCACTTGCCCATAATCTTCTCGAAGATGGCCTGGAGGACCGGGAAGACCTCCACGTCCCGGTTATAGTTCACCGTGGTCTCGCCGTAGGCGGCCAGGTGGAAGGGGTCGATCATATTGACGTCGTTGAGGTCCGCGGTGGCGGCCTCGTAGGCCAGGTTCACCGGGTGCTTCAGGGGCAGATTCCAGATGGGGAAGGTCTCGAACTTGGCGTAGCCCGCGGTCTCGCCCCGCTCGTAGTGGTGGTAGAGCTGGCTCAGACAGGTAGCCATCTTGCCGGAGCCGGGGCCGGGGGCCGTGACCACCACCAGGGGGTGGGAGGTCTCGATAAACTCGTTTTTCCCGTACCCCTCGCAGGAGACGATGCGGGCGATATTGTGAGGATAGCCCTCAATGGGATAGTGGATATAGACCTTGACGCCTAAATGCTCCAGGCGGCGGCGGAAGGCGTCCGCGGCCCCCTGGCCCGAATACTGGGTGATGACCACGCTGCCCACGAAGAGCTTCTCGGCCCGGAAGGCGTCGATCAGGCGCAGCACGTCCTCGTCATAGGTGATGCCCAGGTCGCCCCGGACCTTGTTCTGCTCGATGGCTGAGGCGTTGATGGGAATGACGATTTCGGCGGAGTCCTTCAGCTCCAGGAGCATCCGGATTTTGCTGTCCGGCGCGAAGCCGGGCAGGACCCGGGAGGCGTGATAGTCGTCAAAGAGCTTGCCGCCGAATTCCAGGTAGAGCTTGCCGCCAAACTGGTCGATCCGTTCCCGAATCCGGGCGGACTGGGTTTCGAGGTACTTCTGGTTGTCGAAGCCGATGTATTTCCGCATTGGGCATCCCTCCTTTACAATCCAAGATATTGTATCACAGATTCCCGCCGTAGGCAAGATATTTGTATCCGGAGAAGAAAAAAACATATCCAAAAAACAGCGCTTTACAAATCCTATATTATATTGTATAATATTATGACTGTTTTTTGAACGGAGAAATCGGCCCCTATGCCTTACAAATACTTCCAACTGCACACAGCGCGGCAGCCCCGGCGGGACGCCACGCTGATGACGAAGGGCGACCCCAAAAAGGTCATTTTCACCTTCGCCCTTCCGATCTTCCTGAGCCAGCTCTTCCAGCAGCTCTACAGCACCGCCGACGCCTGGATCGTCAGCGAATTTTTGGGCGACAACGCCTTCGGCGCCGTGGCCTCCTCGGGCAACCTGATCCACCTGATGATCAGCTTTTTTGTGGGCGCCTCCATGGGCGCCGGGGTGGTCATCAGCCGCTACTTCGGCGCCAAGGACCCGGAGCGCATGTCCAAGGCCGTGCACACCTCTGTTCTGGTGTCCCTGCTCTGCGGCGTCCTGCTCACGGTCATCGGCACGGTGCTGGCATCCTATATCCCGATCTGGATGAAGCTCGACGCGAAGCTGGTCCCCTACTCCACGGCCTATCTGCGCTGGTATTTCGCCGGTTCCCTTGCCCTGGTCATGTACAACACCTTCAAGGGGATCATGAACGCCGTGGGCGACAGCCGCAGACCGCTTTACTATCTGATCGTCTCCTCCGTGCTCAACGTCTTCCTGGACTGGCTCTTCCTGGGGCCCCTGGGCCTGGGGGTGGAATGGGCCGCCATCGCCACCGCCATCTCACAGGCAGTCTCGGCGGGGCTCTGCCTGATCCAGCTCACGAAAAAGAACACAGTCTACGCCCTTTCCTGGAGAAAACTCCGCATGGACCGGGAGATTCTGAAGGAGGTCCTGCGCTACGGCGTGCCCACCGGCGTTCAGAACTCCGTCATCGGTCTTGCCAACGTCATGGTCCAGACCCATATCAACACCTTCGAGGACGTGGGCACCAACGCCTGCGCCGCCTATGCCCGGATCCAGGGCTTCGCCTTCCTGCCCATCACCTCCTTCTCCATGTCCCTGACCACCTTCATCGGTCAGAACCTGGGCGCCAGGGAATACGCCCGGGCCAAGCAGGGCGCCCGCTTCGGCATCTGGTGCTCCATGATCATGGCGGAGATTATCGGCGTGATTCTCTTCGTCTTTGCCGAGCCCTTCGTGAAATTCTTCATCAGCGACCCGGAATCCGTCGCCATTGCGGTCCGGCAGAGCCACATCGAGTCTCTGTTCTTCTTCCTGCTCTCCTATTCCCACTGTCTGGCGGGCATCTTCCGGGGCGCGGGCAAGGCTACGGTGCCCATGTTCGTCATGCTGGGGGTCTGGTGCGTCTTCCGCATCGCCTATATCAGCGTCGCCATGATGATCGACCACAATATCACCTGGCTCTTCTGGGCCTACCCCATCACCTGGACCATCAGCTCGGTCATTTACCTGATCTATTTTTACAAGTCTGATTGGATCCACGGCTTTGAACACAAGCAGCCGGAAACCGCCTGAGCGGCGGCTTCCGGCAGGGCGAAAGGAGTCCTGTTCTGTGAAATACGGATTTCTGAATCTGAGGCGCAAGAATCGCACGACCTCCTCCTTTCAGGTCATCCTCCTGGGCTTTCTGAGCCTGATCCTGCTGGGGGCGCTGATTCTGATGCTGCCCATCTGCAGCCGGGACCGGACTGTGACCCCCTTCCCGGACACCCTCTTCACGGCGGTCTCCGCGGTCTGCGTCACGGGTCTGGTGGTCCACGACACCGCCACCCACTGGTCCCTGCTCGGGCAGCTCGTGATCCTGATTCTGATCCAGATCGGCGGCCTCGGGGTCATCACCGTGGCTCTGACCTTTTTCCGGCTCTGGGGCCGGCGCATCAGCCTGGCCCAGCGGAACATGATGCAGCAGTCCATCTCCGCCCCCCAGGTCGGGGGCATCGTCCGGCGGACAGGCTTTATCCTCCGGGGCTCGCTGTGCATCGAGCTGGGCGGGGCCCTGCTGCTGCTTCCGGTCTTCGCCCGGGACTTCGGCTTCTGGAAGGGGCTGTGGTACAGCCTGTTCCACGCCGTCTCCGCCTTCTGCAACGCGGGCTTCGACCTCATGGGCGTCCGGGAGAAGTTCTCCTCCCTGACGAGCTACGCCGACAACGCCTGGGTCAACCTCGTCGTCATGACCCTGATCGTCGTGGGCGGCATCGGCTTCCTGGTCTGGGAGGACCTGCGCCAGACCGGCCTCCGGCCCAAGTGCTGGCGGCTCATGACCAAGCTGGTGCTGACGACCTCCGCCCTGCTGATCCTGGTCCCGGCCGCCGTGAACTTCCTGCTGGAATACCGGAGCCTGCCCCTCGGGGAGCGGGTCCTGGCCTCCCTCTTCCAGTCCGTCACCACCCGGACCGCGGGCTTCAACACCACGGACCTCACGCAGATGTCCGAGCCCGGCGTCCTGCAAATGATCTTCCTGATGCTGGTGGGCGGCTCCCCCGGCTCCACCGCCGGCGGCATGAAGACCACGACCCTCGCCGTGCTCTTCCTCGCCGGTCTGACGGTCTTCCGCCGCCGGGACGACGTGGAGGTCTTCCGCCGCCGGATCGGCCAGGACGTGATCCGCAATGCCGGTACGATTCTCTTCCTCTACCTGGCCCTGTTCTCCGTGGGCTCCGCGGTGCTCTGCCGGGCGGAGGGCCTGCCGCTTCTGAGCTGTATGTTTGAGACAGGCTCCGCCGTTGGCACCGTGGGCCTGACCCTTGGCATCACCCCGGGCCTGCATCAGCTCTCCCGGGTCGTGCTGATGATCCTGATGTTCCTGGGCCGCGTGGGCGCCCTGACCCTGGTCTTCGCCCTGCTCCCCGGCGGCAAGAACCCTCCTGGCCGGAAGCCTTTGGAACCGGTCACCGTCGGTTAACGCAAAATGCAAAATGCAGGATGCAAAATGACCGAACACCGCGTTCCCGGATTCCGCGCCTCAGATTTTGAGCATGAAAGCTATGTTTTGAACCATTTTGCATTTTGCTTTTTGCATTTTGCATTTCAAAAGGAGGTTTCACCATGAAATCGGTTTTAATTCTCGGCGCCGGCAATTTCGGCGCCATGCTGGCCCGGCAGATGTACGAGCAGGGCTTTGAAATTATGATCGTGGACGCCAGAGAGTCTCTGGTCAACGCCGTGATGCCCTTTGTCACCGACGCCCAGATCGGCGACTGCACCAACCCCAACTTCCTGCAAACCCTGGGCGTGGACAACTACGACCTCTGCGTGGTCACCATCTGCGAGAACTTCCAGACCTCTCTGGAGACCACCTCCCTGCTGAAGGATCTGGGGGCAAAGCAGGTCATCTCCCGGGCCAAGAATGAGATTCAGGAGAAGTTCCTGCTCCGGAACGGGGCCGACGAGGTGGTCTACCCCGAGAAGCAGGTGGCCCTGCGCCTGGCGACAAAGTACGCCTCGGAGCAGATTCTCGACTTCATTCAGTTTGACGCGGGCTACTCCATCTATGAGATGGCGGTCCCGAGGGACTGGTTCGGCAAGACCCTGCTGGAGCTGGACGTCCGCAAAAAGTTCGACCTCAACGTCATCTCCCTGCGCCGGGACGGCCAGATCACCATGCCCAACCCCAGGGACCCCTTCCAGGAGAACGACGCCGTCTACGTCGTGGGCGAGGTCAAAAATATCCGGAAGTGCTTCCATATTAAATAAGTTCGACCCCAAAGGAGCAAGATCAATGAAAATCATCCTTGTAGGCTGCGGAAAGATCGGCGTGGCGCTGATCGGGGCGCTGGTAAACGAGGGCCACGATCTGGTGGTCATCGACAACCGCCGGGAGGTCCTCGACGAGCTGACCAACCAATACGACGTGATGTGCATGGAGGGCAACGGCGCCGACTGCGAGGCCCTGCTGGAGGCCGGCGTGGACAAGTGCGACCTCTTTATCGCCGTCACGGGCTCCGACGAGCTGAATATGCTGATGTGCTTCCTGGCAAAGCGCCAGGGAGCGGGTCACACCATCGCCCGCATCCGCAACCCGCAGTACAACGATAAATCCCTGAGCTTCCTGCGCCAGCAGCTGGACCTGGACCTGCCCGTCAACCCGGAGCTGCTCACCGCCCAGGAGCTCTACCACGTCCTCAAGCTCCCCGCGGCCTCCAAGGTGGAGACCTTCTCCCGGCGGAGCTTTGAGATGGTGGAGCTCCGGCTCAAGGACGACTCTCCCCTGCTGGGCCAGCGGCTGATGGACCTACGCAGCCGCTTTAAGGCGAAGTTCCTGATCTGCGTGGTCCAGCGGGAAAACGAGGTCATCATCCCCCGGGGCGACTTCGTGCTCCACGCCGGGGACCGCATCGGCCTCACCGCGGACCGGGCCGAGCTCTGGAAGCTCCTGCGGGCCACGGGCCTCGCCAAGCGCCAGGCCAGGAACGTCACCCTCCTGGGCGGCAGCCGGATCGCCTTCTATCTGGCGAAGATGCTGCTGAACTCCGGCACCGACGTGACCCTCATCGACACGGACCGGTCCATCTGCCACAAATTCAGCGACCTGCTCCCCGGCATCCGGGTCTACTGCGGCGACGGCACCCAGCGGGAGCTGCTGCAGGAGGCCGGTCTGCTGGAGCAGAACGCCTTCGTCACCCTGACGGGCATGGACGAGGAAAACATCATCGTGGCCTACTACGCCAGGACCCAGAAGGTCAGCCAGGTCATCGCCAAGGTCAACCGGGACGAAATGGCCATAATGGCGGAACAAATGGGCCTGGAGAGCGTCATAAGCCCGAAGACCGTCGTGGTCAACGTGGTCCTGCGCTACGTCCGCGCCCTGCAGTCCTCCATGGGCTCCTCCATCGAGAACCTCTACCAGCTCATGGAGGGCCGGGCAGAGGCCCTGGAGTTCATCGTCCAGGGCGAGACCGGCTACACCGGCATTCCGCTGAAATCCCTGCGCCTGAAAAAGAACATTCTCATCGGCGGCATCCTCCGGGACCGCAAGGCCATCATCCCCGCCGGCGACGACATGATCCTCCCCGGGGACCACGTGGTGGTCATCGCGGGGCACCGCCGGCTGAACGCCCTGGAAGAGATCCTGTTTTAGGAGGCCGCCATGAACCGGAAAATGGTCTATTTCCTGATCGGCCGCATTCTGCTGCTGTTGGGTGGGCTCATGGTCCTGCCCCTGGGGGTCTCCCTCTACTACGCCGACGGCGGCTTCACGCCCTTCCTCATCACCATCGCCCTCTGCGAGGCCCTGGGCCTGCTGCTCTGCAAGCTCTTCCGGACGGACAACAACGTGATTTTCGCCAAGGAGGGCTTCCTGATCACCGCCCTGGCCTGGCTGGCCGTCTCGGTCCTGGGGGCCCTGCCCTTCATCCTCAGCGGGGAGATTCCGAGCTTCGTGGACGCCTTCTTTGAGACGGTCTCGGGCTTCACCACCACCGGCGCCTCCATCCTCCGGGACGTGGAGTCCATGCGCCGGTCCATGCTCTTCTGGCGGAGCTTTACCCACTGGATCGGCGGCATGGGCGTGCTGGTGCTGATGGTTGCCGTGATGCCCAGCCTTCCCGGCCGGACGATCCACGTCCTGCGGGCCGAGATGCCCGGTCCCACCATGGGCAAGCTCTCCCCGAAGCTGCGGGACACCGCCAAGATTCTCTACCTGCTCTACATCGCCATGACGGTGCTGGAGCTGGTCCTGCTCCTGGCCGGCGGCATGCCCCTCTTCGACAGCGCCATTCACACCTTCGGCACCGCGGGCACCGGCGGCTTCGGCATGAAGGGCGACTCCCTGGCGGGCTACAGCCCCTATCTGCAGTGGGTCGTCGCCACCTTTATGATGCTCTTCGGCATCAACTTCAACCTCTACTTCCTGCTGGTCATG
>CAMVKI010000131.1 GCA_947168005.1 uncultured Clostridia bacterium
CCCCGGCAAAAAACTTTGGGTGTTTCAAAGACTGCACTTTTCTTGACAATTCCATAGTTCCATTTGGAGCTACACACTTTTTTTATCCGAAAGGAACAGGAGGGAGAAAATGACATTTTTGCTTAATGTAAATAGTCGAACTGTGCACAATGCTGATTCCAAAGATAAGAGGTGCCGGATTCAGCAAATACAAGATGGAAACAAAAAACTGTTTCAAACATATCAGGAAGCAAAGGAGTATTTACCAAAAGGAAAAAGGAATACAGCTCCATGTTCTTTTTGCCTTGGCGTAAATTATGGAAAGGAATAGGGAAAACAAATGAAAAGATCTATTATTCTGATTCTGATAGGACTGATTATCGTGGCTTTTTGTGCCTGTAACGCTGAGAACAGTGATGGAAGGCCGGGGAGTATCAAAGATACAAAAGAATCCACTTTTCCAGTAACAGAACCAACTGAGGCAAAACTGGTTTTGCTTTCTTTTGGTGAAACAATAAAAACTGAAATGTTTGAATTCACTCCATCTTTTGAAGGTTTTGCTAAAAACATATCAAATTGGCCAGATAAGGATTACCTTACACCGAAAGGAAAATATATTGATTTGGACACCAATCCCTATAGGGCAAGTACAGACAAGGTATATATGTATTTTTCCGGAACTGTAAAATATACTGGTGATTCGAAAGATACAGAAACATTAACACTCCAGTATATTGTTGATTATGACAATGGATATATATTTGATGGAAATCATGATTATAATTCTGCGGCTTTCTCTGCTCCATCTTCGTCCAACGGAAAAAACAACGAGGGAACCAATTACCATACCGTATGGGGAAACACAAGTGAAATAACAAATAGTCAATTTGAAGACTGGAATTACAGTAATTCGATGTCTTTTGCACCATTGAGTTCCAATAACAAACGAATTGTGCGATTTGCAATTGAAGTGCCCAAAGTGCTCGAAACAAATAAAGATAAGTCATTGATGGTGGTTTTTACAATAGAGGGAGTGGATTATTCCTTCGCCATTCGATAGATAACCGAAGCATTTCCGTCAAAAACTGCGCCGCATGAATCAAAGAGAAACATTCCCGAAGGGGAAAGGTCCAGGAAATACGCCGAGACGCCGGTCGGATCATTGCCGACCGGCGTTTCGTTTGTCCCTTTCTGCCCGTTTCCTGGCCTTTCCGCGTTTTATCCCCGAATGGGTCAGATCTGGATCAAAGGTCTGACCCATTCGCTGACCCAGATTGTTTTGAAGACAAAGTGGAGGAAAAACACGATTTTCAGGGCGGTTTTGGAGGAAAACACCCGATTTTCTTGGGAAAATCGGGTGTCAGTGGAGCTACTGGCCGGACTTGAACCGGCGACCTGCTGATTACGAATCAGCTGCTCTACCGACTGAGCCACAGTAGCGGATTTACTTGTTTCGATGTGTCGCTGCACGATCAGCACGCTGCTTGGACGACGCATCGCTATGAAGCTGATATATATTACCACATTTTTTGGGAATCGTCAAGGGAAAAATGGCTGAGCTTGCGTTTTTTCTTCTGTGGGCGGCAACGGCGCAGCACCCGCACCGCAGGGGCGCTCGATGAGCGCCCCTGCGGGGTGGCCGCTGAATTTGCCGATAAACGGAAGGCCGGATTGCGTCGGCTTGGGGAATCCCGGGCGTTTTGGCCGACGACGCCGGCGAGCGCGGTCTTTGCGCACGTGGCGCAGGCTGTGCACCGCGGCGGCGAAGCGGACCCGCTCAGGAAGCCTTCGGAGGCGGATTATTCGAACTGGCCGAGCTTTTCTTCGATGCGTTCGGCCAGCTCCTCCAGCTCCTCCTCGCTGAGCTTCAGAAGCTCCGTGGGGGTGGCGCTGAGGGGGGCGATGGCGCGGACCCGGTTGGTGATGACGGTGGTCAGCTCTGTGCTGAACACCGTGTCGTCGTAGTTCTCGCTCTTGCTGTAGAAGAAGCGGAAGCCGCCTTCCTCGGGCAAAAGGAAGATCTCGGGCATATCCTCGGGAACCTGGCCTTCTTCGTCTTCTACGGTGATCCTTCCGTCGGCGTCGTTGTAGATGACGGAATAGGGACCTTCCTCGGTGCGGTACTCCTCGCCGTCGGAATCCTCGTGGCGGGAGCTGTATTCGATCCGGAGTTGACCCTTTTCCTGCTTCATGGTGATCTCGGTCATGTCGTCGGTGGTGTAGGTGCCGTAGTCGTTGTGGAGCCGGACGGTCAGGTGCTCCCAGGGGTTCTGCTCGCCCCGCAGACGAATCTCAAGCTCCGCGGGAGCTTCCTCATCGGCAGATTTCACATGCAGGCCCAGAAGCAGCTCGTCCTCCACGTAGAACAGGGGAGCCGATATTTCCTTGTTGAACTCACCCAAAACGGCGATGAAGATCTGGGAGATGAGCTCATTGGGGTCCAGCTTCTCCTGGACCTCCGAAAGATCGAGCTCGATCAGGTCGTCGAAGTCCAGATCGGTCTTGTCGTACATGCGCTGCAGTGCTTCTCTGTCCCAGGTCAGGGCGTAGGTCGTGCCGGAGCCCTCGAAGGGGGATTCGCCTTCATAGAGAACGGAGTCAAGGGAGTCGCGCAGGGTGATCCAGTCCTGGCCGTAGGTCTTTTCCAGGGCGGTTTCAAGGCTAAAGTCGTTGTATTTGCTTAAATCCAGATCCTCGGGCATGGTAATCTCCGTAACCTCGGCGAGAGCGGAAGCGTTCCACTGCTTCGCCAGATCCTTCAGCGGAATGGCGACAACCTCGCCGTCGTCCAGAACCGCGTTGGAGGCGGCCTGGAGCTGCTCTTTGTCCACGTAGAAGGAGAAGGGGACGCTGGTTTCGTCATCGACAACGGCACCGTCCAGAAGGAGGATGCCGGCCTTCTGATCGCAGTCAATTTGGTACTGAATGCCGTATCCGTAGGAAAACTCCGTTCCGTCGCCGTAGTCGAAGGTCATTTCGCTGCGCAGGGTCTGCTCGGTATGGAGAGCGTCGCTGTCGGAGAGGGCTTCCGCGTTTTCGACGATCTTGTTCAGATTGGGCAGGGTCTCGGTGTAGGCCTTCAGCTCGGCCAGGGTATTCCCCGCGGCGCGAAGGAGCTTGTTTTGGCTTCTGCCGCGGCTCAGGAACCAGATGCCGCCGCCGATCAGGGCCGCCAGGGCCAGGCAGCCGACGCCGATCAGGATGCCCTTCCTGGCGGAGCGCTTCTTCGCCACCACGGGAACCGCTGCGGATTGCTGCCAGGCCTGCTGATAATCCTGCTGTTGATAGGTCTGCTGCTGGAAGGGCTGGGGCTGGTAGTCCGGCTGTTGAGCGGCCTGGGGCTGCCAGGCCTGCTGATAGTCCTGCTGCTGGGTCGGCTGCGCTTGATAGGGCTGCTGATTGCTAACGGGCTCGGGATTCCAGACGGGCTGCGCGCCTGCCTCCTGAACCGGAGTGGGCTGAGGCGCTGCCGCGGCGGGAAGCTGGGCGCCGCAGTTGGAGCAGAAACGGGAGCCGTCGCTCACCGGGCTGCCGCAGTTGGGACAAAACATGGTGTTTCCTCCTCTTGATTTGATAGGTTCTACTTTCTTAGACGCTTTGAGCCGGCATCAGGTTGACAGATTTTTGATCGATTCGGAAAAAATCCGCTTCGGGGAGCAGATCGCCGTCCCGCAGGAGTCCCAGAGCAAGGGGGTGGAAGTCCGCCCAGCGGGCGCATTTGCGCAGGCGCTTCCAGGCCTTTTCGTCGGGCAGGAGCAGGGAGAGGTACATCCACAGCTCCTTGAACTTGGGCAGGACGGCGCCGTCGGGGTGCATACGGCGCAGATAGCGGGCGGCCAGCTCCTCGTGGAAGTCGATCAGCGCCGCCCGGCTCCGGACGCCGCCCCGGCATCGGGTGACGAGGGCGGGGTCCGCCAGCAGGCCGCGGCCGATCACGGCCCCGGCAAGCCCCGGACAGGCCGCGTCCAACCCTTGGACGTCGGCGGGGGTGAAAAGGTTCCCGTTATAGTACAGCGGAAACGGGAGAGTCGCGGCGGCCCGCAGGAAGGCGTCGGCATGGACGCCGCCCCTGTAGAGCTCCCGGCGGGTTCTGGGGTGGACCGTCAGCTCCCGGATGGGATAGCGGGCCAGGATGGGAAGCAGGGCCTCCCACTCCGCCGGGTCCTCCAGGCCGATCCGGGTCTTGACGGAGATCGGCAGCGGCGCGGCGGCAAAGACCGCCTCCAGAAAGCGGTCCAGAGCCGCCGGGTCCCGGAGCAGGCCCGCGCCCTTGCCCTTGCCCACCACGGTGCCCGAGGGGCAGCCGAGGTTCAGGTCCACGGTCTCATAGCCCAGCTCCGCCAGGGCGGAGGCGGCCCAGAGAAAGTCGCCGGGCTCCTTCGTGAGCACTTGGGGGAGCAGACGCGCAAAGCCGAGTGGACCGGCCTCCAGATCCCGCCGCTGGCGGGGCGTCAGATGCCGGTCCGCGGCGGGGGAGAGAAAGGGCAGGCGGTAGCGGTCCACGCCGGGAAAGCAGGCGGCGTGGACCTCCCGGAAGTCCCGGCCCGTGATCCCCTCCATGGGGGCGAAGTCCAGCTTCACGGGCTCAGCCTCCCTTGCCGGTTTCAGGCACGGAGCGGCCCTTTTCGTCCTTCCCGGAATCGGAGCTCCCGTCCTTCCCGGGCTCGGAGCTTCCGTCCTTTCCGGCGTCGGGGGTTCCGTCCTCCGTGGGCGGCTCATAGGTAAAGGAAATTTGGAGGGTTTCCAGAAGGGCCTCCTCGGTTTCGCCCCGGGCGGCGTCGTAGAATTCCAGGGTGACGGTGCCGCTCTTGGTGCAGCCGGTGGGGAAGGGGAAATCCGTCCAGCGCTTGAGGCCGGAGCTCTCGTGATTCGCGTTCAGCAGACCGCGGCCGACGGTGCCGTCGGGGAGGGTGCAGCGCGCCAGCACCAGCACCGCCCCGTCCGCATCCTTCTGTTCAACGGAATAGCGAATGGCGACCTTGGAGAGATCCGTCGCGGCTGTGGCCTGGGGGTCCCCGGTGTTGAGAACGATCTCAAAACCGAAGCCCAGGCCGTTGAGGCGATCGAGCAGCTCCTGGGCGCCGGGATACTTTGCGTTCGCCAGCTCCTCCAGATAATCGTAGACGGCTTCGGTCGGATTGTCCAGATTCCGCTCCGCGTACTCAAACATACAGGCCTGCCGCTGGGCGGGGGCGTCCTGATAGCTCTCCAGGGCGGCGAAGGCCTCGATGGCCTCCTCCAGCAGCCCCTCCTCGCGGTAGCTCCGGGCAATCTGATAGTCGCAGTACAGGATATAATCCTTGCTGTTTTTGAGATATTCGCTGTTCGGGTCTTTTTCGAGGTCGATCACCTTTTGGAAGTTTTCCTTGGCGGTTTCGTACCGATCCCGCTGCAAAAAGGGGTCTCCCGCGGCCTCGGCGGCCTCGGTCACGGCCTGGCTGCCCAGGCTGAAATAGCTGTACTCGGCCAGGGTGTCGGTTCTTTCGTAATCCGGGAAGCGCTCCCGCAGCTGTTCCACATAGCCCAGCGCCTTTTCCAAATCCTTTTCGGTGTAGGCGTTAACACCCAGGGCATAGAGGCAGTCCGCGACCTGCTTGTCGCAGCCCTCCAGGGTTTCCCAGATGCTCAGCGCCTCCTGGTACTTTCCCTCGTCCATCAGGCCGATAGCCTTCATAGACAAGGTCTCCGTGATCTGGTCCGGGCTGTCCCGGTAGTCCTCCAGGTCCTCGAAGAGGGCCACGGCCTGGTCATAGTTCTTGGCCGCCCGCTCCCGCAGCGCCTCCTGATAGCGCAGGTAGGGCTTGAGATAGCGCCAGGCGCAGAAGGCGCCCAGGGCAAGGAACAGGAGCACGCCGAAGATGATGGCCGCGTTCCGCCCGGCGTGGGAGGGGGGCGCCTCCTCGGCCTCGGGCTCGGGGACGGACTGGACGATGATGGTCGGCTGCGCCGGGGGCGGATCGTCCCGGATCGGCGCGGGAATCACCGTGACCGGGGAAACCGGCGCGGCGATCACGGGCGCCGCGGGCTCCGGGGTCTTGGGCGGGGGCGGCGCGTCGATCAGGTTCGGGTCCATGTGCGTTTCCAGCCAAAGCCTGTCCGCGCCGCAGCGGACGCAGCGCAGACTGCGGCTGGCGTTGGGCATCCCGCAGGTGCAGACCCAGAGCCCCTGCTGGGTCCGGAAGTAGCAGTCGTTCCGCAGGCCCTTGGAACGGGCCCGCTCCGCCAGGGTCTCGGCGTGGCGGTCCTCCGGGCGGACAGGCACGGCCCGGAAGGCCAGATAGCCGTCGGGATCGGTCTCGTCCCAGACCGTGTCGTCGGAAAAGCGGACGCGCTGGGCGAAGACCTCCGTGTAGACGGTCCCGCCCACGGGGACCTCCACCAGCTTGTCGTCGCCGAAGACCCGGCCGGGCAGGACGGAAAGGCTCTGCATGGGGACCATCTCCAGCTGGGTCAGCCGCTCCCGGCTCGGCCCGAAACAGACAATCCGCAGGAAGACCTGCCGGACCGTGCGCTCGGAGCAGTTGACCATCCGGGTCTGGAGCAGACGCCTCCCGCTCTCTAAATCCCGGCTGAGCTGACAGCGGCTCACCCAGACCGGGCTCTCCGGCTGAAACAGGTCCTGCCGCGCCGAGGAAAGTATTTGAAATCGTTGATAGTTTTCCATAGGACTCTCCTGAAAGCATTCTGAAAAAGTCTCGTTTTTAAGTCTGTTTCATAATATTATACACCATTTTAACCGGGATAGCAATGTTTTTTTCAAGGAGCGCCGCGCAGGCCTTGCGTAAGCTCCAAGCTTGTGGTATTATTTTCGTATAATCCGTAAGAAGGAGGCCTGACCATGGGACAGAAACAAAAAACAGCGTCGTCCTGCGGGCAGCGCTGGCGTCGATTGTCTGTCATTTCTGCTGGGGGCTGAGCTTCATGACCTCCCGGACGGCGCTGAACTTGGCCCACGTCTTTGTCCTGCTGAGCCACCGTTTTCTGATCTCTTTCCTCCTGCTCCACCTTTTTCCGCGCCAGATCGCGGGACTGAAGCAGGCAAAGCGCGCCTTTCTGCCCCTGTTGGCCCTGGGCCTGGCCCAGCCGGCGGTCTATTTTCTGGGGGAGCAGTTCGGCATTCTCCACTCCACCACCGGCTTCTCCGGGGTCATGATCGCCATGATTCCCGTGGTCACGACCCTGGCGGCGGCCCCGATCCTGAAAGAGCGGCCCAGCTGGGGGCAGCTGGGCTTCAGCCTGCTCTCCGTGGGCGGCGTCATCGGCGTCGGTCTGATGACGGGCAGCTCCGGCAGTCTGGAT
>CAMVKI010000132.1 GCA_947168005.1 uncultured Clostridia bacterium
GCTTTTGCAGCCCTCGGCGTTCTTTTTTGTGAGACTGTTTTGCTACAGCCCCTTCATTTTATGTGATTCACTTTTTCTTGCGGCGAATATCGTCCCCCAGGAAGTAGATCACCCGGTAGCCGCCCAGGAGGCGGGAGGCGATCTGACCACCGTAGCGGGCCTCCAGGTTGTCCTCGTTGAGGTTGGTGGAGATCAGGCTGGTCCGGCGCTCCAGGAGCCGGGTGTTGACGAGCTCATAGAGGGACGCCTTGACGAACTCCGTGGTCATCTCCGTGCCCAGATCGTCCACGATCAGCAGCTCGCAGTCCCGGTAGTCCCGGAGGCTCCCGGCCTCGGCCCGCTCGAATTTCACGGCCTCGAAGTCCGAGAAGAGCTTCCCCGCCGTGACGTAGACCACGCTGTATCCGTTCTCCGAAACCTGCCGGGCCACGCAGCCCGAGAGGAAGGTCTTGCCCAAGCCCGTCGCCCCGGAGAAAAGCAGGCTCCGGGCGCCGGGCCGGAATTCCTGGGCGTACTTCCGGCAGAAGGCCAGGTTCTTCTGCATCAGGGTCCGGGCCGTGGTGCCGTACTCCGGATAGAAGCGGTCCGGGTATAACTCCAGGGAGAAGTTCTCGAAGCGCTCCCGGCCCGTGGGCAGCAGGGCGCTCAGCTCCCGCTTCTGCTCCTGGCGGCAGAGCTCCCGCAGGCACTCGCACATCCGGGAGCCCTGGTAGCCCGTGCCCCCGCAGAGGGTGCAGACCGGGCTGTCGTCCAGATAGCCCTCGGGCAGCTCGGCCTCGTCGAGAATCCACTGGCGCTCGTTTTGCAGGGCCTCGTTCTCCGCCCGGAGCTGCGCCAGTTCGGCCTGGGGATCGCCGTCCTGGCGGAAGATCAGCATGGCGAGCTTCGCCGAGGTCCCCCGCAGGGCCCGGTCGATCTCCCGCAGCCGGGGCCGCAGGGCGTAGGCCCGGGCCAGATGGTCCTCGTATTCGGCCCGCTTCCGCTCGTTCTCCGCCGTGAGTCGGGCCCTTGCCCGGCTCAAAACCGTATTCGTATAGGGCATAGCCTATTCCTCCTCCAGCATCTGCTTCACCGCGTCCAGCATGGCCGGGCTCGGGGGATCGCTGTGGCGCACATAGCCGGGCTTCCGGCCCGGGTTGGCGGGCTTGCGGTCCAGGGCGCGGATCTGGTCCACGGTGTAGAGGCCCTGGCTGTTCCAGCGCTCCAGAATGCTGTTCATGTACTTCCAGGTCAGGCCGCCGGTGTTCTCGCAGGTCTTCTCATAGGCCAGGGAGACGGCGTCGTTGGCGAAGCCCATGTCGCTCCAGGCCAGGAGATAGCGCTCCTCGGCGGGAGTCAGGCGGCGGCCCGTGATGCCCAGCAGCTCGCAGAGCTCGCCCAGGCGGCTGTTCTTTTTCGATTCGTTCTGCATATAGGCCGCGGCCTTCTCCAGGGTATCGATCCGGGCGTCGGCCCAGCGATAGGCCTCCTTCTCAATCATCCGCATGGAGGGCATCCGGCCCGCGCCCCGGGAGCGGCCCCGCTCGGCGCAGTAGTGGACCAGGACGTTGACGACCTCCCCGGGCAGGCCCAGGTATTCGGTCATCCCCAGCAGGAGCTTCAGGTCCTCGCCGCTGAGGGTCCGGCCCAGGCAGCGCTGGACCTCTCCCACCAGCTGGCGGAAGCCGGTCCGGGGCAGCTCCATCTGGCGGCGCACGTCCTCCTCGGTGTATTCGGGCCGCTGCTCCGACTGCTGGAAGCGGGGGTTCCGGCTCTCGTCGAGTCCGAGCTGCCGCAGCAGAGCGGCCGCGCATTCCAGCCGGGCCTCGTTGAAGCCCGTGGCAACGTCGCTGAGCTCCGCGGCGCGGCAGAGATAGAGCAGGGCGCTGTCGCCGTTGCCGGCGGCCAGCAGCTTGCGCACGCTCTGGCTGGAAATGATCACGTCAGACAAAATCATCCACCTCCAATGACAGTAACTGACATTATACCACAAAGCAAACAAACAGGCAAGCCGGAAGGCTGTCAGAACTTCGCACAAAAAACGGCGGCGAATTTTGGCAGGCGGCCATATTTTGTGGCCGCGTTCCGCGGCGCCCCCAATTTACAGAAAATTCGTTTTTTTCCGTTGAAACTTTCATCAATTTGTGATATGATGCGTTTGTTAAACATTTTGCGGCTTTGCCGCACGCAACATTTCAACGAAAGTGAGAATCACCGAATGAAAACGAAGAAGACCCTTTTGCTGATCCTGGGCGTCCTCCTCGCCGCCGCCGTGGTCGTCGGTCTGGTCTTTGGCGTCAAGGCGCTCATCAAGGCCGGCCAGACCCCCGACGCCGAGTCCGTCTCCACCACCGGAGCAGCGCCCACAGGCACCGGCGAAACCGTGGACCCCACCGCCGAGACCCTGCCCCCCGATCCGATCTTTGACCCGGTGC
The DNA here is from genome assembly GCA_947168005.1 of uncultured Clostridia bacterium. Classification (GTDB taxonomy): domain Bacteria; phylum Bacillota; class Clostridia; order Oscillospirales; family Oscillospiraceae; genus JAFRPC01. The sequence goes on from CAMVKI010000132.1 coordinate 2,415, forward strand.
GGACAAAGGCCCAATACACCGACGAAGCCCTCACGGCGGAGGATCCCCGCCTCGACAAGGTTGTGGCGGAATGCGGCGACTATACCCTGACCAATCGTCAGGCCCAGACGCTGTACTACATGCAGTACTACGCCATCAGCCAGTATTACGGCTACTATCTGTCCATGATCGGTCTGGACCCGAACACCCCGCTGTACCAGCAGGCCTCTCCCTTCACCGATCTCAGCTGGGAGCAGTTCCTGCTCTACAACGGCATCAGCCAGAACCAGGGCATGGCCGGCGACTATGAGGTGCCCTGCTTCCGTATGCTGGCCGCCTTCGCGTCCAACGCGAACGCCCACGGAATCAAACTCTCCGCGGAGGATGAGGCCTCCTTTGCGAACGTCAACGCGCAGATTGAGGAGATGGCCGTCAGCCGCGGCTTTGCAAGCGCCGACGAGATGGTTCAGGCCGATATGGGAATTTCCGCCGATCTGGAATCCTATCTCAGTTTTGAGCGGCTCTATTCCCTTGCGGTGGCCTTCCAGCAGAGCGACGTCTATACCGGCATCAATCCCAGCGACGAAGAGCTTGAGGCCTACCGCGCTGCCAATCCGGACAAATTCGAGGGGATTGACACCGAGGCCCGGACTGCCACGGTGCGCCATATTCTCTTCCTCTCCGACCGGAACGGCGACCAGACCGTCACCGACGAGGAAAAGGCCGAGGCCAAGGCCAAGGCCGAGGAGCTCCTGGCCGTCTATCTGAGCGATCCCACGGAGGAGAATTTCGCCAAGCTGGCCGGGGAGAACACCGAGGATGAAGGCTCCGCCGAGACCGGCGGTCTCTATGCGCAATTCCCCGAGGGCCGCATGGTCGAGGCCTTCAACGACTGGTGCTTCGACGAAGCCCGCCAGGCCGGCGACACCGACATCGTGGAAACCGAGTACGGCTTCCACATCATGTACTTCATCGAAACCGAGCTGGCCTGGAAGGCAAGCGCCGTCACCGACATCCGCACGGAGCACTTCACCGAGCCCTACCCCATGACGGTGCGCTACGAGGACCTGGTCCTCGCCCCCCTGCCCCTGCCCGAGGCGGAATAAATGAAACAAGCCAGAGCCTCCCCCGCGGGAGGCTCTGCGTTTTCCTGTAAGCTTTCCGGGATTTTTCGTCTTAACAGACAGGACCCCATAGAAAAAGGGATGCTTCCCTGCCGGAGCGCTCGGCAACTCCGAATTTTCAAAAAACCTGCAACACTTTTCCGTCTGACCGCGTTCTTATCTATGAAGGGAGATGAAGCCCATGCGGGAGGCCGCTCTGCTGGAACGGCTGCGGCGGCAGGACCAGGACGCGCTGGAGGCGCTCACGGCGCGCTACCGCTCCTACGTCAGCACCGTTCTGTCGAATATGCTCCAGGGCGTCGGCGGCTGGGCCGACGTGGAGGAGCTCTGCGCCGACGTGTTCCTGGCCCTCTGGCAGCACGCCGGGGAAGTCCGGGAAGGGAGCCTGAAGCCCTGGCTGGGGACCGTGGCCCGGAACCGGGCCAAGAGCTGGCTCCGGACCCGCCGGGAGCTGCCCATGGACCTGGACGAGCTGGAGCTTCCCGACCCCGGCCCCGGCCTGGAGGACGAGGCCATCCGGCAGGAGCTGGCCGCCGCGGTCCGCCGGGCCGTGGACAGCCTCCGGCCCGCAGACCGGGAAATCTTCCTGCGCTACTATTTCTATTTGCAGCCCATGGAAGCCATCGCCGCCGAGCTGGGCCTGGCCCCGGCCTCGGTGCGGTCCCGGCTCAGCCGTGGCCGGGAGGTCCTGCGGAAGAAACTGGAAAAGGAGGTCAGAGCATGAAGGTCAAAATCACCGATCTCATGGATCTCTACGAAGACAAGAACTGCCCGCTGAAGCCCACGGCGGAGCAGAAGCCGCGGGCGGTCACGGACCGTCCCCGCGGCGGGAACACAGAGGAGGTTTATGAAGTGAAGCAATCGAAATATCCCTTTGGCTGGAAGCAGGCCCTGTCCCTGGCCGCGGTCCTGGCCCTGCTGGTCCTGGGCGGCTTCGGGGTCCGATGGCTGCTCCGCCGTGGCCCCGCGCCCCTCGTCCCCGGCGGGAGCGGAACGGACGCCCGGATCACGAGCACGGAGCAGGGCGATCCAAGCCCGATACCGCTGGCCGGAGAGGAGCAGAAGGCCCTCAGCAGCTTTCTGAGCTTCTTCGCCATGCAGCAGATTCAAAATTACCCCGAGGAGCTGTCCGAGGACGGGGCCCTGATCCACCTTGCCTTCCTCTGGCGGCGCAATTACGACCCGGAGTCCTTCACCATCCGGGAAGTGCGCCCCGTCGAGGGCCTGACGCCGGAGCAGGCGGCACCCGTCGAGGGCCTGACGCCGGAGCAGCTCAACGAGACCCTGGAGCGGCTGCTGGGGAAGACCGTCACGCCGCCGGAGGACGGAGCGGACTTCGACTACAGCGGGCAGCTCGGCCAGCCCGCCGGGTCCACGCTCTTCTCGGCTGGCTGCTTCTGGGACAACCCCACCGGAAAGGACGCCAGCTTCTTCTTCGCCCTGGCAGAAGGGGCTCTGCCCCTGCCGGAGCCGGGCCGGGAGACGGTCCGCTTCAACGTGTATTATGTCAACTACGAGCGCTGGGGCACCATTGATATGGCCGCCATGTCCGCCCTCTCCACCGCCGAGGCCGAGGCCCTGGAGGCGGAGGAAAAGCTCCTCCTGACCGCCACCGGCGAAGCGAAGCTGGAGCGGACCGAGGACGGGTATCGACTGCTGTCCTATCAAACTGAGCCCGCCGCGGAACAGAACAACGTGCAGGCGATTGATCTCTCCGAAATAAACTGGCAGCTGACCTATCTGGCCGAGCAGGGGATCGAAAAGCTGGAAACGGATCTGGACGAGGAATACGAGCTGGCTCAATTCGTGCATAACTATCTCAAACGTCACAGCGATCCTGGGAGCGACCAGCTCCTCTATCAGAGCGACGAGACCGGCTCCTACGAGACCGTGGGCCTGGGCTGGGTCAATTTGATCCTAGACAACATGTTCGGCAAGACCCTCTCCCCCATCGAGGGCACGGATTATACCGTCTTGCGAGGCGAGAATTACGCTCAGCATGAGAGCTATCACGACGGCTTCTTCTGGTGGCCCGCCGCCGACGGCGAAACGAGCACCCGCTTCGCGCGCTGTGACTGGGCTCGACAGAAGGACGGACAGGTCGAAACCTCCTTCATGGTCTATGAAGCAAACCCTGCTTATATGGAACAGCAGCGCAGTCAGGATATCACCCTGGACCCGGGTGTGGATCTGGAAGATTGGATCTGGAATCAACTCATCCGGATGGACGACGCCGAGCTCCAGACGCATATCGCTGCCGGGGAGATCATCCCGATCCGGACCGGCGCCGCAAAGCTGCAGCAGACCGAACAGGGCTGGCGGCTGCTCTCCTACGTGACCGAGCCGGCAGCGCTTCCGACCCGGGAGGACTCCGCCGAGAATCCGGAGCCCGTCCCGGAATCGGAGCTCCCCACCGAGGCTGCGACGCAGGCCCCGGAAGTTCCCACCGAGAACCCGGCCCTCGGCCCGGAGGATCCGGCGCTGAAGGCGGAGCTCCAGGCGCTCTTCTCCGATCCCGACAGCTGGTACGCCCGAGCCCTCTCCAGCTCCTACGCCCGCCCCGAGGACGTGAACCTCTACCTGCTTTTCTACGACGGCTTTTCTGAAGATGGCCTCACCGAGCAGGAGCTGAAGGCCCTGTACGGGAGCAGCGAGGAGGACGCGCCGAGCTGCCCCACGGACCGGCTGCCCGTGGACAAGATCAACGAGATCCTGACCGAATACTTCGGCCTGACCCTCGACCAGACCGCGAAGATCGGGGTGGAGAGCTGGGGCTGGCTCCCGGAGACCAACTGCTACTATCACGCCCGCGGGGATACCAATATAGCGCAGCGACAGATTCAGGCAGCAAGGCGGCTGGCGGACGGAACCGTCCTCATGACCTACAATGCCGGTTTCTGGTTTGATCTCACCGACGGACAGTACCCGGCGCTGCGGACCGCGGCGCTTCGGCCTCTGGAGGACGGCGGCTATCAGATCCTCTCGAACCTCCCGGGCGCGTGGATCACGGGAGCGGATCTGGGGCGCGCGGGGGCGCTCTACGGCGTGAACGGCAGCTATCAGGCCGAGACCACCGACGCCAACGGAACCCAAGCCGTCCGGGAGCTGCGCTTTGATTTGGACGGAGAGCTGCACTATCGGGACGGAGACCCGGATTCCGAGTATTCCTATTGGGCCTGGGGCCAGTGGTGGCTGGAGGACGAAAACACCTTCTGCTGCGGTATGTGCGACACGAAGGAGGACGGAAACCGAACCGGCCCGTGGCGCTTGACGCGCTTCGCCTGCTCCTTTGACAGCGGCGAGCTGGTTCTGACCCAGCTCAGCGAGACCGGCTTCGGCGACGACGCCCCCGGCACGGAGCTCCGCTTCGCGCCAACAGCGGAATGACGGCCTGATAAGCCGCCGCCATACAAGCAAAGCAGCCCGCTCCGGCGGGCTGCTTTGTTCGTACAAGGCCATGTGAAGCAAAAAATTCCCATCCACCGCACCACGCCCGTAGGGGCGGCCATTGGCCGCCCGCAACACGCGGAAAGCTATCCAATCAGTCGTTCTGAGCGAAGCGAAGAATCCGTTCCTCCCTGCCGCCCACAGATGCCCCTTACAGACGTATTGTAGACGGTAGGTTCTGCCTCGGGAGGGCGGCCATTGGCTGCCCCTACGGGTGCGTGCGTATGAGCTGCGCGGCACGGGAGGCGGGCGGCCAATGGCCGCCCCTAC
>CAMVKI010000133.1 GCA_947168005.1 uncultured Clostridia bacterium
CAAGGGGAGGTGCCCCAGTGCGCACACTGGGGCGGAGGGGTCCGCCCCCGCCTCGCAGGCACCGCCGTAGGGGCGGTCACCGGCCGCCCTAAAACCTCCCCTGTCAAGGGGAGGTGCCCCAGTGCGCACACTGGGGCGGAGGGGTCCGCTCCCCGCCTCGGAAGCACTTCGCCCCCGCCGTAGGGAGGCATCCCCTGATGCCTCCGCCCCGCCTCGAAGGCACCCCACCGTAGTATGTTGTTTCAACAAAATCTTTAGCTTGACGATTAGATAATAGATAATAGAGAATACATAAAAGATAATAGTGGAGGTATTTGTCAATTCATAGAATTGACAAATGAAAAATTAAATTTGTCGCGCAGCGACACCTCTTCTATTCACTATTATCCATTATCTATTATCTTAAGCGATCATCCTATAGTTTTAGATGAAACATCGCCGTAGGGGCCCTGCGCCCTTTTCCCTACTCCCACCCTGATCCTTGATCCCTGATCCCTGATCCCTTACAAATATATATAGAGGTACCAAATGACAAACTTCTCTGACATTCTCTTCGTCGCCGACTTTGACCGCACCATTACCGCGCCGGACAGCTCCATTCCCCGGGCGAACATCGACGCGATCCGCTCCTTCACGGAGCGGGGCGGCCTCTTCACCGTGGGGACCGGACGCAGCGCCCCCATGTTCCGGCCCCACCAGGCCCGGATCCCCACCAACGCGCCTCTGATTCTCTACAACGGGGCCGCGGCCTACGACTACGCCACCGAGACCCTCTCCGGGGCCGTCTGGATGCCCACGGGCCGGGAGCTGCTGGAATACCTGACCGAGACCTTCCCGGAGCTGTGGCTGGAGATCCAGGGGGTGGACGCCCACTATCTGATCGGCGAGAACCCTCTCCGGGAGGCCTTCTACCGGGCCCAGGGCGTGGAATACAAGGTGGTCTCCGTGGCCGAGGCCCCCACCCGCTACCACAAGCTGGCGATCTTCGGGGACTTCCGCAGCCTGGACGTGGGCCAGTTTTACAGCGCGACGCCCGAGGAGTCCGCCCGTTTCGGCGAATGCTGCGCGCGCATCATGCGGGACTGGCCCGGCCTCACCGCCGACCGGGCCGCTCCCCGGATCATCGACCTCCAGGCCGCTTCCGGGGGCAAGGGGGCCGCGGCCCGGGCCCTGGCGAAGCGTCTGGGCAGGTCCACCCTGGTCTGCGCCGGGGACGCCATGAACGACGCCTCCATGCTTTTAGAGGCCGACCTGGCCTTCGCCCCCGCCGACTGCGCCCCGGAGGTCCGGGACCTGGGGGTCTGCACCCTGGTCCGCCCCTGCGCCGCCGGCAGCATCGCCGGCGTGGTGGAGGCCCTGGAGCGGATATAAATCAAAATGATTTTTTATCCTGTTCACAAAAGGTTTATCGTTTGTTTCCAGGTCATTCATACCAAGTTCATAAATGTCCCTTATGATATGACCGTAAGCGATAGCGACAAGCCGCTGTACTTTTCATTTCTTCTCTTCTTTTCTCAAAGGCCCCGGGGGTTCGCCCCCGGGGTTCTTTGATTTTTTTATTTTACATTCTTTGCGTTTTCCCCTTGACAAACCATACGTCAAATGATATATTGCAAAATAGAGTGTTTGCGGAAAGCAAACCGGAAAGGAGCAAGCCTGATGTCTGTATTGAATTACGAGGTCGTTTCGAGCTAACTGAATATCGGGCAGTCCGGGTCGGGCGTATCGGCTCCGGGCGGCCGTTCCGGTAACTTTCGTAATCTGGCAACCGCAGGATGCAGCCATGAACGGGAGCTGCTTCGCTGCGGTATTTTTCTGCCCATTTTCAGCAGCCGGAAACGACGGAAGGGATGATGAAATTATGAAAAAACGAGCATTAAAACCCGTCCGAACCGACGCAAAACTGAAAATGGAGGCGATACGCTTTGCAATTATCCGATTACGGGATCCTTCCCGAAATTCACGAAGCGCTGCCGGGGATTCCGGCGCGGGTCATCGCCCGGCACCGGGAGCGCTATGAGCTCGTCTGCGACCGCGGGAGCACCGGCGCCCGGCTGAAGACCCGGGATTACTACTGGGGAGACGAGCGCTTTCCCACCGTGGGCGACTACGTGATGATCGACTACGTCGAAACCGGCGACAGCCGGATCCTCGCCACCCTCCCCCGCCGGAGCTGCTTCTCCCGCCGGGAGCCAGGTCCCGTCCCCCGGGATCAGGCCGTGGCGGCCAACTTCGACTACGTGTTCCTGCTCCAATCTCTGAATCAAGACTTCAACGCCGCCCGGCTGGAGCGCTATTTGACCCTGGCGGCCCAATCCGGGGCCGTGCCGGTGATCCTGCTGACCAAGGCGGACCTTGCGGACTCCTGCCAAAGCTTCCTGGACGAGACGGCCCGGGTCGCCCCGGGGGTGGCATGCCGCCTGATCAGCGCCCGCACGGGCCGGGGCCTGGAGGAGCTGGCCCCCTGGCTGCAGCCGGGAAAGACCCTGGTCTTCCTGGGCTCCTCCGGCGTGGGGAAGTCCAGCCTGGTCAACGCCCTGGCCGGGGAGGAGCTCATGGCTGTCTCCGGCATCCGGGAGGCCGACGGAAAGGGCCGCCACACCACCACCCACCGCCAGCTGATCCGGCTCCCGGGCGGAGCCCTCATCATCGACACCCCGGGCATGCGGGAGCTGGGCATGACCGAGGCCGGGGAGGGCCTCGCCGGCGCCTTCCCCGACGTGGAGCGCTTTCTGGGCAAGTGCCGCTTTTCCGACTGCTCCCACACCCGGGAGCCCGGCTGCGCCATCCGGGCGGCCCTCGCCGCCGGAGAGCTGGACCCCGCCCGCTGGAAGAGCTGGCAGAAGCTCCACGCCGAGGCCGAGACCCACGCCGAGCTCCTCCGCCGCAAGCGGGAATGGAGCAAGAACGTGGCCCTGTCCCGGAAGGCCCGGGGCGCGAAAAAATGATTATTTGGAGGCTAACAGCTATGAATATCAACATGAAACATGACGAAATACAAGGGGCCCTGGTTGCCCTGAACGGCGGTAAAACGGACCTCGGATATGAAGAAGAAAACGCCTGGTACAGCCGGAAGCCGGAATGGGCCCCTCTGGTTGAGGAGCTGAAAGCAGCCCTGCGGAACAATCAAATTCGGGGCAGTATTATGGTGGCAACGGACAGCGACGTCATTTTCGCCGCCGGCGCCCAGTCCAGAGAAGTGAATGGCGGGACCGTGTCGCCGCTTACCACTTATGAGATCGGCTCGATCACCAAAATGCACACTGCGGTCTGTGTGTTCAAACTCATAGACGCGGGGATGCTCCGCCTCGACGACAAAGTCACGCAGTTTTTCCCGGCGTACACCAAAGCGGGTGCTATGACGGTCTTCGACCTCCTGCACATGCGGTCCGGGATCGTGGACTTTGCCAACGATGCCGAAGCGTTTTTTGGAAGCCCGGAGCTGGCGGAGGCGCTGGACGAGGGAAAAATCACCGATGAGATCCTTTTGGAGCATCTGTACCGGCTGGATCTCCGCTTCGCGCCGGGGACGGAAATGAAATACTGCAATACAAACTATGTGCTTCTGGCGATGATCCTGGAGAAAATCACCGGAAAATCCTATCGGGAGCTTGTTTCGGAGCTGGTTTTCGTTCCTGCGGGCATGCGCGCATCTTCCGCTGTCACCTTCGGCGACGTAAGCAGTGTACCGGAGAACAAGGCGGGGTATATGAAGGAGTTTATGATTGCACGCGGCGCCGGGGATATCCACAGCAACGTCCTGGATCTGCTGAAGTTTAATCGGGCTTTTTTCCGGGAGCGTATCGTCAGCCCCGCTGCCAAGGCGGGCATTCTGAACTTTGTGGAGGGCTACGGCTGCGGCTGGGGGCAGGTTGCCGGGTATGAGAATTGTGTCAGCCATAGCGGCGCGACCAACAGCTATTACTGCCTGAATGCCGTATTCCATGCCTCGTCGGATCGAATGTATCTCATTATGCTGACCTGCTGGCCCGGGAACGACGGGGAAGCCTCCGACGAGACCACCGATGAAACCGAAAAGGCAGTCGAGGCAGATAAATACAGCTATTTTCAGCCTGCCGTCAACATTTGCAAAAAACATGTTAAGACCTAAGCCATGCGCTATAAACTATGAACCATAACCCCCGAAAGGAGGGGACGTCCCATGCGAAAGCTTCTCATCTATCTCAAGCCCTACAAGGGCCGAATCGCCCTGGCCACCTTTCTGATGGCGATCTCGGCGATCTGCAATCTGCTGCTGCCCACCCTGATGTCCAACGTGCTGGACAAGGGCGTCTACGGCGCAGCGGAGGCCGACACCTTCGGCTATATCCTCAAAACCGCGGCCTGGATGCTGGGGCTCTCCCTGCTGAGCCTGGCCTCCGTGGCCGGAGGCTATTGGGTGGTCTACCACGTGATCTCCGGCTACACCTGGGGCCTGCGCTCCGCCCTCTTCCGCAAGGTCCACACCATGACCCTGGCGGAGGTGGGACGCATCGGCGCCTCCAACCTGGTCACCCGCTCCACCCACGACGTAGGCACCCTGAACTGGGTGATCTCCATGCTCTGCGGCAGCATCATTATCATCCCCCTCATGTTCCTGGGCGGCGTCTTCCTCTGCATGCGGAAGGACTTCCGGCTCTCCCTGGTGATCCTCTGCGCCGTGCCCCTGCTGATCCTGGTGGTCCTGCTCATGAGCAAAAAGATCGACAAGCTCTGGGAGATCTCCGACGAGTACTGCGACAAGCAGAACGATCTGGTCCGGGAGCGGCTCCGGGGCATCCGGGTCATCCGGGCCTTCGACCGGGAGCGCTATGCCCATGAGAAGATCACCGGCGCCACCCGGATCATGGCCGACAACATCATCCGGGCCAACGTCCGCATGGCGGTCATCGACCCCATGGCAGCCTTCGCCCTGAACACCGCGGCCCTGGTCGTCGTCTACCTGGGCGGTCTCCGCATGGAGCGGGGCAGCGGCCTGACCCCCGGCGACGTCTTCGCCATGATCCAATACATTAATATTATCCTGGGGGCCATCGTCTCGGTCTCCTTCGCCATCGTCATGCTGCCCCACGTCCGGGTGGCCGCCAAGCGGCTGAGCCAGGTCACGGACTCCACGGGCCTGGAGGACGACCGCCCCGCCGAGGGCCTGGTCTTCTCCGGGGCCATCGACCTGGACCACGTGAGCTTCACCTACCCCGGCAGCTCCCTCCCCGCCCTGAGCGACGTGGACCTCCACATCGGCGCGGGGGAATGGGTCTCCGTCATCGGCGGCACCGGCTCCGGCAAGACCACCCTGGCCGAGCTCCTGCTGGCCTTCCGGGCCCCGACGGAGGGCAGCCTGCGCTTTGGGACCGTAGGGGCGGCCATTGGCCGCCCGCCCGAGGCGGACCCTGCCGACCTGCGCGACGTGAACGAGCAGGCAACAGCCGTAGGGGCCGATGCCCACATCGGCCCTGCCCCCGACCTGCATGATGCCGTAGGGGCCGATGCCCACATCGGCCCTGCCCCCGACCTGCGCGAGGTAAACGACATCTCCCCCAAGGACGTGCGCGACAACATCAGCTGCTCCCTGCAGAAGTCCATGCTCTACGCGGGCACCGTGGCGGAGAACCTCCGCATGGGCAAGCCCGAGGCCGGTGACGAGGAGCTCTGGGCGGCCCTGGAGCTGGCTCAGATCGCGGACTTCCTCCGGGAGAAGCCCGAGGGCCTGGACTTCAAGCTGGAGCCCGCGGCCACCAATATCTCCGGCGGCCAGAAGCAGCGCCTCGCCATCGCCCGGGCCCTGCTGAAGGACGCGCCGATCTACGTCTTCGACGACTCCTTCTCCGCCCTGGACTTCCTCACCGAGGCCAAGGTCCGCAAGGCCATGAACGAAAAGCTGGCGGGCCGGACCCGGATCGTCATCACCCAGCGGGTGGTCTCCGCCATGCACTGCGACCGGATCTTCGTCCTGGCCGACGGCGCCCTGGTGGGGGCCGGGACCCACGCCGAGCTGCTGGAAAGCTGCCCGATCTACCGGGAGATCTATCTCTCCCAGACGGGAGGCGGCGCCGCATGAGTACGAAAGAAATGAAGAACCAAACCGAACAGAAGAAGCAGCGCAGCCGTCTCCTGGACGAGACCGGCAAGCGTCTGCTCCGGGAAATCAAGCCCCTGCGGGGCTGGATCCTCCTCTCCGCCTTCCTCTGCCTGATCCTGATCGGCTGCGCCGTGGCCGCCCCGGAGCTCCTGGGCGAGCTGGTGAACCGGCTCTACGCCTGGACCAAGGAGCCCTTCCCGGGCCTGGCCCGGAGCCTCCTGCCCGGCCTGGGCGTCCTGCTGGGCATCTACGCCCTCCAGGCCGGCCTCACCTACGGCAACTCCTACCTGCTGAACAACGTGGTCAGCCGCTTCTTCTGCGCCGAGCTCCGCATCCGCCTGTCCGCAAAGCTGTCCCGTCTGCCCGTGTCCTACGTGGACAAGACCCCCGCCGGCGACGTCATCGACCGGATGATGGAGGACGTGGGCAACATGGCCGACTCCATCTACGGCATCGTGGAGATCCTGATCTCCGGCTTCCTGCAGATGGCGGTCATCGCCGTGATCCTCTTCTTCACCGACTGGCGCATGGCGATCCCCGTGGTGCTGCTCTCCCCGCTCTCGGTCCTGCTCTCCGCCAGGATGGCGACCCTGGGCGAAAAGCACTGGGACAAGCACTTCGACCTGGGCGGCAAGCTGACGGCCCTGGCCGAGGAGGCCTACACCAACTACCCCACCACCAAGGCCTTCAACCGGGAGGCCCATCTGCAGGAGAAGTATGACGAGCTCAGCCTGCGCCACCAGCGCAACGGCATCTTCGGCAACTTCCTGTCCTCCATCGTCCAGCCCGTCATCATCTTCCTGGACGCCCTGGCCTACGTCGCCGTGGCGGTCCTGGGCGGCTGGCTCATCGTCCACAAGGGCCTGGCCATCGGCACCGTGGTGACGGTGATCTTCTTCGCCCGCCAGCTCTCGGCCCCTCTGGAGCGCATCGCCTTCGGTCTGAGCTTCGTCCAGCACGTCAAGTCCGCGGCCAAGCGCGTCTTCACCCTGCTGGACCTGCCC
>CAMVKI010000134.1 GCA_947168005.1 uncultured Clostridia bacterium
TTCTGATGCGCTCCATGATCTGCCAGGGCCTGGAATTCCTCGGCGTCAAGCTGGACCCCGAGAAGAACAAGCTCCGCGGCGACGAGCGCATCATCTCCGCCGAGGACTCCAAGGTCACGGTCTGGGTCATCCCCACCAACGAGGAGCTGATGATCGCCCAGGATACCGCCGAGCTGGCAAAGGCCTGATTCATCGTTTCCCCGTTTCCGTTCCCTCGGAGCGGGTCGTCCGCTTCGCCTGCGGCGTCACGCAAAAATTCCTCCCCGTCCGGGGAGGAATTTTTGCGTGATACCGCGATTTCTTCTGCTTGCGCGCTCAGTCGCCGAGCAGCTGATTGTGGGTCATATAGCGGTAGAGGTAGAGGACGAAGGTCTCGCGGGTGACCAGGGTGTTCCGGGCAAAGAGGCCGTTCTCACCCTGCTCAATGCCCTCGCTCCAGGCCCAGAGGGCCGGGGCCTCGTACCACTTGCCGGGCTTCACGTCGGAGTAGGGGTTCTCGACGCCTTCGACGGAGGGCTTCCCTGCCCAGGCGTAGAGGAGGGTCAGGATCTCGCCCCGGTTCAGCTCGCTGTTCGGGCGGAAGGTCCCGTCCTCGTAGCCGTCCACCAGGCCCTGGCTCTTCGCCCACAGGACGTACTTGGTGTACCACTTGCCGGGCTTGACGTCGCTGAAGGGATTCTCGAAATCGGCCTCGTTGATCTCCGGCTTGCCGCTGACGGTCCAGAGGAAGGTCGCGGTCTCGGCACGGCTCAGGCTCTTACCCGTGCCGAAGTGCGTCGGGTCGATGCCGGCGGTGTAGCCCTCGGTGAAGGCCCAGTCGATGGCCTCATGCTCGGGCGTGCCGTATTCGGGCATATCCTCGAAGGCGGCGCAGGGGCAGTTATGACCGGTGGCGGGGATCTCCTCGGTGCGGGTCTCACCGCAGCGGGTGCAGGTGTAGGTCAGGACGCCGGGCTCGGTCTCGGTGGGCTCCACGGTGACCACGCCCTCGTCCCAGGCATGGCCCAGGGCCTCAGTCTCACGCGTCTCTGTTTCCAGGCAGCGTGCGCAGAGTCTGCTCTCCACGCCGGGCTTGACGCATGTGGGCGCCTCGGTCTGCGTCCATTCACTGAATTCATGGCCCAGGGCCTCGACGGTCCGGGTCTCCTTGAAGCCGCAGACGCTGCAATAGCGGGCCTCCACGCCGGTCTCGGTGCAGCTCGGCTCGGTCTCCACGGCCCAGTCGCCGAAGACGTGCTCGTCGCAGACGATCTTCTCTCTGGGGTTCGTGGTGTACCAGTTGGAGCCCTGCGCCTTGGCGAAGAGGGTCAGGGGCTGCCGGGCGCTGGCAAAGCAGGCAAAAACCGTGCCGTCGAACTGGAGGCTGCGGCCGGGATACATGGCGTTGGCAATGACGGGACCGTTGTCGCCATAGCTGATGATCCAGCGGGTCTTGTCGGAGTTGGAGGAGGTGTAGCAGGTCAGGGTGTCGGAGTTCGCGGCCATGGCAAGATACTGGTTCGCGTTCTTCATCTTGATCGTCCAGGTTCCGCCCTCCGCAGGCTCGATTGCGTAGGTGATCTCGTCCTTGACGTGGTTGAGGATGTCGCCCTCATAGCTGCAGCCGAGGGCGGCCAGATCGACGACGGCCTTCTTGGTGCCGAGCTTGTTGTTGACGTTGCTGCCGAAGCTTGCCGGGTCGGCGCTCAGGGCCTTGGTGCCGTCAACGGACAGGACGTATTCGTTGGCCCAGGAATGGGGCGCCTCGTCCACCCGGAGGAACTGGTCGTCCTCCAGACCGTCCACGGGAACGAAGTAGGTATACAGGGCGTAGTAGCACTTCTCGGTCTCGGTGACCTTGATCTCGGTCCCGGCGGCCAGGAACTCGGGGGCGTCCAGGCTGTCGGCAGCCATGGGGGCCGTGACCCAGCCAAGGAAGCGGAAGCTCCGGCCCTCCACGGCGGGCTCGCCCTCCGGGGCGGGCAGGGTAATCTCGTCGCCCACGTAGACCTCCAGGTCGGCGCAGCTCACGCCCTCGGGGACGGAGAAGTGGATCACAGCGGGATCGCGGGGTGCGAAGTTGATCTGGATGGTGCAGTCGGACTGGGGGTCCACGGCAAAGACGTTGCCGGTCCGGGTCACGGTGGCCTGGCCTTCGAGGATCTCATAGCCGTCCACGTAGTAGCCGTACTTGGGAGTTGCGACGATGTTCTTGCCGCGCAGGCTTACGCTGCCCCACTCGGGGTTGTTGGGAACCGCGTTGATCTCATACTGCGTGAAGAGGGTCCAGGTGGAGTAGACGGTCTGGTTGGCGTCCACGTTGCCGTGGCCGGGGTAGGAATCCTCGGAGGAGACCACGATGGGGTAGGCGGGATAGTGGCTGACATAGGGGTCGGGGCAGCCGACCTGCTGCTTCATGTAGGCGATGCCCTCGGCCACGTTGGAGCCGCTCTTCAGCTTCTCCCAGAACTTGGCCTCCCAGGCGTAGTCGCCGGCAAAGGTGACGGACTGGGAGTAGCCGTAGGCCACCTCGACGCCCTTGGCGCGGATGGGAGCCTGGAGGCCGTCGGTGGCCATGCAGAGGCAGATGGCCATCCAGAGCAGGCCGTTGGGGGAGTCCGTGGTCATGTGGTTGGAGATGGCGGTACCGTCCACGAACCAGTAGCCGCCGCTGTTGAAGGCATGGTAGTAGGTGTGGTAGGGCCCCTGGGCGGAGCTCTTGTCCGCGTTGGTGATGCCCGTGCCCGTGGTCAGCAGAAGGTAAGAGGTGTCGGCCTGGCTGGTGTAGTCCTCGTTGTAGCCCTCGTAGTTGGTGTCGCCGTGAGAGTCGAAAATGACCACGGCGCTGTTGGACAGGGCCTGGCCGATCTGGTCGATGGTGGCGGCGGAGGCCTTGTAGGTGGTGCCGGTGCCGCCCATGGCCTGGGCAATGGAGCTGCACTCGTTCTCGTACTGGGCGGTGAAGGAGCCGTCAATGCCCCTGAAGGGCTGGAAGCAGGTGACTTCCAGGGAGTTGGGATAGCCGCCCTTGGGGGCGTAGGAGACGGTCTCCACGGCCGCCAGCTCGTCCGGGTCGGCGCCGGGGATGGCATGCTCCCTCAGCTTGGCGCTGAGATGGGGGGCGTAGCCGCAGGGGTCGCCGTTGTCGCTCATCCAGAAGATGAACTTACCGCTGCGGATCAGGGAGTCGGGCACGTAGGAGGGAGAGGCCTCCACGGCGGCGACGATCTCCTCCAGAACCTCGGCATAGGCTTCGGCGCGGGAATCGAGCGTGGTCGCGCCGCGTCTGGCCGCAGCCCGGTCCTCGATGGCGGAGATCTGCTCCCAGATATCCGCGGGCTCTGCCGCCAGGGCGGAGACCGGGAGCAGGCTCAGGAGCAGAAGCGTACAGAGCAGAAGGGCAAATAAACGTTTCATTGAAGTACCTCCAATCAAATTTGGTCTACGTTATATTATAACAGAAAATCGGACGGGACGCAAGAGCCAAGACGCAGAAATCCCTCCCAAACCGGGAGGGATTTCCGCGTCTTGAAACGAATCCTTCTGCTTGCGCGATCAGTCGCCGAGCAGCTGATTGTGGGTCATATGGCGGTAGAGGTAGAGGACGAAGGTCTCACGGGTGACCAGGGTGTTCCGGGCAAAGACGCCGTTCTCACCCTGCTCGATGCCCTCGCTGTAGGCCCAGAGGGCCGGGGCCTCGTACCACTTGCCGGGCTTTACGTCGGAGTAGGGGTTCTCGATGCCTTCGACGGAGGGCTTCCCTGCCCAGGCGTAGAGGAGGGTCAGGATCTCGCCCCGGTTCAGCTCGCTGTTCGGGCGGAAGGTCCCGTCCTCGTAGCCGTCCACCAGGCCCTGGCTCTTCGCCCACAGGACGTACTTGGTGTACCACTTGCCGGGCTTGACGTCGCTGAAGGGATTCTCGAAATCGGCCTCGTTGATCTCCGGCTTGCCGCTGACGGTCCAAAGGAAGGTCGCGGTCTCGGCACGGCTCAGGCTCTTGCCGGTGCCGAAGTGGGTCTCGTCGATGCCGGCGGTATAGCCCTGGGTGAAGGCCCAGTCGATGGCCTCGTGCTCCGGGGTGCCGTATTCGGGCATATCCTCAAAAGCGGCGCAGGGGCAGTCGTGGGGAAGCACGGGGATCTCCTCGGTGCGGGTCTCGCCGCAGCGGGTGCAGGTGAAGGTCAGGACGCCGGGCTCGGTCTCGCTGGGCTCCAGGGTGACCACGCCCTCGTCCCAGGCATGGCCCAGGGCCTCGACGGCGACGGTCTCGCGGCTCAGCTCCTCGCCGCAGACGCTGCAGTAGACCGCCAGGTCATAGCTGCCGGCCTCGGTGCAGGTGGCGGGGACCAGGTTCTCCTCGACGGCCTCGCCGGGGATATGCTCATGGGCCACGTCGGCCAGGACGGTGGTGTAGTAGGGCGTGCCGGTATTGACTTCCTTCCACAGGCGGATCTGATCCGCGGAGGCGTAGGCCCGGAAGTAGTAGGACGAGCCGGTGCTGGTCTTGTAGAAGCTCAGGACGGAGCGGTTCGCGTCGGCAACCTGGCTCTTCAGGGTGACCACGCCGTTGGAGGCCACGGAGAGCTTCCAGGCGCAGTCGTCCGCATAGGCCTCGGCGGCCCGGAGGGTATAGGCCTGGCTGAGCTTCCGGTCCGCCAGGTAGCTGCCTGCGGTCAGGCTGCGGAAGCCGTAGTCGGAGTCGTGGGCCTCGGCGGCAAAGACGTAATCCGGAGCAACGTTGGACAGCGTGTCGCCGTTGAGAACGATGCCGCTGTCGGCCAGGGGGGCCGCGCCGCCGTTCTTCTTGTCCTCGTAGGACTTGCCGGCCTCGATGCCCTTCATGACGTAGGCGGCGTCCGCGCCGTAGCTGATCACGTAGTTGCCGCTCCAGTCGTCGGGAGCCGCGCTGAGCAGGACGTAGGAGGCCTCGCCGCCCTCGTAGTGGACGAAGAGGGCGTTCAGGGTGATCTCCTCGGGGGCGATATAGCTGCCGGTCAGAATCTCGGCGGGCTTGTCCGCCGCGTTGGTATAGCTGTCGGTGACCCAGCCCAGGAAGGTATAGCCCTCGGGGGCGGCGATCACGGGCAGAAGGATGCCGGTGTTGGTGTTGGAGACCATATCGGCGGGCTGCTCGACGCCCTCGGGCACGGAGAAGTGCACGGTGTAGTCGAAGCCCAGGGCGGGAACGAAGCTGTCGCTGAAGCTGTAGCCGCAGACGGTGCAGGTGTGGACGGTGCAGCCCTGGTCGGCGGGGGTGGGCGGGATCACCTCGTCCTCGTAGGTGCAGGCCTCGGTATCCTCGCCGCCGCAGACGGAGCAGAAGCGGCTGTGGGTGCCGTTGTTGTTGGTGCTCCAGTCGCCGTAGCTGTGGTCCCCGGTGGCGGGGATGACCACGTGGGTGCGGCTGATCTCAGCGGAGCAGACGGTGCAGTAGACCACGCTGTCGTAGCCGCCGGCAACGCCGCAGCTCGGGGCGGTCTCGTTCTCGGTCACGGCCTCGCCGGGGGTGTGGCCGAGAGCCGTCAGCACCACGGAGGCGGCGGGAATCTCATTCTCCCCGGCGGCGTCGGAGAAGCACTTGCCGCAGAGGGTGCAGCGCCAGTGCTCGATGCAGCCGTTCTCGGTGCAGCTGGGTTCCTGAGCCTCCACGTGGACCAGCTCGTGATCGTGGGGCGTGATCTCGGTGTAGTAGAAGGTCTCGCCGTCCTCGGTCTCCTTCCAGAACTGGACGGGATACTGATTGAAGGTGCTCTCGCCGTAGAGGGCGAACTTATTGTTGTTGTAGAAAACCAGGTAGGGATAGCTGGTGTTTGCGACGTTTTTTGCTTTGGTTCCGACGTTGGAGACAAAGGAGAAGGTCCAGACGGCGCCGCTGTCGATGGCGCCCAGGCTGTAGAGGGACAGGCCGCTGGAGCCCAGGTAGGTCTCGTTGCCCAGGTTCCGGATGGTATAGCCGGAGCCGGAGGCCTCGACCTGCCAGATGTAGTCGTCGGCGACCTCCCGGAGCAGATCCTCGTCCAGATCCATCCCGGCGGCGGTGTGGGTGACGACGCTGCCGCCGTTGTTGTTCTCATAGTTGCCGCCGGAGGCCAGGGCCTTCAGGACGTAGATGGTGCCGGTCTTGCTGCCGGAGATGACGTAGTTGCCTTCCCACGCGTCGGGTTCCTCGTCAACGAGCTTGTAGGCGATGCCGCCGCCGCCGATGACGCAGGAGTAGAGGGCGTAGAGATTGACGTTTGTGGACAGAACCGTGTAGCTTGCGCCGGGCTTGAAGAAGGCGGGCTTCTCGTTCGTCTCGTAGATCGGCGTCTCCACCCAGCCGCGGAAGCGGTAGCCGTAGATCTCCGGCGCCTCGGTCGGGAGGATCACGTCGTCGGCCAGGTAGGTGTTCTCGCTGCCCACGGCCGAGCCGTTGGCAAAGTAGTTGACCACGGCGGGGGTCTTGGCGGCGAAGTTGATCTGCACGCTGCAGTCGGACTCCGCCTGGACCCGGAAGACGTTGCCGCTCTGGGTCACGGTGGCCTCGCCGCTGAGCAGCTCATAGCCGGCGGCGTAGTAGCCCACGGCGGGATGGGCGGTGATGTTGGAGCCCAGGACCGTGACGGTGCCCCAGGCCTCGTTGTTGGAGACGGCGGTCACCTCGTAGTTGGTGCCGAAGAGAGACCAGGTGGAGTAGACGGTCTGGTTCTGATCCACGTGGCCCTGACCGGGATAGGGGTCCTCGGAGGAGGCGACGACGGGCCAGGCGGGGCTGCTGCTGGTATAGGGGTCGGGACAGCCCACGGCAGCCTTCATGTTGGTCACGGCGGTGCCGATGTCGTCGCCGTTCTTGACGGCGGTATTGAGGTAGTTCATGTAGTCCATGTCGCCGGCAAAGGTGACGGACTGGGAATAGCCGTAGACGACCTCAACGCCCTTGGCCCGGAGGCCGGCCTCCATGCCGTCGGTGGCCATGCCCAGGCAGATGCCCATGTAGAGGTAGCTGTTGGGGGCGTCGTTGGGCATGTGGTAGAGCGGTCGCCCAGCTGAATCTCTTCGTTACCGCCGCTGACCTCTTCATAGACGGTT
>CAMVKI010000135.1 GCA_947168005.1 uncultured Clostridia bacterium
CCGCCGCCGCCCCCGCTCCCGCTCCCGCCGCGGACATCGCCGCCGGCGAGCGCGTCAACGCCCCCATGCCCGGCAACATCCTCAAGCTCGCCGTCAACGCGGGCGACAAGGTCAAGGCCGGCCAGATCCTGGTGATCTTAGAGGCCATGAAGATGGAAAACGAGATCGTAGCTCCCAAGGCCGGCACCGTGGCCCAGGTGGTCGTCAAGGTCGGCGAGAAGGTGGATACCGGCGCTACTCTGGTCGTCCTCGCGTAAGGAGGAGACCGCATGAATATTATTGAAACCCTGAAAAAGCTGCTGCTGGAATCCGGCTTCGCCGGCTTCTTCCAGAACGGCGGCTGGCAGAACGCGGTGATGATTATCATTGCCTGCCTTCTGCTCTACCTGGGCATTAAGAAGAAGTTCGAGCCGCTGCTGCTGGTGGGCATCGCCTTCGGCTGTCTGCTGGTCAACGTCTCCTACTTCGTGGGTCTCACCGAGGCCGACGCCCTCTACCATCCCGAGCTCTGGTCCCAGTTCCTGGACGCCAACAGCGAGTACTACCACAGCTACGGCCACATCATGGCCCACGGCGGCTTCCTGGACATCCTCTACATCGGCGTCAAGGCCGGCATCTACCCCTCTCTGATCTTCATGGGCGTCGGCGCCATGACGGACTTCGGTCCCCTGATCGCCCGGCCCTCCTCCCTGATCCTGGGCGCGGCCGCCCAGTTCGGCGTGTTCTTCGCCTTCTTCGGGGCGAACCTCATCGGCTTCACCGGCAACCAGGCCGCCTCCATCGGCATCATCGGCGGCGCGGACGGCCCCACGGCCATCTACCTGACCACCAAGCTGGCCCCGGAGCTCCTGGGCGCCATCGCCATCGCGGCCTACTCCTACATGGCCCTGATCCCCATGATCCAGCCGCCCATCATGAAGCTGCTGACCACCAAGAAGGAGCGGGAGGTCGTCATGACCCAGGCCCGCCCGGTCTCCAAGACCGAGAAGATCCTCTTCCCCATCGTGGTCACCATCTTCTGCGTCCTGCTGCTGCCCTCCACGGCTCCCCTGATCGGCTGCCTGATGCTGGGCAACCTCTGGCGCGAGTGCGGCGTCACCGAGCGTCTGTCCGACACGGTCCAGAACGCCCTGATGAACATCATCACCGTCTTCCTGGGCATCTCCGTCGGCGCCACCATGGCCGGCTCCCGTTTCCTGACCCTGGAGACCATCTACATCGTGGTCCTGGGCCTGCTCGCCTTCTGCTTCTCCACCGTGGGCGGTCTGCTGGTGGGCAAGATCATGTACAAGGTCACCGGCGGCAAGATCAACCCGCTGATCGGCTCCGCCGGCGTCTCCGCCGTGCCTATGGCCGCCCGGGTGTCCCAGATCGAGGGCCAGAAGGCCAACCCCAAGAACTTCCTGCTGATGCACGCCATGGGCCCCAACGTGGCCGGCGTCATCGGCTCCGCCATCGCCGCGGGCTTCCTGCTCAAGGTCTTCGGCGGCTGACACATTGGATTGACATTCCAACAGAAATACCGCACGGTCGAGACGACCGTGCGGTATTTCTGTTGGAATGTCAATTGATGCGAATGTCGATATCCCCCGTGTCGGTGGTGACCTTGCACTTGCCGCCGGTGACGGTCTCGGGGACCCGGATGCGGCCCGTGTCGCTCCGGGTGATGAAGACCTTCTCTGTAAGGAGGCTGCCCTTCACGTCGCCGGTGTCGGTGGTAATTTCCAGCTCCGCCGCGTCGCAGGCCTCAAACCGGATATCGCCGGTGCTCCGCTCAATGGAGACGCTTCCGGAGGCGATCAGGTTCTTCATATGCAGGTCGCCGGTGCTGCCTTTGGATACAAGACTGCCGCAGGACACGTCCGTCAGCTCCGCCCTGCCGGTGCTCAGCTTCACGGACAGCTCGCCCTCGCAGGCGAGGCCGCGCAGCTCCACCCGACCCGTTGAACCCGTGATTTTGATCATCCCGGCGCGCAGGTCCGAAAGGCGAACGTCCCCGGTGTCCGTCGTGATCCCGATGGAGGCGGAGGCCGAGGCCCGGCAGTCCACGGCCCCGGTGTCGGCCTTGACCTCGATCCGCTCAAAGCGGAAGTCCGCCGGAACGTCGGTCTTTCCCGTGTCCTCCTCAATGAAGAGCGCGGTGTATTCGGTTTCCGGCAGATAGACCGTGATCTTCGGCTCGGCGAAGGAGAAGAGGGAGAAGGACCACTTCTCCTTCTCCGGCCCTTCGACGCGGAGGGTCCCGTCCTCCACGGCGACGCGGTGGGGTTCGTCCTTCTTTTCCGTAATCTCCACCCGGCAGCTTCCGTCGCCGGAGGGCAGGAGGGCGATATTCTCCGTATCGGAGCGGATGGAGATGCTATGGAAAGCCTCTGCGACGGGATAGCTATGGGTCTCATAGTCGCCCCCGCCAAGGGCAGTGAAGTTCCAGTCGTTCTTTGCCAGGACGCCCACGAAGAGGGCGGCCCCGGCCAGGATCAGGCACAGCCCAAGGATCAGCAGAATCTTGAAAGCTCTTTTCATACGTTTGACTCCTTTCTGAGAAACAGAGATTTGATTCCCAAAACGATTTTTTTCAGCAGCTTCGCCGTCCCCTTCGTCGCCGCAACACAGGCCGGGAGCAGAAGGAGGAACAGTCCCCCCGCCACAAGGCAGCACGCAAGGAGTTGCAGCCCGCCGTTCCAGTTTCCCTCGCGGAAAAAGGAGATTCCCATTGTGAGATAGCCGAAGGCCGCGATCAGCAGGGCGACGTCCACGGCCCAGAGGGCCAGGACCAGGGCCCAGAGGACCACGTAAACCGCCAGGAGCACCGCCGCGGCGGCGATCCCCAGGGTCAGCCAGATCGGCGAGCCCAGAACCAGCAGCACGATCTCCCAGGCCCGCAGGCGGCGCCGGGGCTTCATCCGCTCCCGGACGATTTTGGGCAGCGGCGTCTCCTCCACGATCTGGGCCGCCACGGTCTCCACGGGCCCGATCTCCGCCACGGCGGCCTCCTCGGACAGACCCTCCTCCATCCGGTCGTCGATCATCTCCTCATAAAAGGCCAGACGCTCCTCTGCGTCCGCCCGGGGCAGGCCCGAGAGCGCCGCTCCCAGGCGTTTCAAAAATTCCTGTTTATTCATCCTGCTCCTCCCTCGTCACGAAGCGGTAGATCGAGACGATCTCCTTCCAATCCTCTTGAAATTCTGCGATGCGGGCAAGGCCCGCGGGGGTGATGCGGTAGTATTTTCGGAGCCTGCCGCCGTGCTCGGCGCTGCGGACTGTCAGCATCCCGGCCAGCTCCAGCCGTTTCAGGATCGTATAAAGGGTGGATTCCGACAGCTCCAGGTAGGGCTTCATGTCCTTGATGATCCGGTAGCCGTAGGAGTCCTCGTTTTTGATGGCCGCCAGCACACAGACGTCCAGCAGCCCGCGTTTCATCTGTCCGTCCATAACATACCTCCTCTCATGTTATACTTCCGTTAACGTATTACATCATATCGCGAAGTATTTAAATTGTCAAGAGGGAAAAAGAAAAAAATTTCCGATGGGCGTCATCCCTTCGGAAATTTTATGTGTAGCAGGGCAAAGTCACGAACACGCCGTAGGGGCGCTCAGTGAGCGCCCGCGCATGCGGAGCATGCATCGTTTGTGTCAGCAAACGATCTATCTGCGTTGCGATTTACTGCCATGGCAGATTTGCCTGCGGCAAATTGTCCGCCTGGGGCGGACCGGGCGATCCATGATCGCCCCTACGGCGTTGATCATACGTGGGGGGATCGGCGGACGGCAGAGTGCCGTCCCTACAGGTTCTTTGCCAGGAGCTCCGCGGCCCTGCGGAGGACCGGCAGCTCCCGGGCGGCGATGAGGCGGCCCAGGGGGGTGCAGGCGCATCTCTTATACTCCTCCGCGGCCTCCTCATAGCTCAGCCGCAGGGTGGAGAGGTGGAAGTCCTCGATCTCATCGGGCATCAGGTGGGTCTCCCCGAAGGAGCGCGCCCGGCAGAGAAAATAGTGGTTCAGGTTGTGGCGGCGGATCAGATTGTAGTAGTCGCTGACCAGACCCAGCCTGCGGACGATCTCCACCTCCGCCCCCAGCTCCTCCCGGAGCTCCCGGCGGATGGCGGCCTCCAGGGTCTCTCCGGGCTCCACGCCGCCGCCGGAGGTTTCGATCAGGGTGGCCTTGCCGAAGTCGTCGTCCCGGTGAGCACGCATGAAATAGAGCCGGCCGGCGTCGTCATAGACGATGGCCCGGACGATGAGTCGGTCGTGATCTGTGCCCGTAAAGGGCCATTCCGTGTCCTTCAGTTCCAGAAAAAGCTCGGTTTCTCTCTGTTCTCCCATGGGCGGGCCTCCTTTGTCATTGCTTGGGGCATATTATAGCACAGCTCGGCCTCCGGCGCAATCCCTTTTCCCGGATCTGATGAAATCGGGGACGGTTCTCGTTTTCATCTTGTTATGTTAACTCAGATGAATTTGAGAACCGTCCCCGATTTCATCTTGTTATGTTAACATAGATGAATTTGAGAACCGTCCCCGATTTCATCTTGTTATGTTAACTAAGATGAATTTGAGAACCGTCCCCGATTTCATCTGGTCCCCGATTTCATCTGCCGCAGTGCGTTTTCCGGTCGCCGTCGCCGACGGCCTGGGTGTAGAGGCCCGCCAGGAGCTGCCAGAGCCGCTTGTCGAGGATGCCGGACTCCGGCATCCCGCAGCAGTGCTGAAGGCTCCGGATGGCCTTGACCGTGGCCTCGTCGCAGGTGCCGGAGAGGGCGCAGCCCTCCACGTTGGGATAGACCTGATGGAGGCTCTGGAGCATGGCCTGGATCAACAGGACGTGGAGGTTGTCGCTGCCGGGCAAAATGGGCTGGTTGGGGGCCATGACCAGCTCCAGCGGCGCGGCAGGCTCCACCTCCACCGCGGCGGCCTGGTAGGCCGCGCAGATGGCCTGCCAGGTGGCAAAGTCCGTGATCCCGGTCTGGGGCAGGCCCGCCAGCTTCTGCTGGAAGGTGACCGCCTTCGCCGTCTGCCTGCCGTAGATTCCGTCCGGCACCACCGCCGGGCAGCGGGGGTCCTGCCGTGCGATCACCCGCAGCATGGTCTGCAGACTGGTGACAGAGCGGCCCATAAACCTTGCGTCATTGTTCGGGTTCGTAGGATCTCCTCCTTTCACAATGAATAGTGAATAATTAATAATGAATAATTGAGGTGTCGCTTCGCGACAGATTGAATTTCATTTTTCAAATCGGAGATTTGAAAAATACCGAAATTATTCACGATTCATTATTCATTCTTCATTTACCTGGCGTCTCTGCTTCCGATAGACAGGGGCGTTCCCGGGTACTGGGTCATGGTTGTGGCCGAGGCGTATTGCCAGGCCCGGTATTGGAGCGTCAGGGTCCGGGCGGTTTCGTCGCTGAGGCGGCCGGTGACGGGCAGGCTGTTGGCCTGCTGAAAGCGGCGGAGGGCCTGCTGCAGGCTGCTTCCGCCGTAGCCCAGGGCCTCCAAGCGCGCCTTCGCGTTGGCGCTCGTCGTGGCGGAGGCGTCGATGGCCGGAAAGAGCGCCCGGTTTTGCAGGACCCGCTCCTCGATGCCGGAATAGAGGTCATAGAGGGCGTTCCAGCTCCGGTCGTCGGCCTCCCCGGTGACGGGGAAGCCCTCGTAGCCCTGGAAGGCCGCCACGGCGTCCCGGGTATTGGGGCCGAAGATCCCGTCCACCGACACCGAGGGCACGGCCTGGACAAACTGGGCGACTACCGCCAGCATATACTGGAGCTGGCGCACCCGGTCGCCCCGGTCCCCGACCCGCAGGGGCTCGGGGAACTCCCAGCCCAGGTCCTCGTAGCGCAGGCCCTGGGAGCGGAGCTCCGAGAGCTTCAGCACGCCGGTGTAGACCCGCTCCACGGCGTACCAGGTATTGCGGCCCACGATCCCGTCCTCCGCCAGGCCGAAGACCCGCTGGAAAACCCGGACCGCCGCCTCGGTGACGGCGCCGAAAATGCCGTCCACCGACAGCTTGGGAATGGCCGGGAAGCTCTGGGAGATCCGGTTCAGGGCCGTCTGGAGCTGGGCCACGCTCCGGCCCCGGCTGCCCTGCCGGAGGGCCGTGCCGGGATAGGACTCCCGGTAGTCCGCCTTCGGCGCGTCGCTGACGATCTCGATGCCGCGGCCATAATAATTCTTCAGAATCTCCAGCCAGCCCCAGCCCTGGGCCGCCAGGTTCTGAGAGCCCCACTGGGAAAGCCCCTCGCAGGTGACGGTGGTGCCGCTGCAGAACTTCGCCGCCAGAGGCTCGATGAAGCCCACCCGGCGGATGTAGTCGTCAAAGAGACTGTCCACCAGCCGAGCCACGTTGGAAAAGAAGCTGCGGCCCTTGTAGAACTGCTGGTCGTAGGCCGTGGAGGAAGTAATATCGAAGGGGTAGCCCCGGACCCGGTAGAACTCGGTGTAGACCCGGTTCAGGGCGAAGGAGGTGATGGCGAGGATATTGGCCCGCAGGGCGTTTTCGTTCCAGGTGGGGTAGATCTCGCTGGAGGCTACGTTCTTCACGTAGTCCCGGAAGCTGACGGTGACGTTCTCCGCCGGGGCCGAGGGCGGTCCCAGGTGGACCGTGATGTAGGACGGAACGTAGGGCAGAAGCTGAGCCATGGCAGCCTCCTACAGCCCCTGGGGCGGAGTCGTATAGTCCTCGGTCTCCCCCGGGTCCGTGGGCATCCCGCCCCGGGGCACCAGGATCAGCTCCTGGAGGGTGGTGATCCCCGGGAAGATCTGCACGTCCCGGCTGACCACCCCGTCGAAATTGGGGTGGGTGGCCCCGATCTGCACGTCGGTCCAGCCCCGGGGCTGCTCCGGGCGCAGAGAGTTGGCGAGCTCCGGCGTCGGGACTGTGATCAGAGCCGTCATGCCGCTGTCGTCGGTCCGCTGGACGCTGAGCAGCTCCCGTCCTCCCCCGGCCCGGACCGTGGACACCGTGACCACCGCCCCGCTGACGGGCAGCTCCGCCCGGGAGGTCAGGGTCTGTACC
>CAMVKI010000136.1 GCA_947168005.1 uncultured Clostridia bacterium
CGTCGATCTCGTCGATGAAGATGATGGCCGGGGCCATCTTCTTGGCCTGGTCAAAGAGGTCGCGCACACGGCCCGCGCCCACGCCCACGTAGAGCTCCACGAAGTCGGAGCCGGAGATGGACAGGAACTGGGTCTCGGCCTCGCCGGCCACGGCCCGGGCCAGCAGGGTCTTGCCGGTGCCCGGAGGGCCCACCAGCAGCACGCCCTTGGGGACCTTGGCGCCCAGGCGGGTGAACTTGGCCGGGTCCTTCAGGAAATCCACGATCTCCTGGAGCTCGGCCTTCTCCTCCTCGGCGCCGGCCACGTCGGCGAAGGTGACCTTCTTGTTGGACTTGCCGATCTTGGCGTTGGCCTTGCTGAACTTCATGGCCCCGCCGGCAGCGCCGCCCATGCGGTTCATCAGGATCATCATCACTACAAAGAAAATGACGCCCATGACGATAATGGGAAGCAGGCTGGTCAGCAGCCAGGCGCCCTGGGATTCCGGCAGGTAGTCGAATTCCTTCAGGGTTTCCTTCTCAAGCTGCTCGGAGATCGTATCGCCCAGGTCCTCATAGAATACGGCGAAGGAATAGAGCCGGTAGCTCAGCTCCTTCTGGCCCTTGTATTCCTCCTTGAGCTGCATTTTCAGGGTGTCGTTCTGGATCGCGAAGGCCTCCACCTTCTCCTGGCGGAAGAGGCTGACGACCTCGGAGTATTTCAGGTCCACCTGATTGGTGGCGGTGACCAGCTTATAGACGGCAAACAACATCAGCAGCATGAGGATCATATAGACGATGATCGGCCCGCGCCGCACGGTTTTCGGTGTTTTCGGATTCATTCACTTCTTCCTCTCTGTAAAAGGATCAGGGATCGGGGATCAGACTAAGGACCAAAGCGGGACTTTCCCGCTCGGAGAGATACGCAGGGTCGGCGCCCACGCCGAAGACGGCGACGGGCTTGCCGTCCAGGGTCAGAACGGGAAGTGCGTCCCGCAGGCGGGCGGGGATCTTTTTGTCGATCATCAGCGTCTTGACGCTCTTGGTCCCGCCGGGGAGCGTGAGCCGGTCGCCTGGGCGTCTGCCCCGGACCCTGAGCTCATGCCCGGATATCATATCACATTTCAGGGCAAAGGTGGTAAGGTTTTTTTTGCTGAAATATGAATTTTTTGTGACGAAGCCTTCGATCCTGCCCAGCTTTTGCGGCAGGACCGTGGTCCCGGGGAGGGTCAGCGCCAGCTCCGGCAGGACCTTCGGCGTCTCGGGGGCGGCGAAGCGGAGCAGATCGTATTCTCTCCGCGCTGCGTTTCCGCCGGGGAGGTCCAGCCGCGCGGAGGGGCCGGCGTTCAGCAGCCGCTCCAGGGCCTCCACATAGACGGCGGCCGGGTCCTCGAGGCCCAGGTCCCGCAGGGCCGCCAGCAGAACCCGCCGCCGGAGCACCGGGTCGAGCGTCAGGAGCTTCTCGCAGGACCAGCCCTCCCCTGCCCGGCATTCCGCCGCCGCCCGGACGGCAAGCCGGGAGAGATAGGCGTCCTCCTCCCGGATCAGGGCCGCGGTCCGGCCCAGGGCAGCCGCGAGGCTCGGATTTTCCTCCCGCAGCAGGGGCAGGACCCGATGGCGGAGCCGGTTGCGGAGGCAGTCGTCCTCCGCGTTGCTGCTGTCCTCCACATGGGGAAGGCCCTCGGCGGACAGCAGGGCTTCGATCTCGGCCCGGGTGCAGCGCAGCAGGGGGCGGACGATCCGTCCCCGCCTGGGGGGAATGCCCCCCAGGCCCCTGGGCCCGGAGCCCCGGAGCAGGTGGATCAGCAGGGTCTCGGCGTTGTCGTCGGCGTTGTGGGCCGTGGCGAGCTTGCCGGGGGCCGCCGACAGCAGGAAGTCATAGCGCAGGGCCCGGGCGGCCTCCTCGAGGCTCTCCCCGCTCTGCGCCGCCCGGCCGGGGGCGTCACCCCGGCCCAGGGTGAAGGGAATCCCCCAGTCGGCGCAGAGGGAGCGGCAGAATTCCGCGTCCCGGTCCGCCTCGGCGCCCCGGATGCCGTGGTGGAAGTGGGCCGCCCGGAGGGTGAGCCCCAGCCGGGGCGCCAGCGCCCGCAGCACCCAGAGCAGGGCCACGGAATCCGCCCCGCCGGAGAGGGCGACGGTCACATTGTCGCCTGTGTCGAGCAGACGGTTGTCCCGGATGTATTGATATACTTTCTTCTCCATCATACGGCATCATCTCATTTGAGGCATCATGGAATGCAGTGAGTTTGAAGTCTGACGTATCCTTAATGAATCGTATCCAAATCCGAGAAGGAGAAGAACTGGGGCTGCCACTGGACCTTGACGGTGCCGGGCTCGCCGCGGCGGTTCTTCGCCACGATACACTCGCAGATGTTCCGTTCGGCGGAATTGGGGTTGTAGTAGTCGTCCCGGTAGAGCATAATGACCTGGTCGGCGTCCTGCTCGATGGCGCCGGATTCGCGCAGGTCCGAGAGCAGGGGCCGCTTGTCGGTGCGGCTCTCGGAGGCACGGGAGAGCTGGCTCAGGCAGATCACGGGGACGTTCAGGTCCTTTGCCATGATTTTCAGGGCGCGGGAGATCTCGGCCACCACGGTGACCCGGTTCTCGGCGCTGCGGCTGTCCTTGTCGGCCCGGGTCATGAGCTGGAGGTAATCGATCACGATGAGGCCTAAATTGTCCAGACGGCGGCAGAGGGCGTTCATCTCTGTGACGCTGACGGTGGGATTGTCGGAGACCCGAATGTCCGTCTGGGACAGGGCCGAGGAGGCCGTGCCGATGTGCTCCCAGTCCTCGGGACCCAGCTTGCCCGTGGAGATTTTGTAGTTGTCCACGGCGCTCTCGCAGGAGAGCAGACGGGCGGCCAGCTGTTCCCGGGACATCTCCAGGGAGAAGAAGGCCACGGTCTTGCGGGTCTCCTTGGCGACGTTCGCCACGATGTTCAGGGCAAGGGTGGTCTTGCCCATGCCGGGACGGGCGGCGATGATCACCAGGTCCGAGGGGTTCAGACCGTTGATCCGCTTGTCCAGGTCCTTCAGGCCCGTGGGCACGCCGGGGAAGTCGCTGTCGGACTGGGAGAGCTCGTTCAGGTGGTTGAAGAGCTTGACCATGATGGTGCCGATCCGCTCCAGCTCGTCGTCGGCGTTGCCCCGGCGCAGGGAGAAGACCCTGCGCTCGGCGCTGTCCAGGATGGCGGAGGCGCTCCCCTCCTCCTTGAGGGC
The DNA here is from genome assembly GCA_947168005.1 of uncultured Clostridia bacterium. Classification (GTDB taxonomy): domain Bacteria; phylum Bacillota; class Clostridia; order Oscillospirales; family Oscillospiraceae; genus JAFRPC01. The sequence continues at coordinate 3,197 of CAMVKI010000136.1, forward strand.
CATTTCGTTGATGTCCGTGGCCGCCCGGGAGAGGGCGCGCAGCAGGGACTTGTCCCGGACGATCTCCGCGTAGTGCTTGACGTTGGCCGCCGTGGGGGTGATCTCCATGAGCTGCCGCATGTAGGAGGGCGTGGTTGCCTCGTCGTAGTAGCCGTTCTCCTTGAGCTTCCCCAGGACCGTCACCACGTCGATGGGCAGGGAGTAGCTGAACATCCGGTAGATGGTCTCGTAAATCTCCTGGTTCTGCCGCAGGTGGAAATCCTCGGGCTTCAAAATGCCCACCACGTCCCCCACGCAGCGGCTGTCGATCAGCATGGAGCCCAAAACCGCCTGCTCCGCCTCCAGGGATTGGGGGAGCTGCTTATTGATAAGTTCGTCAAATTCGGGCAAAGTAATCACTTCCTTCATGAAGTATCGCCTCGCGGCGATATGAAGTATGCCCACAGGCATATGAAGTATCTCCAGCAGAGATATGAAGTCTGCTGCGCAGATGCAGCATAAGCTGTAGACATATCAGTATAGGCGCCATTTCCGCAATTCATATCGCGAAGCGATACTTCATCTGCGAAGCGGACTTCATCTGCGAAGCAGACTTCATCCGCGCAGCGGACTTCATCCGCGCAGCGGACTTCATCCGCGCAGCGGACTTCATTGTTCCTTGACTTCCACCTTCAGGGGCGCGTCGATGCCGAAGCCCAGCTTGACCTTGACGGTGTAGAGGCCGACGGTCTTGATGGGGTCCTCGATGACGATCTTGCGGCGGTCCAGATCCATGCCCTCCTGGGCCTTCAGGGCGTCGGAGATCTCCTGGCTGGTGACGGAGCCGAAGAGTCGGCCCGCGCCGCCGCCCTTGGCAAGGACGGTCAGGGTCAGCTCCCGGAGCTTGGCGGACATGGCCGCGGCCTCCTCCCGGGCGCGCTGTTCCTTCTCGCGCTTGGCCTTGTCGTTCATGCGCATGGTGTTGATATTGTCCGCGGTGGCCTCCTGGGCCAGCTTGCGGGGGAAGAGGAAATTCCGGGCGTAGCCGTCGGAGACGTTGATCATCTCGCCCTTCTTTCCCTGGCCGCGAACGTCCTGCAATAAAATTACCTTCATGATGTATTCCTTCCTTTCTGTTCAGGCGGACGGGCAGAGCCCGTCTCTATATGAGCTTCATTCGGCAAAGTATTTGTCGATGGCCGCTACCAGCTTTTCCCTGGCCTCTTCCATGGAGGTGTTTTTGAGCTGGGCGCCGGCGGTGGCCGCGTTGCCGCCGCCGCCGAGGGTTTCGAGGATGACCTGGACGTTGACCGTGCCGATGGAGCGGGCGGAGATGAAAGTGGCGTCCTGCTGGCGGAAGAGGACGAAGGCCGCGTGGATGCCGTCGATCGACAGCAGCTCGTCGGCGGCCTGCCCCGCCAGGGGCCGGCTCACGGGCTCCTCGGCGCAGGCCACGGCGATGTCCTCCCGGTAGAGCTTGGCGCTCTCAATGACCCGGTAGCGCTGGACCGTCTCGTCAAAGCCGCTCTGGAAGAGGCGCTTGATGTCCACCGGGTCCACGCCCTGGTAGCGCAGGAAGGCCGCGGCCTCGAAGGTCCGGCTGTTGACCCGGACGGTGAAGTTCTTGGTGTCGAGCACGATGCCGGCCATCAGGGCCGCCAGCTCGCAGGGCAGGATGGTCTTGGCGTCCACGGTGTAGGTAAGAAGCTCCGTGACGAGCTCGCTGGCCGAGGAGGCGAAGGGCTCGTGGAGGTTCAGCGCCGCGTTGGTTTCGGCATCGCTCTGCAACGAATGGAAGAAATGGGTGAGCGCCGCGTTGGTGATGTAGTCGGCGGCCCGGCGGTGGTGGTCGATGACCGCCACCCGGTTCATGGATTCCAGCAGCTCCCGGCTCTCCACCTGGTCGGGGCGGTTGGTGTCCACCACAATCAGCAGACTCCTGGCGTCGGCCAGCAGCAGGGCGTCCTGGCCCGAGAGGAAGACGTCCTCGTACTGGGGCTCCTTCCGGATCATCTCCAGCAGCTTCGGCGCGGCGCTGGTGTTCCGGTCCACCACGATATTGGCCTTCTTGCCCAGGCTGCGGCAGAGGGCAACCACGCCGCAGGCCGCGCCGATGGCGTCGGCGTCGGCGTTCCGGTGGCCCATGATGAAGACCCGGCTGGTCTGCCGGACCAGGGCGCTCAGGGAGGAGGCCATAACCCGGGACTTGACCTTGCTGCGGCGCTCGGTCTCCACGGAGCGGCCGCCGTAGAAGGAGAAGTCGTATTTATCCTTGATGACGGCCTGGTCGCCGCCCCGGGAGAGGGCCATCTCCAGGGCCAGGGCCGCGAAGTCGTAGTTCTCCCGGAAGCCGTCGCCGTCCTTGCCGACGCCGAAGGAGATCGTGGCGGCGATGCCGCTGGGGTTCGTAACCTCCCGGGCCAGGTCCAGCAGGGAAAATTTGCTCTCGGTGATGCGATAGAGGTCCTTGGCCTCGAAGAGGAACAGGAAGCGGTTGCGCTCCAGCTTCCGCAGCAGGCCGCCGATTCGGTCCGTCCAGGCGCTGATCCGCTCGTTGAGGGCCGCGTTCAGGTTGGATACGCTGCTGTCGTTGAGGTTGTTCGTCAGCTCGTCGTAGTTGTCGATGAGGATGATGGACACCACGGGGCGGCTGCGAAAATACTCGTCCCGGGTCTCCAGCAGCTCCGTGCTGTCGATGAACACCAGCTGGGCCAGGGGCGGGGCCCCGCTCTCCGGCTTGGACAGGAAGCCCAGGCAGCGGTAGCGCCGGTCCCGAATCTGGAGCTCGTCGGGGGCCTCGATCTTTCCCACCCGGAGCCAGTCCAGCTTGAGCTCGGGGAAGACCTCGCCGACCCGCTCCCCCACTCTGGACGCCGTGCTGTCGAGAGCCTTCTGGAGCTGGCGGTTGTGCCAGAGGATTTCGCCGTCCTCCAGCCGGATCTCCGCCATGGGCCAGGGAGCCGTCACGGAGACCGATTGGCTCAGGTTGTCCACGGCGGCCTGCACGTTGGCCGCGATGCTCTTGCAGCGCTGGCGCGTGACGGCGATATTGAGAATCAGAACCCCGAGGGCGGCGGCCGCCATGGCGATTGCAAGCCAGTACTGACCGCTTGCCGCGGCTGTGCCGGCGAAAATCAACAGAATCGCCGTAAAAATATAGGCTTCGTTCCGAAGCAGACGCTTGACGCTTCGTTCCATTTCCTCACCTCTTCACCCAAATCAGCCCGCAGCTATATTATCGTACCATACACTATAACAGATAAATACAAAATATGCTACACAAAAATCAAAAAATTTTTGATTTTTGTGCAGCATATCGAAATTCCCCGGCCTTGGCCGGGGCCGCTCACTCGGTCAGCGCTTCTCTTCGGTCCCGGAAGAGCAGGGTGATGCACCAGATCCCGGCCAGGGCCACAAGGCCGTAGATGATCCGGCTGAGCACGGCTCCCTGGCCCCCGCCGATCCAGGCCACGAGGTCGAATTGGAAGACGGAAATCAGGCCCCAGTTCAAAGCCCCGACGATCACAAGCAGCAGCGCGGCAGTATCCATGGTTTTTGCCTCCTTCTTTGTTGATGCCATCATTATTCCCGAGGATTCATTCTTTTATTCAGCGAATCTTCATCGCGGCATCAGGCATCTTTCGTGTCTCTTCGAGTCTGTCAAGTGCCTCCGTGCGGGGAAGAGAGGGCGGCCGGTGACCGCCCCTACGGTGGGGCCGGTTTTGCCTCCGTGCGGGGAAGAGAGGGCGGCCGGTGACCGCCCCTACGGCGGGGTCGGTATTGCCTCCGTATTGGGAA
>CAMVKI010000137.1 GCA_947168005.1 uncultured Clostridia bacterium
CCAACGGCGATGTGATTTCCCCGGACGCGGCCCTGCGCTGCCTGTGCCGCACCGGGGCCGACGCGGTCATGGTGGGCCGTGCCGCCTTTGGGGACCCCTGGCTCTTCGCGCAGATCAAAGCCGCCCTGGCCGGAGAACCCGTGCCGGAGCGTCCCCCCCTGGCGGAGCGGATGGAAGTCGCTCTGCGGCAGATCGAGCTTGCAAGGGCCGACAAGGGCGAGCACATCGCCTGCCTGGAGGCCCGGAAACAGCTGGCCTGGTATCTGCGGGGCGTGCGCTTCAGCAACTGGTACAAGCAGGAAATCTCGAAAATCGCGGTCATGGAGGACGTGTACCGCATCATTCGCGGAATCCAGAGGGATTTGGAATAATGGACGAAAAAGCAATCATCGAAAAGGTGCTGGCCGGAGACAACAACGCCTTCGGCGAGCTCGTGGAGGCCTACCAGGACCGGGTGTACAACCTGGCCCTGCGGATGTGCGGAAACGCGGACGACGCCTTCGACCTGGCCCAGGAGGCCTTCTTCCGGGCCTGGCGGGGTCTGTCCGGGTTCCAGTTTGAGTCCGCCTTCTCCACCTGGCTGTTCCGCTTGAGCTCCAACGTCTGCCTGGACTGGCTCCGGGCGAAAAAGCGGCGGCCAACGGTCTCCATGACCACCCTCGACGACGAGGGCGAGGAGGTCCAGCTGGAGATTCGGGACCCGGGCAAGGGTCCCGAGGAGCTGCTGCTGGCCGCCGAGGACCGGAAGGCCCTGGCGAAGGCCTTGAACGAGCTGCCCGTGGAATACCGGGAAATTCTGACCCTCCGGGCCATCAACGATCTGAGCTACGAGGAGATCAGCCGGATTCTGAATCTGCGGGAGGGCACGGTCAAGTCCCGGCTCTCCCGGGCGCGGCTGGCCCTGCGAAATAAATTATTGCAAAACGGGAACAAAACGGAATCAGCATCGTCTATTCCCTCAGAAAGGAGGGATGCGCGATGACCTGTGAGCAAGCTTTGGAGCTGATCAGCGCCAGGCTGGACGGCGAGCTTTCGCCCGAAGAGGACGCTGCCTTGCAGGCCCATCTCGAGCTCTGCCCGGACTGCAAACGCCTGGCGGACAGTCTCCGCGGGATGGACGCGCAACTCTCCGCGCTCGAGGAACCCGCGCCTCAGAGCTTGAAGCAGGGCGTGCTCTACCGCATCGATCAGGCCTCCGGGAAGGCCAAGAAGCCCCGCCGTTGGTTCGGCCCCGGCACCGCCATCGGCGCCGTGGCCGCGGCCCTGGTCCTGCTTGTAGGTCTGGGGATTATCCCCCTGAACGCCCGCAAAAACAGCAGCGCCGGTTTCGCGGCCCCCGTACAGGAAGACGAGGCCTGGATGGAATCCCCGCAAGCGGAAGGTCTGAGCGGCGGAGCGCTCGAGGTCCCCAGCAACAGCTCCGTCATGCACTACAGTCCCTCTCCCGACGGGATTCAAATTTTGCCCAACGCCACAATGGGCGACAGCTTCGAGAGCAACGATTATGCCTGCCCGGAAACGGAAGCGGAAGCTCCCGGGGCGCCTCTGGAGACCATCGAGCACCGGGGGATCAATATGGGCGAGAACGAACCCGCGCCCGCCGATGAAACCCTTTGGAGCGCCTGCGCAGCTCTGAGCGCCGAGGAGGACGCGGCGGTCCTGCTCTATACGGATTTCGACGCTGAGAGCCTCTTCGCCCTTCTGGAAGCGGAACAGCCGGAGCTCTACGCTCTGGTGGAACAGCTGGTGCCGGAGGAGCGGGACGGGATGCCGGTCTTTGAGACCGACTGCGGCACTGCCCTGGCGATTCAGGAATGGCTGCTGGCCCGCTTGCCTCGCGCAGAAGCTCCGGATGCGGCGAGCGAGAAGGCTGAGAGCAGCCTCCGAGAGCGCATGGAGGCCCTGGACCCGGGCAGCGAGAGCCTCTATCGGATTATCAGCTGGGATCGTCTCCAGCGGAACGTCGCCTGGCCCGCGGAATGGCCCGAGGGCTGGGCCGAGCGCCTGCGCAGCCAGGAGAACTGGGAGCTCTTCTTCCCCGACGAGAGCTTTACCCCAAACGCCGAAAAGACGGCCTATCTGGTCTTCGCGGACTGACACCAAAAAGACGCTTCTGCCTTCTGCGGCAGGAGCGTCTTTTTCTTTGCTTCTGTTTTTCTTACACCGAAATCGCGGGGCCCCGGGCCTCGAGCTCCTTCTGCTGCGGCTGGGCCTTGAACTGCGGCTTGATCAGATTCTCCGCCGATTCGTTGATCTTTCCCTTCCAGTTCTGGGTTGTGATCCCCGTCATGCCGGTGAAGGATTCCAGCATCTTGCCGCCGTGCCCGTCCACAGACTCCTTGATGAGCCGGCGCAGGGCGGTTTTGCTCATCTGGTTTACCGCCTTGTTCGCGAGCGCTATGCACTGCTCATAGGTCTCGCCCTTCGGCGCGTTTTTCATCTGCTCGTCCATGCCGGTAAACATGCCGCCGCGCCTCGCGTTCACCGCCAGGCGGGAAGCGATGATCTGAGACAGGCAGTCCTTCTGGTCCTGCAAGGTCGGGCACTTGTGCCGCATCTTCTGCTTCATGATATTGACGCGCTGCTCCGCGGAGGGCAGATAGCGGTCCATGAGCGGACTCTTGGGGGCCAGGCCGTTGGTGGCGACGTAGTCCCGGAACCAGGTCTCGAAGGCTGCGCCGGTGCCGGATTTGGCAATCTCGATGGTCCGGTCATATTTGGCGGAGTTCTTTCGGATGGCGTTGAAAAACTGCTTGACCTCCTTGACCTCGCTGAGCTCCTTCGCCCGCCGGTTGATGTCCTTGATGGAGATCTCCTGCTTCAGGTTTTTGTTGTCCCCCGGCTTGGCGTTGACCAGGGAGCGAACCGCCATGATCCGCAGGAGCCATTCCATCTTGGGCTCCCGCTCCCAGGGCCTTTCCTTGGGGGCTGTATAGAGATCCCGGGTCTCCTGGAAGCGCTTAATCCACTCCTTCGCGGGCTTATAGAAAGCGTTTTTGACGGGGAAGGGAATCTCCTCCGGGGCAAGACCCGGTCCCGATTCTCTGAGATTCGACGCAACGCTGCCGCGCTCCTTTTCCTCCAGCTCGGGCATATCCGGGATCGGCTCCCGTCGATTCTCATAGTCCCGGATGAACTGGTATTCCTTTTGCTTTTCGGGGCGATTGATCCAGGCGCCGGCCTCCGTCTCCTTGCTTTTCTCCCGGTACTGCGGTACGTCTCTGATCTTGTCGTTCACCTTGAAGCGATCGTAGTCGGGGCCGGAATATACCTTCTTCGCGTCGAGCTCCAGACCCAGCTCCAGGCTGTTTGAAATGGAGAGCAAGCCGCTTCGGACCTGGTCCAGGTCATAGCCCTTTTTCTCGGCCAGATTCATAAGACGGCTGTAGTGGTTTACGCCGTTGCCCTCGTCGCTTTGCAGGAAGGCGTTGAAGTCCGAAAAGACCTCCAGCACCTCCTTCATCGCCTCGTGGGTGTTCACCGCCTTGGGGGCGTAGATTGCCTTTGAAAAGCGATCCACCTGATTGATCAGCGCTTTCGGCGCGTTTTCCCGTTCCAGCTGGGCCTTGTACTGGCGAAGCAGGGGAATCATCTGTTCCGTGTCGGCGCTCTCCTGGGTCCATCCGGCAAACATGCCCTCGCGGTTGTCCCGCTTCAGCAGAATGCTGCTTACATAGGCGTCAAAGCTCTCGTAATCCTTCGCTGTCCTCGGCATAATTCTCGTTTCCTTTCAAGCTTCTCTTGATTCTGCGCTCATTATAAAGCCGAAAGCGTACAGAACCATTACAAAAACAAGAGAATTTGGAATAAACAGGAAAATAGTTTCTGAAAAGCGCCATTCGCTTGTTGAAACGCCGTATCCTCCGCGGGGAAGAGCTTGCTACGGGGTGGTTTCCAGGAAATAGGCCGCCTCGGAGTCGGCCACATTGAGGGCGAAGGCCAGGGGGAATTTGGACAGGGCCTGGCCCACGGTGCGGGGGTCGTCCTCCACGGAGAAGCCCATGTGGTAGCGGATGGCGAAGGCCTCCTGATCCGTGAGCTTCATGTATTTCATGACCATCCAGACGGACTTCTCGCCGTGGCCGAAGGGAAGCTCGTCCTCGAAGTTGTAGGTGGCGACCTTCTGCCACTGGCCCCGCTCGTCCTTGACGTTGCGGAAGCCGGGCCGGTAGCAGCCGATCTTGCAGAGGTCGTGGAGCAGAGCGGCGATGGCGATGCTCTCCTCGGAGTAGTCCTCCCCCGTCAGGCCGTAGACCTGCTGGACCCGGGGTCGGGCCAGGTAGGCCCGAAGGCAGTCATAGACGTTGAGGCTGTGCTGGCAGAGGCCGCCGGCCACGGCGGAGTGGTAGCGGGCCGAGGCGGGAGCCTCGAAGAAATCGGTGGAAAGGAGCCAATTCAGCAGCTCCTCGGCGCCCTCGCGGCGGATATATTGCTTGAAAATGCTGACAAAGCGTTCTTTGGGATCCATAGTCGTTCTCCTTATGGCTTTCTCCGGCAGGGGCGGCAGGGGCTCCGTGCGGAGCAGCCGCTCGCAGAGCGCGATCATGCCCTTGTCGGGGCTGGAATTGCGGAAGCTGACGCTTCCGGGGCCCGCCTCCCGAAGCAGGGAGCGCTCGGCCAGCTGGGAGCGGGTGTTGCGGGCGGTGCCGAAGCTGCCGTCCAGCAGCTCGGTCTCCGGGGAGAGGACCCGGCGCAGGGCCTCCGCCGCGAAGGGAAAGTGGGTACAGCCCAGGACCACGGCGTCGGCCTCCCGCCAGGGCTCCAGAACCCGGTTCAGATACTCCGTCAGGGCGGGGCTGTCGGTTTCGCCCCGCTCCACGAACTCCACCAGCTCCGGGCAGGGCAGGCTGACAACCCGGCAGCGGCCCTCCATGCGGCGGGTCAGCGCGGCGAATTTCTCCTCCCGCAGGGTGGTCTCCGTGGCCATGACCGCCACGGTGCCGCCGGGGTGGCGGTCCGCGGCGGGCTTCAGGGCGGGCTCGATGCCGATGACCGGCAGCTCCGGCCAGGCGGCCCGCAGCGCTCCGATGGCCGCCGAGGTGGCGGTGTTGCAGGCGATGACCGCGGCCTTGAAGTCATATTCCTGTTTCAGCCGGGTCAGGGCCTCCAGGGTCAGGGCCCGAATCTCCTCCGTGGTCCTTGGTCCGTAGGGGGCGTTGGCGGAGTCGCCGAAGTACACGAAGTCCTCCTCCGGCAGCTCCCGGACCAGCGCCCGCAGCACGCTGACGCCGCCGACGCCGGAGTCGAAGACCACGATCGGCGAATTGCGGTCCATATTCACGCCCCCCTTCATTACTCTGCAATCTATTATATTCTATCCTTTTTTCTTCAAAAAAGCAACCGTTTTTCTTGTAATTCGGTGATTGATGTGATATGATACTAAAAATCCACTGAATCAGGCGTATAAATCAGGCGTCTCTGCACGCGCACGATTCCTTTTTCCCCTTTTCCCTAATCCCTGATCCCACCCTGATCCTTGATCCTTGATCCCTAATCCCAAAATAAAGGAGTACCCCATGAACCTTCAACAAGAGATTTCAAGGCGGCGGACCTTTGCGATTATCTCCCACCCGGACGCCGGCAAAACCACCTTAACCGAAAAATTCCTGCTGTACGGCGGCGCCATCGCCCAGGCGGGGGCCGTCAAGGGCAAGAAGAACGCCCGGGCCGCCGTCTCGGACTGGATGGAGATCGAGAAGCAGCGCGGTATCTCCGTCACCTCCTCCGTCATGCAGTTCCAGTACGACGGCTTCTGCATCAACATCCTCGACACGCCGGGCCACCAGGACTTCTCCGAGGACACCTACCGGACCCTTATGGCCGCGGACTCCGCCGTCATGGTCATCGACGGCGCCAAGGGCGTGGAGCCCCAGACCCGGAAGCTCTTCAAGGTCTGCGCCATGCGGCACATCCCCATCTTCACCTTCATCAACAAGATGGACCGGGAGACCAAGGACCCCTTCGACCTGCTGGACGAGCTGGAGCATGAGCTGGGCATCGAGACCTGCGCCATGAACTGGCCCATCGGCTCCGGCAAGGAGTTCCGGGGGGTCTACGACCGCCAGGGCAGCCAGCTCCTGCTCTTCTCCGGCGTCAGCGGCAAGAGCAAGGCCGAGAAGCAGGAGATCGAGCTCTACGACCCGGCTCTGGACGAGATCCTGGGAGCGGCGAAGCACAGCCAGCTCATCGACGACGTGGAGCTGCTCTCCGCGGGCCGGGAGTTCGACCTGGAGGAGGTCCGGGCGGGTCAGCTCAGCCCGGTGTTCTTCGGCTCGGCCCTGAACAACTTCGGCATCGAGCCCTTCCTGGAGGAGTTCCTGAAGATGACGCCTCCTCCCCTCTCCCGCACCGCCGACTGCGGCGTGATCGACGCCTTCTCCCCCGACTTCTCCGCCTTCGTCTTCAAGATTCAGGCCAACATGAACAAGGCCCACCGGGACCGGCTGGCCTTCATGCGGATCTGCTCCGGCCACTTCCAGCGGGAGGCCGAATACTTCCACGTCCAGGCCGGCAAGAAGATGCGGCTGAGCCAGCCCCAGCAGCTCATGGCCTCGGAGCGGGAGATCGTCGAGGAGGCCTACGCCGGGGACATCATCGGCGTCTTTGACCCCGGCATCTTCGCCATCGGCGACACCATCACCGTCCCCGGCAAGAAATTCCAATTTGCCGGCATTCCCACCTTCGCCCCGGAGCATTTCAGCCGGGTCAGCCCCCGGGACACCATGAAGCGCAAGCAGTTCATCAAGGGCACGGAGCAGATCGCCCAGGAGGGCGCCATCCAGATCTTCAAGAAGCCGGAGTCCGGCATGGAGGAGGTCATCGTGGGCGTCGTGGGCACCCTGCAATTTGACGTGTTCCAGTACCGGATGCGGAGCGAATACGGCGTGGAGCTGCGGATGGAGGGCCTGCCCTACGAGGAGCTGCGCTTCATCACCGC
>CAMVKI010000138.1 GCA_947168005.1 uncultured Clostridia bacterium
TCGGCTGCGGCTCCGCCATCGCCTCCAGCTCCATGGCCACGGAGCTCATCAAGGGGCAGCCCGTCTCCGAGGCCCTGAAGCTGACGAATCAGGCGGTGACCGAGGCTCTGGACGGCCTGCCCGCCCACAAGCTCCACTGCTCCGTCCTGGCCGAGGAGGCCATCAAGGCCGCCATGAAGGACTACTACGACCGGCACGGCATCGCCTACGACGAGAGCCAGTTCCCCGCCGCCCACGACTGCGAGCACTGCGGAGTGTAAGCCATGGCGGTGATGATCTCAAGCCGGGGCCGTTACGCCCTGCGGGTCATGGCGGACCTGGCGGCCCAGGACCCGGAGCGGCTGGTCCCCCTGAAGGAGATCGCGGCCCGGGAGGGCCTGTCCCAGAAGTACCTGGAGGCCATCATGACCACCCTCTCCAAGGGCGGCCTGGTGGGCGGCCAGCACGGCAAGGGCGGCGGCTATCGCCTGCTGCGGCGGCCGGAGGAATACTCCCTGGGGGAGATCCTGCGGCTGACCGAGGGCAGCCTGGCCCCCGTGGCCTGCCTGGAGGCCGGCGCCTCCCGCTGCGAGCACCCCTGCCCCACCCTCCCGGTCTGGGAGAAGCTGGAGCGGCTGGTGGACGACTACCTGAACAGCGTCACCCTGGCGGACATCCTGCGGCAGGAGCAGAGCCCCGCAGGGGAACCGTAGGGGCGCTCATTGAGCGCCCGCCGGTACGATAAGGAATATGGAAAGGGGTGCGGCTGTGAATTTCTGGGATTATTCCATCCTTGCGGCGGTCGCCGCCGTCGTGGGCTTCGCCCTGTGGCGGATGCGGAAAAAGAAAAAAACCGGCTGCCCCGGCTGCTGCGCCTGCTGCTCCGGGAGCTGCGCGGAGGAAAATAAGAAGTAAGAATTAAGAAGTAAGAAGTAAGAATTAAGAATTAAGAGGTAAGAGGTATCGACAGGGAAACCTCTTACCTCTTAATTCTTAATTCTCAATTTTCAATGCGGCGCTACAGGAGGGAGCCGAGCAGGCGGACGGCCAGGGCGGCGAGCCAGGCCAGGGCGCACTGGCCCAGGATGACCTGCCAGGCCCAGCGGCGGCCGAGCTCCCGCTTGATGGAGGCGACGGCGGCCACGCAGGGGGTATAGAGCAGGCTGAAGACCAGCAGGGCCGCGGCGGTGAGGGAGTTCAGGACGGCGGAGACGCCGCCGGCGGCGCCGAAGGTGACCTCCAGGACCGAGACCACGCTCTCCTTTGCCATGAAGCCCGTGATCAGGGCCGTCACGATCCGCCAGTCGCCCAGGCCCAGGGGCTTGAAGAGCGGGACCAGCAGGCCCGCGGCGGCGGCCAGGATGCTGTCGTGGGCGTCCTCCACCAGTCGGAAGCGGAAGTCGAAGCTCTTGAGGAACCAGACCGCCACCGTGGCGACCAGGATGACCGTAAAGGCCCGCTGGAGGAAGTCCTTGGCCTTCTCCCAGAGGAGCTGGAGCACGTTCCGGGGGCTGGGGAGCCGGTAGTTGGGCAGCTCCATGACGAAGGGGACGGCCTCGCCCTTGAAGAGGGTCTTCTTGAAGACCAGGGCCGTGAGGATGCCCAGGAGGATGCCCAGCAGATAGAGGGCCGTGACCACCAGCCAGGTCCTGCCGGGGAAGAAGGCCGCGGCGAAGAAGCCGTAGATGGGCAGCTTGGCCGTACAGCTCATGAAGGGGGTCAGGAGGATGGTCATTTTGCGGTCCCGCTCCGAGGGCAGGGTCCGGGTGGACATGACCGCCGGGACCGTGCAGCCGAAGCCGATCAGCATGGGGACGATGCTCCGGCCCGACAGGCCGATGCGCCGCAGGAGCTTGTCCATGACGAAGGCCACCCGGGCGATGTAGCCGCTGTCCTCCAGCAGGGAGAGGAAGAGGAACATGGTGACGATGATGGGCAGGAAGCTCAACACGCTGCCCACGCCCTCAAAGAGGCCGTCCAGCACCAGGCTTTGGATGGCCGGGGCCACCTGGCCCTGCTCCATGGCCCGGCCGACCAGCTCGGCCAGGGCGTCAATGCCGCTCTGCAGGAGGTCCTGGAGGAAGGGGCCGATGAGGGCGAAGGTCAGGAAGAAGACCAGGCCCATGATCAGGATAAAGGCCGGGATGGCGGTGTATTTGCCCGTGAGGATCTTGTCGAGGCGCTGGCTGCGCCGGTGCTCCTGGCTCTCGTGGGGCTTGATGACGCAGCGCTCGCAGACCTTCTGGATGTAGGCGTAGCGCATGTCGGCCATGGCGGCGCTCCGGTCCAGGCCCCGCTCGTTCTCCATCTGCAAAACGATGTGCTCCAGCATCTCGCACTCGTTCCGGTCCAGGTCCAGCTGACCCAGGATGGCCCGGTCGCCCTCCACCAGCTTGCTGGCGGCGAAGCGCAGGGGCAGGCCCTTGGCCGCGGCGTGGTCCTCGATCAGGTGGGAGACGGCGTGGAGGGAGCGGTGGACCGCGCCGCCGTGGTCGTCGGCCTCGCAGAAGTCCTGGCGCAGGGGCCGCTCCTGATACTTCGCCACGTGGACCGCGTGCTTGATCAGCTCGTCGATGCCCTGGTTCTTGGCGGCGGAGATGGGCACCACCGGGACGCCCAGCATGGCCTCCATGGCGTTCACGTCCACGCTGCCGCCGTTGCCGGTCATCTCGTCCATCATGTTCAGGGCGACGACCATGGGGACGTTCATCTCCAAAAGCTGCATGGTCAGGTAGAGGTTGCGCTCGATGTTGGTGGCATCCACAATGTTGATGATGCCCCGGGGCTTGTCAACGAGGACGAAGTCCCGGCTCACCAGCTCCTCGCTGGAATAGGGGGACATGGAGTAGATGCCCGGCAGGTCCGTGACCCGGGTGTCGGGCCAGCGGCGGATCGCTCCGTCCTTCCGGTCCACGGTGACGCCGGGGAAGTTGCCCACGTGCTGGTTGGCGCCGGTGAGCTGGTTGAAGAGGGTGGTCTTGCCGCTGTTCTGGTTGCCCACCAGGGCGAAGCTCAGCAGGGTCCCCTCGGGGAGGGGATCGCCGCTGCCCTTGGGGTGGAATTTGCCCTCCTCGCCCAGGCCGGGGTGGGCCCGGCGCTTCGGGCGGCGCTCGGCGTCGGAGGGCGCCCCGTTCTTTGCCGGGGCCTCGGCCTTCCGGGGCTCGGCGACGCCGATCTTGGCCGCGTCGGCCAGCCGCAGGGTCAGCTCATAGCCGTGGAGCCGGAGCTCCATGGGGTCCCCCAGGGGGGCCAGCTTCATCACCGTCACCTCGGCGCCGGGAATGACGCCCATATCGAGAAAATGCTGGCGCAGAGCGCCCTCGCCCCCCACGGAGACGATCCGGGCCGACTGGCCGGGCTTTAGTTCTTGCAGTGTCATGGTATTCCTTCTCTCTCAAACAAATCCAGATCGAATGAAGCCGCTCCCTACGGTCGCTGATGAAGCCGCTCCCTGCGGTCGCTGATGAAGCCGCTCGCTGACGCTCGCTAATTGTGGTATTTTGCAATTTGCCAATTGCAAAATGATATTTGAATATTTTCAAATTCATTTTCGAATATTCATATTCGAAAATACCATAATTAGCGAAGCGGCTTCATTCAGGCCGAAGGCCGGGCTTCATTCGGGGCGCAGCCCCGGCTTCATTCAGGCCGCAGGCCGAGCTTCATTCGGGGTGCAGGCCGGGCTTCATTGGCATTGCCCGGCCAGCAGGCGCTCGATGGCTTTTCCTACGCCGCTTTCCTCGCAGCTTTCCGTCACCAGATCCGCGGCGGCCTTGACCTCGGGGGCGGCGTTTTCCATGGCGACGCCGAGGCCGGCGGCCCGGAGCATGGAGACGTCGTTGAGGTCGTCGCCGAAGGCCACGGTCTCCGAAATGGGGACGCCCAGGCTGGCGGCCAGGCGCTCCAGGGCGACGCCCTTCTGGGCGTCGAGACTGTTGAGCTCCACGTTCCGGGGGATGGAGCTGGTAACGGCCAGGTCCGGGAAGCGGATTTTCAGCTCCTCCATGGCCCGCTGCCGGAGCTCCGGGTCCCGGAAGAACATCATGACCTTCTGTACGTCGTGGCCGGTTTCGGCCAGATGGGCCTTCAGATCGGGGACCGGGGTGCGGAGCTTTTGGAGCATGTCCAGGGCGTGGCGGTGGGGGGCGAAGTCCGCGGCCCGCGCCTGGTGGGACCGGGAGATCCAGCCCCAGTCGTCCATATAGCAGTCGTAGATCACGGGCAGCCCGTCCAGATACGCCATGAGCTCCACGGCCCGCCGCCAGGGGATCTCCGCCCGGAGCAGGGCCCGGCCCGCGGCGGCGTCGTAGACGCTGGCCCCGTTGATGGTGATGAAATAGCGGAACCAGGGCAGGGAGCGGACGTTCTCCGGAATGGCCCCGTAGAAGCGGCCCGTGGCCGGGACCAGGACCCAGCCCGCCGCGGCGGCTTGCTCCAGGGCGGATTTGTTCTCGGCGGTCAGGACCTTGTCGGCGGTGAGCAGGGTGCCGTCTAAATCGAAAGCGATCAGTTTCATGCGATCAAATGACGCGCACGACGCGGATGCCCTCCGCGACGGCGCTCGCGAAACGGTTGAAATCCTCCGGGGCGCCGACGACGGAGCCGTAGTGGATGGGAATGACGAGGCCGGGGCGCATTTCGTTGACAAGGGCGGCGGCCTCGGCGGGGTCCATGGTGTAGGTGCCGCCGATGGGCAGCAGGGCTGCGTCGCAGCGGACCGCGGCGGCCTCGGGGGTGGCGTCGGTGTCGCCGGCCACGTAAATCCGCAGGCCCTCGGCCTCCAGCACGTAGCCCACCCAGCCCTTGGCCCGGGGGTGGAAGCGCTTGCCGGGGTTGTAGGCCGGGACGGCCTCGAAGGCAATGCCCCCGGCCTCGCCCCGGTCGCCGGGCTTCACGGCGACGAAGCGCCGTCCGCCCACGGCGGGGGCGGCGGTCTTCACCATGGAGGCGGGCAGGATGAAGACGGTGCCGGGCTTGTCCACCCGGGCGATATCCTCGGGGGAGTAGTGGTCAAAATGGTCGTGGGTGAGGAAAATCAGGTCCGCGTCGTGGGGCGCCTCCCGGAGGGAGAAGGGATCGACGTAGAGGACCTTGCCTCCCAGCTCGACCCGCACGCTGCTGTGGGCGTTGACGCGGATCAGCTCTTGAATTGGCGTGGGACCTGCCATATGGAAAACCTCCCGTTTCGTTCTTGTCAGCCTGGGCTGATTATAGCATTATCAGCGGCAGAAATCAAGCGGGAGGAAATAATCAAGCTTTACATAAATTAATGCTTGACAAAGATAGCTTTTCCCGGTACAATAATCGGTGGATTAGTTTGCCCGTACCCGCTTTTAGGGGAAGCAGGTCCGGGCTTTCTTTTTCTCAGCATACCCAATTCTTTACGAAAGGAGGTGTGCGGAGTATATGGAATGGATTTGGTACATCCTCCTGCCCCTGCTGGGCATCGCCGTTGGCGTGATTGCAGCCGCCCTGATCTTCACCAAGCTGAAGAAGGACGCGGTTGAGAAGATAAAGAGCGCGGACGAGGAAGCCACGCGCCTGTACAACGAGGCCATCAAGGCCGGAGAAAGCAAGAAGCGCGAAATGCTTCTGGAGGCCAAGGAAGAGATCCATAAAACTCGCACCGAAAACGAAAGAGAGAACAAAGAGCGCCGCACCGAACTGAACAAGCAGGAGCGCCGGCTGCAGCAGAAGGAAGAGTCCCTCGACAAGAAGCTCGACAACTTCGAGCGCAAGGAGGAGGAGCTCCGCAAGCGTCAGCAGACCGTCGCCGCCACCCAGGAGGAGGTCAACCTCATCAAGAAGTCCCAGCTTGAGATGCTGGAAAAGATCTCCGGCCTGACCCAGGAGGAGGCCAAGGTCCTCATCATCAAGAACGTGGAGCAGGAGGCCCGCCACGACGCGGCCGTCAAGCTCAAGGACATCGAGGCCGAGCTCAAGGACAACGCCGACCAGCTGGCCCGGGAGATTATCTCCACCGCCATCCAGCGCTGCGCCGCCGACCACGCCGCCGAGGCTACCGTCTCCGTGGTGGCCCTGCCCAACGACGAGATGAAGGGCCGCATCATCGGCCGCGAGGGCCGCAACATCCGGACCTTAGAGACCATCACCGGCGTCGATCTCATCATCGACGACACCCCCGAGGCCATCACGGTCTCCTCCTTTGACCCCGTTCGCCGCGAGATCGCCCGGGTCGCCCTGGAGAAGCTCATCGCCGATGGCCGCATCCATCCCACCCGCATCGAGGACATGGTGGAGAAGGCCCGCCGCGAGGTCGAGCAGACCATCAAGCGCGAGGGCGAGCGCGCCGTCTTCGAGACCGGCGTCCAGGGTCTGCACCCCGAGCTGATCAAGCTCCTGGGCCGCCAGAAGTACCGCACCTCCTACGGCCAGAACGTGCTCAACCACTCCATGGAGGTCGCCCACATTGCCGGGCTTCTGGCCTCCGAGCTGGGCGAGGACGTCACCCTTGCCAAGCGGGCCGGACTGCTGCATGACCTGGGCAAGAGCGTGGACCACGAGATGGAGGGCAGCCACGTCCAGCTGGGCGTGGAGCTGGCCCGGAAGTATAAGGAATCCCCCGAGGTCATCCACGCCATCGAGGCCCACCACGGCGACGTGGAGGCCAAGACCGTCATCGCCTGTCTGGTTCAGGCCGCCGACGCCATCTCCGCCGCCCGCCCCGGCGCCCGGCGCGAGAACGTGGAGAACTATATCCGCCGCCTGGAGAAGCTCGAAGAGCTCACCGGCTCCTTCCCCGGCGTGGAAAAGGCCTACGCCATCCAGGCCGGCCGGGAGGTCCGCATTATGGTGCGGCCCGAGGACGTCTCCGAGGACAATATGGTCCTCATGGCCCGGGACATCGCCAAGAAGATCGAAGCCGAGCTGGAATACCCCGGCCAGATCAAGATCAACCTCATCCGCGAGACCAAGGCCGTCGATTACGCCA
>CAMVKI010000139.1 GCA_947168005.1 uncultured Clostridia bacterium
GCTCTCTCGCCTCGGAAGCATCCCCCGCCCCCGCGCCGTAGGGCGGCCTGACCCCGGGCCGCCGCCCGCCTCGCAAGCACCCCCGCCCCCCGTAGGGGACGCTCTTACCCCGCAAGGGGTGAGCGTCCCGGTATTTGCGTCAGCAAATACAATTTGCCGCAGGCAAATCCGGAGGCAAATGAATCCTGAAAAAGGTGCCGCTTCGCGACGATTTGAATTCCATTTTTCAATTCGCAGAATTGAAAAATACCACAATTATTCGTTATTCATTATTCGTTATTCATTATTCAGTACCCCCGCGCCTTCCCCGCCGTAGGGCGGCCTGACCCCAGGCCGCCGCCCCGCCTCGGAGGCACCCCAAAAGCCTTCCTCTTGAGGGGAAGGTGGCGCGAAGCGCCGGATGAGGTGGTCCCCCGTCCTCCGCCGACGCCCCGCTGTACACACCGGCCGCGGCAATCAGCAACCCACATTTTCAATTCTCAATTCTCAACTCTCAATTCCCCCCCGAAATACACTTTTCCCCAAAATCCACATAGTTTTCCACAGTAAATTTCGTGCAAATTTCCACCTTGACACAAAATTCTCCCCAAGCTCCTCCTTTGACCCCCGCTGTACCTCCCTTTCCGCTCCTCCCGCTGTCTTTCAACTCCGCTCTTGCATTTTTATAATCCCTATACTATACTGTTATTGAGACTATGTCGATTCCGCTGAGAACGACGGCAGGGGGTGATCGCGATGAAAAAGAAACCCGACAGGCGGGCCCAAAAACCATATGACGTATTCGTCAGCTACAGTTCAAAGGACCAGGAGATTGCTGACAGGCTGGTACAGATTCTGGAAAACTGCGGAATCCGCTGCTGGATCGCCTCCCGGGATATTCCAGACGGCGGAATATGGGCGGTCGAGATTGACCGCGCCATTCAGGCCTCCCGCGCCTTCGTGCTGCTCCTGTCCAAAAACTCCCTGGCCTCCAAACAGGTCTACAAGGAATTGAATCTGGCCGACAAACCCTGTGAGAACAAATACCCGATCCGCATCGACAACGCACCCCTGTCGGAAGGCTTCAACTATCATCTCTCCGGTCTCCAGATCAAAAAGGCAATCCAGGATCCCGAGATAAATATACAGGAGCTGGCAAAGACCATCCAAGCCGATCTGGACATCAAGCCCCCTCTGCCGCAGCCCCCAAAAACCGTGGAAGCGATCACATCCCCGCCGGAACCGGCGCTCGGGGACCCATCCCCCGCGGAACCAAAAATACCCGCCGAAAAAGAGCTCCGCCGGCCAAAACCTCCAAGCGCGGAGCGCAGACCCTCCAATCCGGATCGCACCGCCAATGCCAGGGCCTTTCCAAACAAGCTCCTGCTGACGCTTCTCGTCGTCGTCTCTTGCCTTATCGGTTTTTTCCTCTTTTTAATCACACTGTATGCGGGAAAACGCTTTGCCGAAACCCTCGTAAAAAGGACGCCGACAGCATCCGACGTCCAGGCGGCAGCCGACCCCGGACCGACACCCTCCGAGGGAAGCAGCCCGCTGTTCGGCGTTTGGTGCCTGGATCATGCAGTGGGGGATGGCGACACACCAGATTGTCTCTACCCAACAGCCTTTTTTGTTCGCTCTGACGGAGGCGTCTATCTAAGCGATTATTCGAAGGATTATTATTTCAATATATCTACGTCACATGGAGTTCTTCCAAAGATAGTTATAAACGATCACAGTCTGAACTTTATAGATGCGTGCCCGCCAACTTCCAACCCAGACGCTTATACCATCTCTACCACTTGTTTCTTTCTGGATTCTCTTGAAGAAATAACATTCCTCATAGATGAGAACAGCATTGAGAAACTCAGTTTAGAGGTGCCCCAATCGATCACGACTCGTCCGGAAGAAATCAGCCTGTCACATATAAGTTACAAAACCTGTTATCCGGAACTTTGGCTCGTGATCCATATGACGGGTTCCTACCGAGAAAGCCCCGTCAACGTGAAACCAATAGACCTTTGGATATTCTATGAAAGAGAAAGAGAGCCGTTCTTTCCTGATACATTACCAACCCTGGTCGGGAATTGGACCGACTCCATGGGAAACGCCTGGCATTTCATGCCAGATACAAAAGAAAAAGAAATATCTTATACTCTGACGACTCCGGAGGGAAGTGTATATGAGAATGCATCTCCCATATCATGCTTGTGGGAAGAAGCGCGGACGAATAACAGGCTCGAACGCGTATCCTTCACTTTTTTCGGTTTTTCCATGAACAATTACAGTATCGTGTATTACGACGGAAACCTGCTCTATATGCTGGATGAAAACAATGCGCCCTTCTGGTTGACCAGAGATGGGGCCTTTGATTAGCTCGTTTCTGTCGCTGTTGAAGCCGTCAGGCCGCGGGGCCGAAAAGCACAAAGCGCTTTTCGGCCCTGCGATTGTTTATCTGTTTTCATTTTCCGGCCGGCATCTCATTTACAAATCAAATTTGCAACTCATTCGCAATTTCTTCTTGACAAATACCCCGCTCCGTGCTATCATTTCCATGCACCAAATTGCGAATCATTCGCAGATCGGAGGTCCCCATGCAAGCCTACATGACCCAGCCCCGGAAGCGGCTTCTGACCTATCTCCACGGCCACGCCGACGAGACCCTCAGCGCCGGCCAGATCGCCCAGGATCTGCCGGAGATCAGCGTCAGCGCAGTCTACCGCAACCTCTCCGCCCTGGAGAAGGACGGCGCGGTCCAGAAGGTCGCCAAGTCCGGGAGCCGGGAGGTCTTCTACCGCTACAAAAAGGCGGAGGAGTGCCGGGCCCACCTCCATCTGAGCTGCAAAAAATGCGGTCGGACCTTCCACATGGACGAGGCCGGGACCGAAGCCCTGGTGGAGGCCGTCGCCAAGCTGGACGGCTTTGCGATCGACCGGGGCGAAACGGTCCTCTACGGCCTCTGCGAAAGCTGCCAGGACACAAAATAAATACAAAATCGAAAGTGGAATCAAACGATATGAAGCATCGAATCACAGCCCTGATCCTGACCCTTATCCTGCTCTCCGCCCTCTTCACCGCCTGCGCCGCCGACGGCAGCACCAACGCCACCACCCGGCCCGACGTGAAGGCCAAGGAGCTCTCCGTCGTCGCCACGATCTTCCCGGCCTATGACTGGGCCCGCCAGATCATCGGCGGGAACAGCGACCACATCGCCCTGACCCTGCTCCTGGACAAGGGCACGGACTTCCACAACTACCAGCCCACGGTGGAGGACATCTACAAGATCTCCACCTGCGACCTCTTCCTCTACGTGGGCGGCGAGTCCGACAGCTGGGTCCCCGACGCCCTGGCCCAGGCCTCGAACAAGGACATGCGCGTGGTCTGCCTCCTGGACGCCCTGGGCTCCGCCGCGAAGGAGGAGGAGGCCCTGGAGGGCATGGAGGCCGAGGAGGAAGAAGAAGACGGCCCCGCCTACGACGAGCACGTCTGGCTCTCCCTGCGCAACGCCCGGACCCTCTGCGCCGCCGTCTGCGAGGCCCTCAAGGCCACGGACCCGGCCTGCGCCGAGAGCTTCCGGACCAACTTCGCCGCCTACGACGGCGCCCTGGCCGAGCTGGAGGGCCGCTATGCCAAAGCCATGGAGGCCCCGGCCCGGAAGACCCTGCTCTTTGCCGACCGCTTCCCCTTCCGCTACCTGGCGGAGGACTACAGTCTGAACTGCTACGCGGCCTTCTCCGGCTGCTCGGCGGAGACCGAGGCCAGCTTCGAGACCGTGAACTTCCTGGTGAACAAGGTGGACGAGCTGGAGCTGCCCTGCGTGATGAAGCTGGAGGGCTCCGACACCCGCCTGGCCGAGACCGTCATCCTGAACGCCAAAACCCAGAACGTTCAGATTCTGGAGCTCAACTCCCTCCAGTCCGTCACCTCCAAAATGGTAGACGAGGGCGTCAGCTACCTGGGCGTCATGGAAAGCAACCTGGAGGTTCTGAAGACCGCGCTGAACTGAGCGGCTCTGGGATCGTCGATCAGGCAATCGTTGAATAGGCAACAGGCAATAGGAGAACGACGAGCGCAACACGCTGCCAGTCTGGAACCATAGCCTTCCCCTTGAGGGGAAGGTGCCCCAGTGCGCACACTGGGGCGGATGAGGTGGTGTCCGTTCAGCGCTAAGCACCCCCATAAAAGGCTTCTACCGCCTATTTGTAAGAAAGAACAACAAACCAATCGTCAAAAGGGATTCAATAATATGGAACGGAATGATTTCAACAATTATTCCCTCAAACTCGACCAGGAAAGAGGCCATACAGACGCACTTCTGTCCTGTCAGGACCTTTCCCTCGGTTATGAAGGAAAAGCAATCCTGGAGCATCTGAATTTTGAGGTCCGAGCCGGGAATTATCTCTGCATCGTAGGCGAAAACGGCTCCGGAAAGTCCACCCTGATGAAAACGATTCTCGGCCTGATTCACCCCCTCAAGGGAGAGGTTCTGACGGGGGACGGCCTTCGCCAGAACGAGATCGGCTATCTGCCCCAGCAGACCGTGGTCCAGCGGGATTTCCCCGCCTCGGTCTATGAGATCGTCCTCTCGGGCTGTCAGGGCCGGCAGGGCCTGCGGCCCTTCTACACCAAGGCCGACAAGGCCCTGGCCTGGCGGAACATCGACCGCATGGAGATCCGCCCGCTGGCAAAGCGCTGCTACCGGGAGCTCTCCGGCGGCCAGCAGCAGCGGGTCCTCCTGGCCCGGGCCCTCTGCGCCACCCGGAAGCTCCTCCTGCTGGACGAGCCCGTGGCGGGGCTGGACCCCAGGGTCACGGCGGAGATGTACCAGCTCATCTCGGAGCTGAACAAACGGGACGGCATCACCGTGGTCATGATCTCCCACGACCTGGAGGCCGCCCTGCGCAACGCCAGCCACATCCTCCACATCGGCGCCCGGATCTATTTCGGCACCGTGGAGGGCTATCTGGAAACCGAAGCGGGCTCCCGCTGGACGGCGAAGGGAGGCGCGGGCAAATGACACTTTCCGACTATCTCCAGCTTCCCTTTGTCCAGAACGCCCTGCTGGTGGGCGTCCTCGTGGCCCTCTGTTCCTCTTTGCTCGGCGTGACCCTGGTGCTGCGGCGTTTCTCCTTCATCGGCGACGGTCTGAGCCACGTGGCCTTCGGGGCCATGGCCGTGGCCGCCGTGATCGGCCTGACCAACGACATGCTCCTGGTCCTGCCCGTGACGATCCTCTGCGCCGTCCTCCTGCTGGCTGCGGGGACCAACGCCAGGATCAAGGGCGACGCCGCCGTGGCCATGATCTCTGTGGGGGCCCTGGCCGTGGGCTATCTGCTGATGAACCTCTTCCCCCCCAGCGGCAAGTCCAACATCTCCGGCGACGTCTGCACCACCCTCTTCGGCGGCACCTCCATCCTGACCCTGAAATCCCTGGAGGTCTGGCTGTCCATCGCCCTGTCGGCGGTCGTGGTGGTCTTCTTCATCCTGTTCTACCACAAGATCTTCGCCGTCACCTTCGACGAGAGCTTCGCCGCCGCCACCGGCGCCAACACGAAGCTCTACAACCTGCTCATCGCGGTCATCATCGCCGTGGTCATCGTCCTGGCGATGAAGCTGGTGGGCTCTCTGCTGATCTCGGCCCTGGTGGTCTTCCCGGCCCTCTCGGCCATGCGGCTCTTCAAGAGCTTCCGCTCGGTGTCGATCTGCGCCGCGGTGATCTCCGTGCTCTGCGCCGCCGCGGGCATCCTGATCGCCGCCGTGGCCGGCACCCCCGTGGGCTCCACCATCGTCGTCGCCAACATCGGCGTCTTCGCCCTCTTCACCCTGGCAAGCCTGGTCCGCGGCCGCATATAAGGGCGGCAAGCCGATAGATTTTGAATTACCTTCCGCTCCAAAGGAGGCCTTCCCATGAAACGAATCCTCGTTCTCTTCCTCGCCGTCCTTCTGCTCCTCTCCCTCGCCGCCTGCAAGGGCTCCGACAGTCCCGCCGCCGAGGCCGACCCGGAGCTCCTGCCCCACGGGGAGGACGCCATGCCCACGGTGCTGAACCAGACCGAATACGTCCTCTATCAGAACATCTTCTTCAACAATCTGGCCGACGACTACGTGGGCAAGACCCTCACCAAGGAGGGCACCTACACCCGGCTCTACGACGCCTTCAACGGGAAGTTCCGCTACTACGTCTGGGGCTACATGGACGCCACCAAGTGCTGCGACTGGCAGTGGGAATTCGTCCCCGCGGACCCGGAGGCTCTGCCGCCCCTCGGCTCCCTGGTCAAGCTGACCGGCACCTTCGTCCGGGACGAGGCCGCCCTGGACAAGCTCTGGTTTGTGGATACCAGCCTGGAGCTCAAGCAGGAATACAAGCCCTCCTCCTGCGAGGTGGACATGACCACCATGGACGCCACCCTGGAGCGGGTCCAGCTGCTGAACATGCAGCGCAAGCCCGAGGCCTTTGCGGGCAAGACCCTGCGGATCTACGGCCGGGTCCTGAACCCCACCACGATCCAGCACCCCTACTACGACAACGCCTGGACCCAGCCCTTCCGCACGGAAGCCGAGGTCCCGGCCACCGGCACCATGGTCATCCTGGTCGGCACCTGGCAGGGCGACACCATCCAGGCCGGCAAGGTAGAGAGCACGAAGGACTATTAAAAACCTCCCCTGCCAAGGGGAGGTGCCCCAG
>CAMVKI010000140.1 GCA_947168005.1 uncultured Clostridia bacterium
CCTATATCCCCACCAACGTCATCTCCATCACCGACGGCCAGATCTTCCTGGAGACCGAGCTCTTCCACGCCGGCGTCATGCCCGCCATCAACCCGGGCATCTCCGTCTCCCGCGTGGGCGGCGCGGCCCAGATCAAGGCCCTCAAGAAGGTGGCCGGCCCCCTGAAGCTCCTCTACTCCCAGTACCGGGAGCTCCAGAGCTTCGCCCAGTTCGGCTCCGACCTGGACAAGGACACCAAGGCCCGTCTGGCCCAGGGCGCCCGGATCGTGGAGGTCCTGAAGCAGTCCAACAACGCCCCGGTCCCGGTGGAGTTCCAGGTCTGCATCATCTATGCCGTTATCAACGATTATCTGAAGGAAATCCCCGTGGACAAGGTCCGCGCCTTCGAGCAGGGCCTGTTCCGCTATCTCGATACCCACGAGCACAAGCTGGTCAAGGCCATCCGCGACACCAAGCAGCTCTTCCCGCCCACGGAGGAGGACCTGAAGCGGGCGCTCGTGGCCTATACCGAGGAGTTTTTGAAGACCAGATAAGCGCTTGACCGCGCTCTGCGCGCCGGCATTCCGATGCCGCCGCAATCACACACAAAAGGAGGGAGCGTATGGCTGGCGTTTCCATGAAGGATATCAAGCTCCGCATCAAGAGCATGGAGAGCACCAAGCAGATCACCAAGGCCATGGAAATGGTCGCCGCCTCCAAGCTGCGCCGCGCTCAGGATCGGGTGGCGAACTCCCGCCCCTATTTTGAGATCCTCTTCGATACCCTGAACACCATTGCCAACAATACGGAAGACTTCGACTCCCCGTTCCTCGAAAAGCGGGAGGTCAAAAAGAGCTGCTACGTCGTCATCGGCGGCGACCGGGGCCTGGCCGGAGGCTACAACCACAATGTCTTCAAGCTGGCCTACAGCCTCATCGAGGGCAAGAACGCCTGCGTGGTTCCCATCGGCAAGAAGTGTCTGGAGTTCTTCCGGGCCCGGGGCGTGGAGATTCTCACCGAGGCCTACGCCGTGGCCGGGGAGGTCTCCGTGGGCGACTGCTTCACCGTTGCCAAGATGCTCAGCAAGGGCTTCCTGGCGAAGGAGTTCGATACGGTCAGCGTGGTCTACACCAACTTTGTCTCCATGCTGTCCCAGTCCCCGGGTGTGCTGAACATGCTGCCCCTGGAATACCATCCCAAGCCCGGCGACAACAACTGCCTGACCCTCTATGAGCCGGACAGCTTCACCGTCTTCGACACCATCATCCACGAGTACCTGGGCGGCCTGATCTACGGCGCCCTCTGCGAATCCGTGACCTCGGAGCACGGCGCCCGCCGCACCGCCATGGACGCCGCCACCAAGAACGCCGAGGAGATGATCTCCAGCCTGAGCCTGAAGTACAACCGGGCCCGCCAGGGCGCCATCACCCAGGAGATCACCGAGATCGTCGCCGGCGCGGACAACTGACAAACACCGAATACACTATCATTTTGCATCTTGCAGTCTGCATTTTGCATTTGCGAAGGAGCTGACCCTATGGCTACGAAAAATATCGGCAAGCTGGACCAGATCATGGGTCCCGTTATGGACGTTCGCTTCCCGAACGGCTGTCTGCCCCCGCTGCTGAACGCCCTCGAGGTGTTCAACGGCGACGATAAGATCACCGCCGAGGTCGCCCAGCACGTGGGCGATGATCTGGTGCGCTGCGTCGCCATGTCCTCCACCGACGGCCTGCGCCGGGGCATGGAGGTCATCGACACGGGCAAGCCCATCACCGTCCCCGTGGGCGAGGAGTGCCTGGGCCGCATGTTCAACCTGCTGGGCAAGCCCATCGACAATATGCCCCCTCCCGTCACCATCGAGCGCTGGCCCATCCATCGGCCCGCCCCCAGCTACGACGAGCAGGAGAGCACCACCGAGATTCTGGAGACCGGCATCAAGGTCGTGGACCTGATCTGCCCCTATGCCAAGGGCGGCAAGATCGGCCTCTTCGGCGGCGCCGGCGTGGGCAAGACCGTCCTGATTCAGGAGCTGATCTACAACATCGCCACGGAGCACAACGGCTATTCCGTCTTCACCGGCGTCGGCGAGCGGACCCGTGAGGGCAACGACCTCTATTATGAAATGAAGGAGTCCGGCGTTCTGGCGAAAACCGCCCTGGTCTACGGCCAGATGAACGAGCCCCCCGGAGCCCGTATGCGCGTGGGTCTGGCGGGCCTGACGATGGCGGAGTACTTCCGCGACGTCAAGAACCAGGACGTGCTTCTCTTCATCGACAACATCTTCCGCTTCACCCAGGCCGGCTCCGAGGTCTCGGCCCTGCTGGGCCGTATGCCCTCCGCCGTGGGCTACCAGCCCACCCTGGCGACGGAAATGGGCGCCCTTCAGGAGCGCATCACCTCCACCAAAAAGGGCTCCATCACCTCCGTCCAGGCCGTATACGTCCCCGCCGACGACCTGACCGACCCGGCCCCCGCCACCACCTTCGCCCACCTGGATGCCACCACGGTTCTGGACCGCGGCATCGCCTCTCTGGGCATCTATCCCGCCGTGGATCCCCTGGACTCCACCTCCCGCATTCTGACTCCCGACGTGGTGGGTCACGAGCACTATGAGGTCGCCCGGGGCGTCCAGCGCATCCTGCAGCGCTACAAGGAGCTCCAGGACATCATCGCCATCATGGGCATGGACGAGCTCTCCGAGGAGGACACCCTGACGGTCAACCGGGCCCGCAAGGTCCAGCGCTTCCTCTCCCAGCCCTTCCACGTGGCCGAGCAGTTCACCGGCTACGAGGGCAAGTATGTCCCCCTGAAGGAGACCATCCGGGGCTTCAAGGAGATCATCGAGGGCAAGCACGACGAGATCCCCGAGTCCTTCTTCCTCTACGCCGGCACCATCGAGGAGGTCGTGGAGAAATACCGGAAGGGGAGTGAAGGCAAATGACCTTCCGGCTTCAGATCGTGACCCCCGACGGCCTGGCCTTTGAGGGCGAGGCAGAGAAGATCTCCGTCCGGACGATCGAGGGCGAGATCGGTATTTTGGCACGGCACATCGACTATGTATCCCCCCTTGGTATGGGAGAGGCTGTCGTCACCGACGCCGAGGGCAAGGAACGCCGGGCCGCCTGCATCGGCGGCATGGTGGCCGTCCACAACGGAAACGTCCGCCTTGTCGCGACCACCTTCGAGTGGGCCGAGAACATCGACCTGGAGCGGGCGAAGGCTGCCGAGCAGCGGGCCAGGGAGATTATAGCCCGCCCCGGCCTGAACGAGCGGGACCTGAAGCTCGCCGAGGCCAAGCTCCACCGCGCCCTGGTCCGTCAGGCCGTCCACCGGGACCTGTAGCGCGGGCAATCTGCCCGCTCCGCCCGCAGGGGCGGCCATTGTCCTCCCCTAAAAGAAGAAGTAAGAGGAAGCAGCAATGTGTTCTCTTGCTTTTTCTTTTATTTCTTGAAAATATTTCAAACCCCTGTCCGAAATCGTCTTCCCCGCACGTTATAGATAACAGAAAACAAAAAGGAGCTTTCCCATGCAAACAAACGCCGTGCGCAACGCCGCATTCGAGCGTACCTACGCCGAATACCGCGGTCTGATGTTTGCCCTCGCCCGCCGCATCCTCGGGGACGCGGCCCTGGCCGAGGACGCGGTTTCCGACGCCTCCGTGAAGCTGCTGGAGCACTACGACTGCCTGGCGGAGCCCGTCGGACCCAGGACCCGACGCTTCGTGGCGGTGCTGACCGAGCGCACAGCCCTGGACCTGCTGCGCAAACGGAAGTGGGAGCTGGCCCTTCCCCCGGAGGAACTGCCGGCCTGTCCGGCCCCAGCCTCCGACCCGGACCTGCGCCTGACGGTCTTGGCGGCTCTGGACGCCCTGCCCGGAGACCAGCGCACGGCAGTCCTCCTTTCCACTCTCTGCGGTCTGACCGCGAAGCAAGTGGGGGAGAACCTGGGCTGCAGCCAGGCCAAGGCCGAAAAGCTCATCAGCCGTGGCCGGGAAAAGCTCAAAAAACAACTGCGGGAGGCGATCTGACATGAGACTGTTCCAAAAGAAAGCGACCAACGAAATGACTGACGCGGCCCTCGACCAACTCCTGACCGAGGCCTACGACGCCCGCCTCGCCGCCGCCCAAGCCTTCCCCCTGGGGGGAAGGTGCCCCAGTGCGCGCACTGGGGCGGATGAGGGGCTCCCGGATACGGCATCGAACTCGAAAGAAGAGCCCGTCTCGGAACCCATCTCCCTCCGTTCCGTCTCCACCCGCGCCGCCCGCTGGAGGACCGCCGCGGCGGCCACCCTCTTCCTGGTCTTCCTCGGCGCCGGCGGCTGGCTCCTGCACCGCAGCCTTCGTACTGGCCTCGACCCCATCTGGACTATCCGGGCTACGGAACCGAACGGAGTCCTGTACCGCGCCAAGCCTATAAACTGCCATCCCGTAGAGCTCAACGGCGAGACCGTCTACGTCCTGGACAATGCGGAGGCCGAATATAACGGTGAATATGATATGCAGCAGGTCGATACCGGAAAAGACTTTTTTAAGGCGATCCGGGATGTTACGGATTTCAGCTTTGAGGATCTGCTTCCAGAGGGATTTCCACGGCAGACTGTCATGTCTTTTGAAGATTACGCTGCTTATTGTAAGACCTGGGGCCTGACACAGAAGTACACCGATACGGAGAAAAACTATCTGGTTTATGCGTGGGCGGACTATGTGTTACAGGATTCAGAACCGTGCCTGTCTGAAGTGTTATGGAACGGGGAGACGGCGTCCGTTTTATTTTGGATCAAAAACGGACCGATAGACGGCGTTTTCTACCGATATTTGCTCCGCTCCGCATGGGTCCTGACGATTCCGGTGGATAAGCCCTGCGAAACCGTGGAGGTCTATGAGGTGATGCGTGCGGAGGAATATGAATTGAAGAGGAAAAAGCTGGAGCGCCTGGAAAAGAA
The DNA here is from genome assembly GCA_947168005.1 of uncultured Clostridia bacterium. GTDB lineage: Bacteria > Bacillota > Clostridia > Oscillospirales > Oscillospiraceae > JAFRPC01. Next base: position 4,925 of record CAMVKI010000140.1, read on the forward strand.
CACCATGGAGACCCTGCCGGACGGTACGGCCCGGATCGTCGGATACGCGGACTGTACGATTGTGAGAGTTTCCGAGCACTTCGGCCTTGTCCCGACAGAATTTACGGTCAACATCGGAGGAGAAACGGTCTGTATCTGGATAGAGGATACGGAACTGGAGAACCCGGACGGGACGCCGTTTGCGAACTACGACAGATGGAATTATGCGGCGCCCGGCGGAGGGGAACCCTATCAATACCTGTGCATCCGTGCCGAGGGCTGCGAGCTGATCGAGGACAGGGGCTTGTTGAACGAAAGCGACGAGTATCCCGATTATCGGGCATCCAAACTGATCGTCTGCTGCGATCCGGACCCCAAACAGGCCTTCGAGGCCGTGCGCCCTGCTTTCACACCTCTCTCCCTGGACGAGATCCGGGCCCGCGCCGAGGACCCGGACCAATACCGCGAGGAGCTCCTGTTTAAGGACTGGGTCGGCTGTGTTCATGAATGCGCGGTGTTCGACTACGGCGCGGGCTATTGCTGCGCGATCTGGGACTGCTATGACGGCCATCTGTACGGCGCCTGGCTCTTTGATCGGGACCTGACCCTTCGGGAGACCCTTGCCGGACAGACGGCAGACCTGCCTGAGGGGGACGCGCTGACCGAAGCTCTGAAGGGCCTGTCCCTGGATGAGGTCGCGGAGCAATACGGCCCATGCCTCTTCGACGGCGGGAGCGGTGTTTATTTGCCCACCTGGTTCACCGACGATGGCAGGATCGTTGTGATTTCAGTGACCGGCAGCAGCGAAGAAGGCGGCTTGTGGAACTCGGAGCGCAACGTTCTGACGGAGCGATCCATTCCCGTCAAGACCGACCGATTCTCCGACGCGGAGCTGGACGAGCTTTACACGGAGGCCGGCGCGGGTGTGGACTACGCCGACTTTGTGGAGCGGTATCAGGGGGTAGAGATCCGGCAGAGAGACTGCTTCAACGCCGGAGCTGCCCGCACGGCCCTGTTCTATGGAGAGACAAAGCTGCTTTTCCTGGTCCAACAGACGGAGGGAGAGGGAGCTGTCTCTGTGCCGGTTCCAGATCTCCTGTCCCTGTCCGTGAGCAAAGCCGACTTTAACGATCTCCATCCCGGCGACAGACTGGAAACCGTGGAGGCGCTGGACTCAAACGGCATTTACGGAAATATCCATTACCTCCTGGACGACACCGCCTGGCCCCTCGAGCCGGACAGTCTGCATTCGAGCCATTATACCGAGGACGGCTGGTATGTCTGTGTCACCTATACCGGCGCCCCGGAGGGCTCCGACCCCGGCTATGTGATCCAGAGCATAGAGTATTCCAGCCTTGCCCGGGTCTACACCAATTACGCTCTACAATAACTGCGCGATCTGACCAATCATAATATAGGGACAAGCATCGCTTGTCCGCCCGTTCCTCCGCTTCGACACAGCGCGTCGAAACGGGGGAACGCTCTGTTTCCGGCTTTACAAATCGCTTTCCGGCAAAATCCACAAAAATGAATACGCCGCAAGCCATATTTTGACAGGATCAAAAGCCCAAAATACAAGATATGGACCCATAAAAATTCTTTGAAAAAAAAGCAAAAAAGTTCTTGACAATTGGGGAACCTCGTGCTATTATATCGAAGCGCTCGCAAGAAGGGCCGCAAAAAGCCCATGCCGAGCGCGGTTGTACCTTGAAAATTAAACAACGAAAAACATGAACAAACACC
>CAMVKI010000141.1 GCA_947168005.1 uncultured Clostridia bacterium
CCCCCCGTAGGGGACGCTCTTATCCGCGCAGCGGATGAGCGTCCCGGTATTTGCGCAGCAAATACAATTTGCCGCAGGCAAATCCGGAGGCAAATGAATCCTGAAAAAGGTATCGCTTCGCGACGATTTGAATTCCATTTTTCAATTCGCAGAATTGAAAAATACCTCCGTTATCTCTTATCCATTCACTAATCCCCATTCATTTATTCCGCCAGCTCCCGCACCGCCTCCACCGCGGCCAAAACCTCCTCCTCGGCGGTAAAGGGCGAAAAGCTGAAGCGCAGCGCGCCCCGTTCCGCGGTGCCCAGGGCTTCGTGGAGCAGCGGCGCACAGTGGGCCCCGGCCCGGACGGCGATGCCGTAATCCACGTACAGCGCGTCGGCGGCCTCCGTCGAATCCATCCCCCGGAGGTTCAGGGCAACCACGGCGCCCCGGGGCCAGACCGAGAAATCCCCGTAGACCGTCACGCCCTTTATGGCGGAAACCCCCTCGTAAAACAGCTTTGTCAAAGCCGTCTCCCGGGCGCAGACGGACTCCACTCCCGTTTGCAGCAGCCAGTCCGCCGCCGCCCCCAGGCCCGCCAGGCCATGGGCGTTGAGGGTCCCGGCCTCCAGCCGGGTGGGGTAGTCCATGGGCTGTCCCCGCTCGTGGGACTTGACCCCGGAGCCGCCCCGGAGCAGGGGCCGCAGCTCCACCCCGGGCCTGACGCAGAGCCCGCCGGTGCCCTGGGGCCCCAGCAGTCCCTTATGTCCGGAGAAGCAGAGCAGGTCCACTCCCAGCTTCGTCATGTCGATGGGGATGCTCCCGGCGGTCTGGGCCGCGTCCACGATCAGCAGGGCCCCGTTCCGGTGGGCCAGCTCCGCGAGCCGCCCCAGGTCCAGCACGTTCCCGGTCAGATTGGAGGCGTGGGTGCAGACAAGGGCCTTCGCCCCGGGCAGCCGGGCCTCCAGCCCGTCATAGCTGATCCGCCCCTGCCGGTCCGCCGGGACGATCTCCAGCTCCATCCCCCGATCCTGCAAATCGTAGAGAGGCCGCAAAACCGAATTGTGCTCCAGCGCCGTGGTGACCGCCCGATCCCCGGGCCCCAGCAGGCCGTAAATGGCCGTGTTGAGGGCCTGGGTGGCGTTGGCCGTAAAGATCACGTGGTCCGCCCGGGGACAGCCGAAGAGCTCGGCCAGCTTCCGCCGGGTGTCGTACACGATCCCCATCGCCGTCAGCGAGGCCCCGTGGGCCCCCCGGGCCGCGTTCCCCGCGGTCCTCATGGCCTCGGCCACCGCCTCGATGACCCCCGGCGCCTTCCGCAGCGTCGTCGCCGCATTATCCAAATAAATCATACTGCCTCCCGTAGGGACGGCGTTCCGCCGTCCGCTTTGCGTACGGTCTTCTGATTAGGATTCTACCACAGCGTGCACCCGTTTGCAAGCACCATCCCGCCATTCCGATGATTCCTCCCACCTTGACACCGCTCCCATCCTGTGCTATGATGCAAGAAGGCCCCCATCTCGGAGGCACCCACACCTCCCGCCGTAGGGAGGCATCCCCTGACGTCTCCGCCCCCCCGCCTCGCAGGCACCAAAAAACCTCCCCTGCCAAGGGGAGGTGCCCCAGTGCGCACACTGGGGCGGAGGGGTCCGCCCCCGCCCCGGAGGCAAATAAATAAGGTGTCGCTCCGCGACGATTTGAATTCCATTTTTCAATTCGCAGAATTGAAAAATACCTCCGTTATTATCTTTTATCTCTTATCTATTCTCTATTCTCTCAATCTTCCCCCAAAAAGGAGGTCCCCCATGCCCTTCCAATCTCTCTCCCTCTGCGTCGATCTCTACGGCTGCCCCAACCGCTGCCGCCACTGCTGGCTGGGGCACATGCCCAACCGCGCCATGGCCCCCGACGCGGACGCCCGCATCGTGGAGCGCTTCAAGCCCCACTTCGAGCGGATCGCCTTCTACAGCTGGCTCCGGGAGCCGGACTTCTGCCCGGACTACCGCGCCCGCTGGGAACGGGACAAGGCCCTCTCGGTCAACGCCGTCCCGAAGCGCTTCGAGCTGGCGAGCTTCTGGCGGCTGGTCCGGGACCCGGATTACGCCCCCTTTTTGAAGGAGCTGGGGGTCCCGGCGGTCCAGCTGACTTTCTTCGGGCTGGAGGAGACCACGGACCGGTACGTGGGCCGCAAGGGCGCCTTCCGGGAGCTGCTCCGGGCCACGGAGCTCCTGCTGGACCAGGGCATCCGCCCCCGCTGGCAGGGCTTTATCAACGAGGAGAACCGGGAGGAGCTGGTCTCCCTCCTGGCCCTGTCCGAGGAGCTGGAGCTGCCCCGGCGCTGCGAGGCCCTGGGCGGGGAATTCCGCTTCTTCGTCCACACCGGGAGCTGCGATGGCGAGGCCCGGAAGCTCTACCCCATCTGGATCCGCAGGGACCACATCCCCGCCCCCCTGATCCCCCATTTCCTCGATTACGACGCGCTCTGGCCCGAACGGGAGCTCTGCCGCCTCTGGCGGGACGCCCCCGGCTCCGCCGCCCCCCACAACGACGGCGAGGAGCTGGTCCTCTACGTCTCCAACGAGTACGATCTCTATTTCAATTTCACCCATATGCGCCCGGAGTGGCGGATCGGAAACCTGAACGAGGAGCCCATCGACGAGCTGATCCGCCGGGCCGTGGAGGAGGACACCCCGGCCCTCCGGGCCGCCCGCGCCGTCCCCCTGGGCGAGCTCGTCCAGCGCTATGGCAGCCCCGCCTCGGAACGCGCCTTCAGCCCGGAGGATTATCAGGCCTATCTCCTCAACCGCCACCTGGAACAGCTTTCGCTTTAAGGAAAAGAAGTAAGAAGAACCGCCCGAAGCCCGGTCCTTCTTACTTCTTCCTTCTTACTTCTTCCTTCTTACTTCTTACTTCTTACCTATTCCTTCCCTGCCCGGTACAGCAGCTTCGCCGCCTCCAGCCGGGTCAGGGGCGCGTCGGGGGCGTCTGTCAGGGCCGCGGGCAGCACCGCCTCGTCGCCGCAGACCCTGGCGACCAGGGCCTCGGCCTCGCTGCGGGTGATGGCCTCGTTGGGCCGGAAGACCAGCCCCGCCTCCGTTGCCTCCCCCTGGATGAAGCCCCGTCGCAGGGCCGAGGCCAGATAGGGCCGGAGCCAGGCCGGGGCCTCCTCCGCGTCGGCGAAGGCCGGCACCTGAAGCCCGATCTCCGGGTCGATCCCCTGCAGATCCATCAGCATCGCCAGAAAGTCCCCCTTCGTGACGCTCCGCTCCGGGCCGAAGCTCAGCCGGTCGGAGATCAGCTCCCCGCCGAAGAGCCCGGTCTCCCGGAGCCAGAGGGCCTCAAACTGCTGATCCCGGTCCAGGTCCGCAAAGGTCTGGGCGTCGCTGGGCTTGCGGATCGTCACCTTCACCAGGGCGGGAGCCGAGACCCGGCCCGCCTCGTCGGTGACGGTGAAGCTGAAGCTGTCCTCGCCCACCTTGTTCTTCTTCGGGGTGTAGGTGAAGCTGCCGTCGGCGTCCAGCTCCACGGTCCCCCGGAGGGGCCGGTCCGCCAGCCGGAAGCTCAGGGTCCCCCCGGCGCCCTCGGCCCGGAGCTTGCCCCTGTTGGGCAGGTTCCGCCAGGTCTCCAGCTCGTCGGGCAGGGCCACGGGGCCCTTGTCCTCAACCCGTTCCAGGTGGAAGGTCAGGACCGTCTCCTCGCCGAGGCGTCCGTCCTCCACGGGCAGGAAGCACAGGGCTGCCTCGCCGCCGTCCACGGTCTCCACCCGGAGCCGGGCCAGATCCTCCCGGCTCACGGCGTCCCCGGCCCGCAGGGCCCGGTCGCCGAGACAGACCCGCGCCGTCCCGGCGTCGGGCGCCGCCGTCACGAACACCCCGTCCAGCGCCGGCTGCGCCTCCAGCGCCGCCCGGGAGAAGCAGAAGATTCCCTCCTCCTCCGGAACCGCCTCCGCCGCCAGGTCCGCCGCCGCCGGCAGCGCCAGGCAGAAGCAGAGCACCAGCCCGATCAAACTTACAAAAAGCTTGCGTTTCATAGGAAAAACTACCTCCTTCGAAAAATATCGTCGGAGGTAGTTTTCTCTTTTTCCCGGAAACTATACGCGCCCTTTTCAGCAAAGCCCGGCCGCCCAAAAACAGATAACAGATAATCGTGAATAGCTTCTTCCCCCGTTTTTATCTGTTGGCTAAATCCCCAGCCCTTCCACGATCTCCCGGGCCGCGGGCAGCTGCCGGAAATACACATAGAAGCGTTCCCGCTCCATCATGACCCCGCCCTTCAGGGCCAGACCGGCCCCCAGGACGCTTTTCCGCAGGCAGGGGATCCTCTCCTTGTTCAGCACGTCCGCCAGCATCCCGGCCCAGATCTGCTCCTGCTCCGTCAAAAAGCAGAGATCCTCCGGCTCCACGCCCCGGACCGCCTTCCGCCCGCAGACGGGGCAGCGCCTCCCCTCAAAGGGCAGACAGCACAGCTCGCAATACAGCTCCATCCTTATCGCTCCTTTCTGATACATTATAATACATACTTCCCGTCACCTGTCCCTTGTCCCTTCCGCCTCCATACGCACCTCCACACCGGGATCAGCCACAGATACGCCGCGGTCAGCAGCGCCGTCAGCGGCGCGCCCACCATGGTCAGCGGCACGGCCCCGGCGATGCACCAGGGGATCAGCGGCGAGGTGATGGCCGCCGTGTCCTCCAGGTCCAGGGCCAGCTCCCTCCGGTCCGGGTACTCCTCCCGGCAGAGCTGCTCCGTCAGCAGGATCGCCAGGGTCTGGTTGCAGGCCACCATCCCCGCCAGCACCGAGGTCACCAGGGTCCCGGGGTAACGCCCGATCCGTCCGCAGAGCCGGGTCACCCCCCGCTTGCAGCCGTCCAGGAGCCCGGTCTTTTGGAAGAGCCCCGAATAGGAGGAGGAGATGCAGACGATGGCGCTGACGTTCAGCATGGACAGCACCCCGCCCCCGCTGACCAGGGCCGCCGCCCGGGGGTCCGCCGGGGTAAAGCCCCGGAGCCCGGCCAGCAAAACCTCCCGAAGGGGGAGACCCTGCACGAAGAGGCAGACCGGCACGGCGCTCAGAATGCTGGCGATCATGGCGAGCCGCACGTTGACCCGGCAGGCCGCAAGCACCAGGATCACCGCCGCAGGGAGGAGGGTCGTCCAATGGAGCCGGAAGCTGCCCGCAAAGAGTGCCCGCAGCTCCAGCCCGGCCCCGCCGCCCTTCACGGCGAAGCCCAGAGCCCCGTAGATCCCGCAGCTCAGCAGGAAGGGGACGAAGGCCGTCCGCAGCATGGCACGGATGTTGGCATAGATGTTGGTCCCGGTCACCGTGGCCGTCAAAAGGGCGCTGGTGGAAACGGGAGAGCAGCGGTCCCCGAAAAAGACCCCCGAGAGGATGGCGCCGCCGCTCAGAACGGGGGAGGCCCCCAGGGCCGTCCCCATGGCCGCGCAGATGACGCCCATGGTGGCCGAGGTCCCGAAGGAGGTCCCGGTCAGCACCGAGAGCCCGCAGTTCAGCAGAAAGCACATGAGCAGAAAGATCCCGGGCCGGATCAGCCCCGCGGCGGAGCTGACGATCATGGGCACGGTCCCCGCCGCCCGCCAGAGGGCGGTCATGACCCCGATGAGCAAAAAGGTCATCAGGATCTTCCAGACCGTGGCCACGCCCTCCCAGGTCATCCTCCCAAGCTCAGGCCAGGAAAAGCCCTTCCGCCGCCCGTAGAACCAAAACAGCCCCAGCCCGAGTCCCAGGGCCCAGAGCATGGAGATATCCAGCACAATCCCCAACACCAGCGCCCCGCAAAAGAGCCCCAATACCAGCCATTCCATTTTCTATCCTCACAGCACCGCCCGGCTCGCTCTCAGCTGCCCGGCCAGCTTCTCGCAAAAAGAAAGATAGTACCCGATCCGCTCCTTCCAAAGCTCCCCGGCGGCCTCGGTCCCCATGGGCAGCCCCGTCAGCTCCCGGAGCCTTCCCAGCCGCTTTTCCACATAGGCCAGCTTTTCCTCATAGAGCAGACCCAAAAAACCGTCGGCGCAGAGGGTCTCGTGGATCCGGTAGGCGTCGATCCGGTCCAGGTTGTCCGCGTCCCCCACGGAGAGGGCGAATGCCGTCCGCTCCCCGAGAAAGTCCGCCTCGTCGTCCACGTGGATGGCGATGCCGTAGCAGATGTCCTCGATTCGCTCCGCCGGCAGACCCAGCTCCTCCAGGAAGGGCCGGGCAAGGGCCGCGGACCGTCTTCCGTGCTCCCGCCAGCCCTTCTCTCCGAAGTCCTCGCAGTAGGAAACGTCGTGGAGCAGGCAGGCAATGACCATCTCGGTCTCGTCAAAGCCCGCCCGCCGGGCGATCTCCCGCCCGATGTTCGCCACCCGGTAGGAGTGCTCCAGCCGATAGGCCTTCGCCTCCGGATGGGCGTTCAAATATGCGCCACCGTCCAGCTTTTCCTTCAAAAACGCCTCCGTCCGCGCGATCCTGTCCCAATCCATCTCAATTCTCCTTTCCATGCCGCCGCCCCACCGTAGGGCGGCCTGACCCCAGGCCGCCGCCCCCGCCTCGCAGGCACTTCCGTCCCCGCCGTAGGGAGGCATCCCTTGATGCCTCCGCCCCCCACCTCGCAGGCACCCCCATTCCTGTCATTGCGAGACCAGTGCGCACACTGGTCGTG
>CAMVKI010000142.1 GCA_947168005.1 uncultured Clostridia bacterium
GAACGGCGGCAGCCGCTGGATGGGCCAGATCCCCTGGCTCCCCGAGACCCCCGGCTACTACGCCTTCACCGTCTACTTCAACAGCCAGCGCGTCGCCACCATCCGCTTCACCCTGGTGCAGTGACCGACGGCACGAACCCCCATCCGGCTTGCAGCCGGATGGGGGTTCTCGTTATTCGGAAAACTAAGCATTGCAATCCCGCCCTCCGCGTTGTATAATAGAATAGTTAGAAACATTTCAATCTCAGCGAAGGGGGCGGGTCCATGAAGATCCTGCATATGATTTCCGGCGGCGACGTGGGCGGGGCGAAGACCCATGTTCACACCCTGCTGGCCGGGCTGATGAAGACCGACGAGGTGCTTCTGGCCTGCTTTATGGAGGGCCCCTTCGCCGAGGAGGCCAGGGCCCTGGGAATCCCCACCAAGGTCCTGACGGGCTCTGTTCCCGCCGCGGTGCGGGAGCTGGCGGAGCTGGTCCGGGCCGAGGGCTTCTCCATCCTCCACTGCCACGGGGCCCGGGCGAATCTGGTGGGCAGTCTGCTCAAAAGGAAGACCGGCCTGCCCACGATCACCACGGTCCACAGCGACTACCGGCTGGACTATCTGGGCCGGCCCCTGGCGGCCCTGACCTACGGCAGCATCAACAAAACCGCCCTGCGGAAGATGGACTACTGGATCGGCGTCTCCCAGCCCACGGCGGACATGCTCCACGAGCGGGGCTTCGACCCGAACCGGACCTTCACCATCTCCAACGGCGTCCCCTTCGACCTGGGCGCCCCCGCCCTGGACCGGGACGCCTATCTCCGAAGCCTGGGCATCGAGCCCGAAGCGGATATGACGGTCTTCGGCATCGCGGCCCGGATCAACCCGGTCAAGGACATGGGCACCCTGATCCGCGCCTTCTCCAGGACCGTCGCCGCCTGCCCGTCGGCCCGGCTCATCATCGCCGGCGACGGCGAGCAGCGCAGGCAAATGGAGGAGCTGGCGGCCCAGCTCTGCCCGGCGGGGACGGTCCGCTTCGCGGGCTGGATCTCCGACACCCACAGCTTCTACTCGGCCATTGACGTCAACATGCTGACCTCCCTCTCCGAGGGCTTCCCCTACGCCCTGCCCGAGGGCGCCAGCCGCCGCTGCGCCACCATCGCCTCCCGGGTGGGCGGCATCCCCAATCTGGTGGAGCACGGGGTCAACGGCCTGCTCTTCACCCCCCGGGACGTGGACACCCTGGCGGACTACATGATCCGCCTCGCCAAGGACCCCGCCCTGCGGCGGACCTACGCCGAGCGCCTCTACGCCGACGCGAAGGAGAAATACTCCGTGGACGCCACCGTGGCCCGCCAGCGGGAGATCTACGAGGCGGTCCTGCGCCGCCGGGCCCGGGCGGAGGCCTCCGGGGGCCGGGACGGCATCCTGATCTGCGGCGCCTACGGCAAGGGCAACGCCGGCGACGACGCCATTCTCAACGCCATCGTCCGGGCCTTCCGGACCGCGGACCCGGACCTGCCCCTCTACGCCACCTCCCGGACCCCGGCCCAGACCGCCCGGGACGCGGGCATCGGCACCGTCTACACCTTCAACCCCTGGAGGGTCCGGGCCCGGATGCGGAAAACCAGCCTCTATCTCTCCGGCGGCGGCAGCCTGATCCAGGACGCCACCTCCTCCCGCTCCCTCTGGTACTATCTGAACTCCATCCGGGCCGCCCGCCGCGCGGGCTGCAGGGTCATGATGTACGGCTGCGGCGTGGGCCCCGTCTACCGGGCCGCCAATCGCCGCCGGGCCGGCAGGGTCATCCGGGCCTGCGTGGACCGGATCACCCTCCGGGACACCTCCTCGCTGCGGGAGCTCGAGGCTCTGGGCGTGGAAGGGATTCCGGCCCGGGTCACGGCGGACATGGCCTTCCTGGTCCCCGCCGCCGCGCCCCATCTGGTGGAGGCCCTCTGCGCCGAGCTGGGGCTCCGCCCCGAGGACCGGCTGCTGATCCTGGCCCCCCGGCCCTGGGAGAGCTCCGACCGCCACCTGGCGGACTTCGCCGCCGCGGCGCTCCACGGAGCCAAGGCCCACGGCCTCCGGCCGGTGCTCCTCGCCATGGAGCCCGCCAAGGACCGCTCCGTCTGCCGCCAGATCGCGGCCCTGACCGCCGCCGAGGGCCTGGAGTGCCCCATCGCGGAGACCTCCGCGGACGTGGGCACGGTGGTGGGTCTCATCGCCCGGGCCGAGGCGGTGCTGGGCATGCGGCTCCACTCCCTGATCTTCGCCGCCGCCCAGGGCACCCCCTTCGCCGGCGTCTCCTACGACCCCAAGGTCGAGGGCTTCGTGGACTACATCGGCCAGGGCCTGTGCTGCTCCCTCGGCGAGGTCAGCGCAGACCGGCTCCGGGCCATGGTGGACAGCCTCTGCCTCTGTGACGGCGAGGACTTCCGCGCCGCCGCTCAGCGCCTCCGCGCCCTGGCCGCCGAAAACACCCAGGAGGCCCTGCGCCTTCTGGAACCGTAGCGGCGCACTCCGTAGAGGCGCACAGTGTGCGCCACCCCGCCCGTAGGGGCCGATGCCCACATCGGCCCTCCGCACCCCGCCCACCCAAATTGAAAATTGAGAATTGAAGAAGGGTACGAAATGAAACAGAAAAACCGCATCTCTTACACCAGCTCCCTGAAAAATCCCCTGGTCTGGCTCTCCGCCCTGCTGGCCCTGGGCGCGGCCGTGCTGCTGTTCCGGCACGCCGGGCAGGCAGGGATCGGCGGCTGGGAGCGCTGGCTCCGGGGCATTCTGCCCGGCCTGGGGGCCCTGTATTTCGTCTGGCAGCTCCTGATCCACGGCAGGGATCGGCTCTACCGGCTGACGGTGCCCTTCTGGGTCCTGCTGCTGGGCTTCGTCTTCAGCGCCTGGGCCCTGCAGCCCTGGTACTGGGCGCTGATTCTGACCCTGGCCGCCCTGGTCAGCGCCTGGCTCATGCGGCACTGCCTCACCGGGACCCTGAGCGACTGGCCGGTGATCCTGCTGGCGGGGGCCTGGATGGTCTGGGCCATCTGGATCGACGGCCCCGCCCGGCAGAGCCCCTGGGAATCCGCCCCCGGCTGGCTGTACGTCCTGCCCGAGCTCCTGCTGCTGGCGGCCTATCTCCCCCTCTGCTTCGCCATGAAGCGGGTGGACGACGGGAAATATCACCCCACCTGGGGCGACCGGCCCGACGGCCGCCGCCTCCGCAGCCTGGACCCCATCAACGTGGTCGGCACCTACATCATGCCCGAGCGCAACCAGGCCAATGTCTTCTTCCACGACAGGCTGGAGATCACGGCCCTGGAGAAATATATCCGCGCCAAGCGGGCCGCGGGCTTTGAGCAGTTCAGCATGACCGAGGCCCTGCTGGCCGCCTACGTCCGCACGGTCTCCAAGTTTCCCGGCGCCAACCGCTTCATCTCCGGCGAGCGGATCTACTCCCGGGGCGACGATCTGCAGTTCTGCATGACCGTCAAGAAGGAAATGGCCGCCGACGCCCCCGAGACCATCATCAAGCTCCATCTCAAGCCCGGCGACAGCGTGGAAACGGTCTATCAGAAGTACCACGACGCCATCAACGACGCCAAGAAGTCCATGGATCTGGATTCGACCTTTGACGGCGCGGCGAATCTGCTGGGCATGATTCCCGGTCTGGTGCTGAAATTTGCCATCTGGCTGTTGAAGCTGCTGGACTATTTCGGTCTGATTCCCGGCTTCCTGCTGGAGGTCAGCCCCTTCCACTGCTCCATCTTCTTCACCGCCATGGGCTCTCTGGGCATCCCCGCGGTCTACCACCACCTCTACAACTTCGGCAATCTGCCGATCTTCCTGGCCTTCGGCCGCAAGTACCGGCTCAACGAGCTCGCCGACGACGGCTCCGCCGTCTCCCGCAAGTACATGGACTACACCTTCAACGTGGACGAGCGCATCGTGGACGGCTTCTACTACGCCGGCCTGATCAAGCACTTCCACAAGCTCCTCCTCCACCCCGAGCGCCTGGACGACCCCGAAATGGAAATCAACGAGGACATCCCCTGATTCCCCCCAAAAACCTCCCCTGCCAAGGGGAGGTGCCCCAGTGCGCACACTGGGGCGGAGGGGTCCGCTCCCGCCTCGCAGGCACCCCCAAATCCTCCCTCCGCTTTTGAAAAACGAACCCGATCCCTCTCCCGGACCGGGTTCTTTTTTGTACGTGCCCGGGAACAGCGGTTTTTCCGCCTTTTCCCTTGCTTTTCCCAAGAAGCTATGGTAAAATAGTGTTGCCACACAACCGAATACCCTCTCCCTCCCAAAAGTGTGCTCTTTTTTACCATCCGGTAAAAACGCACGCTTGCTTTGGCATACTTTTGGTGTACGGGAGAAGTATATCCTCAGATGTTGAAGGTTGTGTGGCAGCAATGGGAGCTGTGCGTTTTTCGCGCATGGCCCTTTGCGGCCATGCGCTTTTTATATTTCAAAAATCGCATGGTTTTCAGCCGATAATCCGAAGCCCGAAATGAAACGAAAGGAGAAAACCATGAAAAAGAACCTGAGTCGATTGTTCGCGCTCCTGCTTGCACTGACCCTGCTGATTGGTGCATTCCCTTTGATTGCCACCGGAGCAGGCATCGAAGGCGCAAATCTGCTGGACGAATGCACAACACCCGTTTCAAAAAACTACGTTCTTAAGGCAATTGAGTATTATATCTGCAAGAATCCCGTGCTCAATCAAGCAACCACTGTATTCATGTTTGAAGGTGCCGCAAAAGGCCATGCGGCTTACTCCTATGGAGGAAAGAGAAACCAGGCGATTGCCGTCATACTGAGAGCGGGGAAGATCGTATATGTAGAAGACGACTGCAGCACAATCCCAGACTGCCCTGATCAGAATTATGGGGTATCCCCGAGCGCAGCGTCCATCAGTGACGGAATATACAAATTTGAATCTAATAGCTATGTATTTAATCAAGATTATACCAACAAATATGGTAATACCAATGGACCTTTTGCTGTTAAGACAATAAAAGGAAATTGGAATATTCCCTGTATCCGGTTGAACAAAAGCACGAAACAGTATGTGTCAGCCACTGCCTCCGATATAGCAATCCATTACAGATCAAAAGATTTCTCTGTGGTAGATACATGGGCTCGTTCAACCGGATGCCTGCTTGTCGGCGGTGGCGAAAATCAAACAGAATCATTTGCCGATTTCTACAATTTTTCGGGAAAAGTCCGCGAGGACACATCCGGAAACTGGTATCTTGTACTCGACAGACATCTTGCCATACCTGAACTGGAAGAATTTGTCTATGGCGAGTATAACGGCGTTGTCGAGAAGCTGACGGAAAATTCTAAAAATGCAATAGAATTTGATGATGTAAAAAACACTGCGTATTACCATGACGCCGTGCTCTGGGCGGTGGAGAACGGCGTCACTTCCGGAACAGGCAGCAATAAGTTTTCCCCAAATCAGCCCTGCAAACGAGAGCAAATCGCAACCTTTATCTGGAGAGCCTACGGTTCCCCGACTCCCGGCGGATCGGGCAACCCCTTCGCCGACGTCAAGTCGGGCAAGTACTACTGTGACCCCGTGCTCTGGGCTTACTACCACAATCCCCAGATTACAAGCGGTATTAGTGAAACGCACTTCGGCGTGGGCGAGACCTGCACCCGCGCCCAGGTCGTCACCTTCCTCTGGAACGCGGCAGGACGGCCTGAACCCGCGGCAAACGACAACCCCTTCACCGACGTAGCGTCCACCGCCTATTACTATAAGTCCGTCCTCTGGGCCGTGGAAAACGGCGTCACCGGCGGCACCACCCCCACGACCTTCAGCCCCAACGACGCCTGCACCCGCGCCCAGGTCGTGACCTTCCTCTACAAGGTCTACGGCAGCTGAGCCCCGAAGATGAAATCGGGGACGGTTCTCAATTTCATCTGAGTTGACATAACAAGATGAAAACGAGAACCGTCCCCGATTTCATCTTTAAAGGCCTTGCTTTTTTCCCGAAAAAGTGATAGAATATACTGAATTATTTTGGAGTAGTATCCTCTCCCATACGGAGGTAACGATTTTGGAACGGAAAACACCTCTGATTTCCCCCGAGGCGCTGCGGCGGCAGGCGGAGATCAGCGACTATCTCAAGGGCTGGTGGCAGAGCCAGGGCGTGACGCCCGTCGCCTACGTGGAGACCTACGGCTGCCAGCAGAACGAGGCCGACTCCGAGCAGATCCGGGGCATCCTGGAGCACTGCGGCTACGGCTTCACCGATACCGCCGAGGGGGCGGACCTGGTGGTGGTCAACACCTGCGCCATCCGGGAGCACGCGGCCCAGCGGGTCTTCGGCAACGTGGGGGCCCTGGTCCACACCAAGCGCCGCCATCCGGGCCAGAAGATCTTCGTCTGCGGCTGCATGATGGGCAAGCCCGAGATCTCCGAGCGGATGAAGAAGTCCTATCCCCACGTGGACGGCATCTTCTCCCCCCACCATCTCTGGGAGCTGCCGGAGCAGCTCTACCGGGTCCTGATCCGGCACCGGAAGGCCTGGGCCGTGGAGGACAGCGCCGGGGCCATCGCCGAGGGCCTGCCCGTGGTGCGGACCAACAAGCTCAAGGCCTGGGTCA
>CAMVKI010000143.1 GCA_947168005.1 uncultured Clostridia bacterium
CGGCTGATTGAGGCTGGAGTGCAGGCAGATGAACTGGAGGCTGATCCAGGTCTCCGGCTCCAGGGGCACGGCCTTGACGCGGAAATAGTCCGCGAAGGAGGACGGGCCCAGGGCCACGCCCATGCCGTCCCGGACCAGCTGCATGCTGGTGTCGATGCCGTCGGTCCGGTAGACCCGCTTGATGCTGATGTGGTACTTCCGCAGGGCGTTTTTCATGGAGCGGTCCTCGGCGGAATCCTCCAGGCCGGAGATCATGGTGCAGCCCTGCAGGTCCCGGAAGGCCAGAGAATTATAGCCTCCCCGCGGGTCGTCCTGACTCAGCAGCACGCACTGGCGCTCCCGGATCAGGGGCACCGCAAAGAACTCGCCATTCTCCGGCTGCTCCTCCATGGGCAGCCGGTCCAGGGCCAGATCCAGCTCGCCCTTGCGGATCGAATCCGCCATATCCCGCCCGGCCTCGGTGACGAAGGTGACCTCGATCTCGGGCCTGTTGCGGAAATACTCGGCGATCTTCGGGAAGAGGTGATTGGAGTACACCCGGGAGCCGAGGCCCAGCCGGAGCCGCATGGGCTCGGCGGCGGGCAGCTTCTGAACCGATTTGCAGAATTCGTACCACTTCTCCGCCACAGGCCGGGCCTGCTCGCAGAAACGGCTGCCCTCGGCGGTGAGCTGCAGGCCGCTGGCCGTTCTGGAAAACAGGGAATAGCCCAGCTCCTCCTCCAGCCTCCGCAGCTGCTGGGAAAGGGCGGACTGGGACAGATAGAGCTTTTGGGCCGCCTGGGAGACGCTGCTGCGGGAGGCAATCTCCAAAACGTAGAGCACTTGTTGAATCGTCATAAGTAAAACCTCTAATCCTCCGAAAACGGAGCAATAAATAAGTAAATCTAATACCGCTATTATAAGTTAAAACTTTACAGATTGCAAGTTTTATTTTATAATTATTTTGTTCGGAATACACAAAATTTTCCAAAAACCAAGAAAGGTGGTCATCAACATTGGATCGACAGCTGCTTTCCGGCAATGAAGCCATTGCCAGAGGAGCCTATGAAGCCGGCGTCAAGGTCTGCTCGGCCTATCCCGGCACGCCCAGCACAGAGATCTTTGAGAACCTGCCCAAGTACAAGGATGCTCTCTACTGCGAGTGGGCCCCCAACGAGAAGGTTGCCACGGAGGTTGCCTACGGCGCTTCCATCGCCGGTGTGCGCAGTCTCTGCGCCATGAAGCACGTCGGCGTCAACGTCGCCGCGGACCCCATTTTCACCGCGGCCTACAACGGCGTCAGCGGCGGCTTCGTCATCGTCTCCGCCGACGATCCCAGTATGCACTCCTCCCAGAACGAGCAGGACAACCGCTACTACGCCAAGAGCGCCAAGATCGCCATGGTCGAGCCCTCCGACTCCCAGGAGTGCCTGGACTTTCTGAAGGCCGCCTATGAGATCTCCGAGCAGTTCGATATGCCCGTCCTCTTCCGCACGACCACCCGCGTGGCCCACTCCAAGAGCATCGTCAGCTTCGGCGAGCGGGTAGAGCGGGAGGTCCCGCCCTACGTCCGCAACACCCGGAAGTACATCTCCGCGCCGGCCAACGCCTACCGCAACCATCCCAAGCTGGAGGGCAACCTGAAAAAGTTAGAGGAGTACGGCTGCACCAGCCCCCTCAATAAGATGGAGCTCGGCGACGGCAAGCTCGGCGTGATCACCGCCTCCATTGCCTACTACTACGCCAAGGACGCCTTCCCCGAGGGCACCTCCTTCCTGAAATTAGGCCTGACCAACCCCCTGCCCATGGACCTGATCCGCGACTTCGCCTCCAAGGTCGAGAAGCTCTACGTCATCGAGGAGCTGGACGGCTTCATGGAGGAGCAGATCAAGGCCGCCGGCATCCCCTGCGTGGGCAAGGAGCTCATCGGCAACATGTATGAGCTGAACCCCCAGATCGTCAGGGAGCGGATCTTCGGCGAGGCCGCCCCCGTCACCGACGTGGGCGTGCAGGCCGTGTCCCGTCCCCCCGCCCTCTGCCCCGGCTGTCCCCACAGAGGCTTCTTCTACACCATGTCCAAGCATAAGGACTTCGTCATTGCCGGCGACATCGGCTGCTATACCCTGGGCGGCTCCGCCCCCCTCAACGCCCTGGATTCTGTGGTCTGCATGGGCGGCGGCTTCTCCGTCGCCATGGGCATGGCCAAGGCCTTCGAGGCCGCCGGCGTGAAGGACAAGAAGGTCTTCGGCGTCCTCGGCGACTCCACCTTCTTCCACAGCGGCATGACCGGCGCCGCCGAGATCATCTACAACGGCGGCAATCTGATCCCCGTGGTCCTGGACAACTCCATCACCGGCATGACCGGTCACCAGGACAACCCCGGTACCGGCTTCAATCTCCAGGGCGAGATCGCCGAGAAGCTGAAGATCGAGGACATTCTCACGGCCTACGGCTACAAGAAGGTCATCATCGTCGATCCGCAGGATCTGAAGGCCATGGAGCAGGCCGTCCAGGACGCCCTGGCCTCCGAGGTCCCTGCCGCTATCATCGCCCGCCGTCCCTGCCTGCTGATCAAGCGGATTAAGCACGACATCGGCAAGTGCGTCGTCGATCCCGACAAGTGTATCGGCTGCAAGCGCTGCCTCGGCGTGGGCTGCCCCGCCGTGCTCGTGGAAAACAAGAAGGCTAAGATCGACCGGAACCAGTGCGTCGGCTGTACCGTCTGCGCTCAGGTCTGCCCGATGAAGGCCATCACCAGAGAGGAGAAGTAAGCCATGACAAAAACGAAAAGCGCGCTGCTGGTCGGCGTTGGCGGCCAGGGCGCTATCCTCACCGCAAAGGTACTGGTCAACGGTCTGATGAAGGCCGGCTTTGACGTCAAAATGTCCGAGGTCCACGGCATGAGCCAGCGCGGCGGCTCCGTCTCCACCCAGGTCCACTGGGGCGAGAAGGTCAATTCTCCCGTCATCGGCAAGGGCGCCGCGGACATTATCGTGGCCTTCGAGAAGATGGAGGCCGTCCGCTACGCCGACTACCTGAAGCCCGACGGCGTGGTCGTCATCAACGACTATGAAATGGCTTCCTCCAGCATCGCCGCAGGTCTGGCGACCTACCCCGAGGGCTGCCTGGAGGCCATGGAGAAGAACTTCAGCTGCCACGTCCTGAAGGCCGGCGAGATCGCCGAGCGCCTGGGCAGCGCGAAGTGCATGAACATCGTCCTCTTCGGCTCCATGGTCAAGGCCCTGGGCATGGACGACGTGGTGGACTGGGAGGAGGTCATCGCCTCCACCGTTCCCCCGAAGTTCAAGGAGCTGAACCTGAAGGCCTATCGCGCCGGTCACGACGCGGTCAAGGCCTGAGAGGGCAGCGCCATGCTGAAAGATTTCAAAGCCCTGCGCGAGCTGGTCGGGGCAGGGGAGCCCAAGACCGTCGCCGTGGCCTGCGCCCACGACGCCCACACCCTGGAGGCCGTGCTCCACGCCAACGGCGAGGGGATTCTGAACTACGTCCTGGTGGGACACCGGGAGGAGATCCTCTCCATCGGCCGGGAGCTGGGTCATGTCATCGACCCCGGCTGCATCGTGGACGCCGAGACCGACGAGGAGGCCGCCTTCAAGGCCGTGGAGCTGATCCGGGAGGGCAAGGCCGACTTCCTCCAGAAGGGCTATATGCAGACCTCCACCATTCTCAAGGCCGTGGTCAACAAGCAGACCGGCATCGGCATGGGCGGCATCATCTCCCACACCGCCATCATTGAGATTCCCGGCTATCACAAGCTCCTAGGCGTCGCCGACGGCGGCATGGTGCCCCATCCCGACCTGGAGCAGAAGAAGGGCATCGTCCGCAACGCCGTGGAGGCCTTCCGCTCCATGGGCTACGAACGGCCCCTGGTGGCCGCCGTCTGCGCCGCCGAGACCGTCAGCCCCAAGATCGTGGAGACCGTGGACGCCGCCGCCCTCAAGGAGGCGGCTCTGGCCGGAGAATTCGGCGACTGCTATATCGAGGGCCCCATCTCCCTGGACCTCGCCATGGACAAGGCCTCCTGCGAGATCAAGAAGTACGACAGCCCCGTCAGCGGCAACACCGACATCCTCCTGGTCCCCTATATGGCCGTGGGCAACATCTTCGTCAAGGGCCTGCTGCTCTACGGCGGAGCCCGGATGGTGGGCGTCGTCACCGGCGCCAAATGCCCCATCGCCCTCAACTCCCGCAGCGCCAGCTTCGAGGAGAAGTATTACTCCCTCATGGCCTGTGCCGCGATCTGCAAATAACACGCCACAGGGCGGCCGGAGCTCCCGCCGCCGCGCACCCATGACCGCACACGGCAGCCTGGGGTCGGGCCGCCCGGCGCAATTCAAGGAGGGAATATGTCCTGTAAACAGCTCATTATCAATCCCGGCTCCACCAGCACCAAGCTGGCCCTCTACGACGGGGAGCGGAAGCTTTTGCAGACCAGCATCGAGCACAAGCCCGAGCAGCTTCTCGCCTTTGAGAAGATCGGCGACCAGGTGCCCTTCCGGCTGGAGCTGATTCGGGATTTCATGGAACAAAACGGCGTCAAGGGCGAAGAGCTCTCCGCCGTTATCGGCCGGGGCGGCCTGGTCTTCGGGCTGAAAATGGGCGGCTACGAGGTCAACGACGAGCTCTGCGAGGCCCTGGTCAATCACGACTACAGCCAGCCTCACGCCTCCAATTTAGGCGGCCTGCTGGCCCGGGCCGTTGCCGACGAATACCGCATCCCCGCCTACATCTATGACGCCGTGACCTCCGGCGAGCTGAGCCCCGTGGCGCAGATCACCGGCATGCCGGAGATTCGGCGCGCGTCCTTCAGCCACGTGCTGAACAGCCACGCCCAGGCCATCCGTTACGCGGCCTCCATCGGCAAAAAGTACGAGGACCTGAACCTGATCGTCTTCCACCTGGGCGGCGGCACCTCCGCCAGCGTCCACCGGCACGGCGTCATGATCGACTCCGTGGGCGACGACGACGGGCAGTTCTCCCCGGAGCGGGCCGGCTGCTTCCCCTCACTGGCCCTGGTGAAGCTCTGCTATTCCGGCAAGTACACCAAGGCGGAAATGGACAAGAAGATCCGGGGCAAGGGCGGCATGTACGCCTACCTGGGCACCAGCGACGCCCGGGAGATCGAACGCCGGATCGAGGCCGGAGACCGCTTCGCCGATGAGATCTATCAGGCCCAGGCCTATCAGATCGCCAAGACCGTGGGCCTGCTCTCCGTGGCCCTGAAGGGCGACTGCGACGCCATTATTCTCACCGGCGGCCTGGCCTACTCCAAGCTGCTCACCGAGCGGATCCGGGACTACGTGGGCTTTATCGCTCCCGTGGTCGTGATTCCCGGCGAAAACGAAATGGAGGCCCTGGCCCAGGGCGGTCTGCGGATCCTCAACGGGCAGGAGCAAGCAAACGTCTATCATTTACCGGAAAGGAAGGAATTATAAATGTACGTAGAGAAATTCCACAAGATGGGCGTCGCCAAGAGCCGTATCCGCGAGCTGTTTGAATACGGCATGGCCCAGGCGAAGATCGTCGGCAAGGAAAACGTCTTCGACTTCTCCATCGGCAATCCCTCGGTTCCCGCCCCGGCGAAGGTCGCGGACGTGGTCCGGGAGCTGCTGGAGATGGACCCCATCGCCCTGCACGGCTACACCCCCGCCGGCGGCTGCGCCGAGGCCCGGGAAGCCATCGCCGCCGACCTCTGCAAGCGGGCCAAGGATAAGATCCGCCCCGAAAACATCTTCTTCACCTGCGGCGCGGCCCCGGCCATGACCGCCTGTATGCAGGCCCTGGCCGTGGAAAACGCGGAGTTCCTGCTGATCGCCCCCTACTTTTCCGAGTATCCCGCCTACTGTGCCTCCACCGGCGCCAAGTGCGTGGTGGTGCCCCCCGACACCGAAAACTTCCAGATCCGCTTCGACGAGCTGGAGAAGCGCATCAACGTGCACACCCAGGCCGTCATCATCAACTCTCCCAACAACCCCTCCGGCGTCATCTATTTTGAGGACACCCTGAAGAAGCTGGGCGAGATCCTGACCCGCAAGGGAGAGGAGATCGGCCATCCCATCTACGTCCTCTCCGACGAGCCCTACCGCGAGCTGACCTATGACGGGCTGGATTTCCCCTACGTGCCCAATATCTACCCCAACACCGTCATCTGCTACTCCTATTCCAAGATTCTCTCCATGCCCGGCGAGCGTATCGGCTACGTCTGCGTTCCCGACCGGTGCGCCGACAGCGCCGACCTCTACGCCGCCATCGCCGGCGCGGCCCGGGCCATCGGCCACGTCTGCGCGCCCTCCATCTGGCAGCGCGTCGTCGCCCGCTGCACCGAGCTCCGCCCCGATCTGGAGACCTACGACCACAACCGCATGACCCTCTACACCGAGCTCACCAAGCTGGGCTTCCGCTGCGTCAAGCCCCAGGGCGCCTTCTACATGATGGTGGAGTCCCCCGACGGCAACTCCGAGGGCTTCTCCGACCGGGCCAAGGCCCTCAACATTCTGACCGTCCCCTGCGACGGCTTCGGCTGCCC
>CAMVKI010000144.1 GCA_947168005.1 uncultured Clostridia bacterium
TGAAGCCGCTGAGTACGAAACTTTGCCAGCAAGCTCGGGTCCGGCAGCTCCTCCTCCGGGTTCAAACCAAGAAACCAGAGAAAGGAAAGGTCGAAGTTTCCACGCTTTATGACCTTCTCGTCGGACAAGTCATAGATGTGCTCCAGAAACAGCAGCTTTGCCATTAACTCCGGCTCCTTGGCCGGTCTGCCGAACTCCCGGCAGTAACTACCTGCTACCATTTCATTGATAAAGCTGAAATCTACCGCCCGGTCAATCACCTTTAACAGATGATCCTCGGGAATCTTGTTGTAAAGCATGCTGTGAAAGCTGTATTGCTTTCCCTCTTCTCGGAGCATCCATATCACCCTTCGCCTTTGATGCTCCGATTATACCATATCCCTGCCCGTTTTGCTATATCCCGCTGACTTTTTCAGTGGTTTTGGACTGTCCCCGTGTGTTCTTTTATCATTCTTTTCGGAGGACTAACCATGGATAGAAAAGAGTTTGTTTCATTGTTAATACAAAAAGAAATTTCTCCCGAAATGATTTCCTTTGATAACTATATCGACGAAGGCTATTGTGTCCGAAAGAAAGGATACTATTGGGTGGTTTCTATTTGGGAGCGAGGGACCGAGTTTAATTTGCATGCTTTCGATTCAGAGAGTGAAGCTTTACAGTATTTATATAAAAAGTTGGAATACAGTCTATTAATCGCTCAATCGGGGGACAAGCGAACACAGGGGATGAACACAGTCTGCAAATAGAAAGTCAAGACATATTTTGAAAAAACGAAAAACTTTTCCAACACAGAAACCGGGTACAGCAAACAGACCACCGCAGAGCGCTGGCCTGAACACACAGAGACGGTCCTTTTGTGTTGAAAAAACACAAGAGAGAAGTGCACAAAAGGACCGCCCCATGTGTTTCGTGGACTGGATCGGGAAGGAGAATGGGCCGGAGGAACGGGGCTCCACCTCATCCGCCTCGCGGAGCGAGGCACCTTCCCCTCAAGGGGAAGGCTTGGAGACGGGGGAACGGATTGCCACGGCGCCGGAGGCGCCTCGCAATGACAACGAGGGGAACGGCGGGCGCTCAATGAGCGCCCCTACGGAGGAACGCGGACGGCAGAGTGCCGTCCCTACGGAGGAACGCGGACGGCAGAGTGCCGTCCCTACAGGAGGAACGGACGGAAGAGTGCCGTCCCTACGGAGGAACGCGGACGGCAGGGTGCCGTCCCTACAGAGCAGAGCTGCGCGGTGCAGGCGCGGGAGAAGAAGGTCGAGATTGCGCGGAAGGCCTCCGCGGACGGGCTCAAGAGCCGGATCAAGACCGCCGAGGAGCGGCTGAAGGCGCTGAAGAGCGCGGAGAAGTTGGGGCCGGTGACAGAGGAAGTATGTAATAGGGGACGCTTCCTTGTCTGCGATTCGCAGACAAGGAAGCGTCCCCTGTCTTTTTACGCTTTCGCGCGGTGGCGCTTTTGCTCGGGGTGGGGCGGGTTGAGCTCCTTGGGGGAGATCTCGCCGGCCTTGGTCAGGGCGATCTTGGTCAGCATGGGGCCGACCAGCTCGTAGATCAGCACGGAGAAGAGCACGATGGAGCGGATCACGGCTCCGTCGGGCCCCAGCTGGGTGGAGACCGTCAGGGACATGCCCAGGGCCACGCCGGCCTGGGGCAGGAGGGTGATGCCCAGCCATTTCTGGATGGTCGGGCTGCACTTGGTCAGCTTCGAGGAGATGGTGGCACCGCAGATCTTGCCCGTGGAACGCAGAAGGATGTAGGCCGCGCCGACGAGGACCGCAACCCAGTCCTTGAAGACCGAGAGGTCCAGCTCCGCGCCGCTGATGACGAAGAAGAGCACGAAGAGGGGCGCGGTCCAGCGGTCCGTCTTTGCCATGAGCTCCTCGGAGCTGGGGCAGATGTTGCAGAAGACCGTGGCCATCATCATGCAGACCAGCAGGGGAGAGAAGCCGAGCTCCACCTCGGCGCCCAGGTCGATGCGCAGCATGGACAGGGACACGGCGAAGACCACGAAGGTGATTGCCACGCAGAGCCGCTTGGAGCGGGAGTGGAAGAAGCGCTCGAACCAGGTGTAGATCAGGCCCAGCACCGTGCCCAGGGCCAGGGAGGCGAAGACCTCCAGCAGGGGGTTCACCAGGACGGAGACCAGGCTGACGCCCACGCCGCTGACCAGGCTCTTGGCAATGCCGAAGCTGACGGCGAAGACGATGAGACCCACGGCGTCGTCCAGGGCGACGATGGGCAGCAGGATGTCCACCAGGGGACCCTTGGCCTTGTACTGGTTGACGACCATGAGGGTGGCCGCCGGGGCCGTGGCCGTGGCGATGGCGCCCAGGGTGATGCAGTCGGCCACGTTGATCTTGTCGGGCATCAGCAGGTGGAGGCCCAGCAGGCCCAGGTCCACCAGAATCGTCGCGGAAAGGGCCTGGAAGACGGCGACGACCGTGGCCTGCCGGCCGATGGTCTTGAGCTGCTTGAGGCGGAACTCGTTGCCGATGGCGAAGGCGATGAATCCCAGGGCCACGTCGGAGATGGGCTTGAGAACGGATACCTCGTTGAAGCTGGTGAAGCCGATGCCCTCGACCCCCAGCCGGCCCAGCACGAAGGGGCCGATGAGCAGACCGGCGATCAGATAGCCGGTGACGGCGGGAAGCTTCAGAGGCTTCACCACCCGGGAAAGGATCAGTCCCGCAAAGAGGGAGACCGCGATAGAGAGAAGAACTTCCATGTTTATTTTGTCCCGAAGATCCGGTCCCCCGCGTCGCCCAGACCGGGCACGATGTAGGCGTGCTCGTTGAGCTTTTCATCCACGGCCGCCACGAAGAGCTCCACGTCGGGGTGATCCCTGCGGATCACGGCAACGCCCTCGGGGGCGGCGATGATGTCCATGAGAACGATGTTCTTGCAGCCGTACTTCTCCTTCAGCAGGGAGATGGCCGCGGAGGCGCTGCCGCCGGTGGCGAGCATGGGGTCTACCACGAAGACCTGGCGCTCGGAGATGTCGGGGGGCATCTTGCAGTAGTACTCCACGGGCAGATGGGTTTCGGGGTCCCGGTAGAGGCCGATGTGGCCCACCTTGGCGGAGGGGATCAGGTCGATGATGGGGTCCACCATGCCCAGACCGGCCCGGAGGATGGGGACGATGGCAAGCTTCTTGCCCGCCAGCATCCGGACGGTGGCCTTTGCCACGGGGGTCTCGATCTCCACCTCCTCGGTGGCGAGGTTCCGGGTCGCCTCGTAGCACATGAGCTGGGCGATTTCGCCCACCAGCTCGCGGAACTCCTTGACGCCGGTGTTCTTATCCCGCAGAATGCCCAGCTTGTGCTGGATCAGCGGATGTTCCAATACGTGTAAGGAAGCCATAGTTGTTTCTCCTTTTCGATAATATAGGATGTATTTCGATCCACGGTACGTGGAGGGTAGACGAATACGGTTCGGGGCGAGGGTCCCGCTTGGAGGGACGGCAATTTACCGGCATAGTCCCCGTTCGGTGAGAATTGAAAGTTGAAAATTGAAACTTTCGGGATTTTCCAAATTGCCATATGGAAAACGAAAAAAAGGATTTGGAACCGCTTCCTGATTCTTTTCCATCGTTCAAATGGCAATTTGAACGATACCACAATTATTCATTATTCACTATTCATTATTCATTTGTTCCCGACGGGGAACGGCGGACAAGCAATGCTTGTCCCTACAGGCGCGGCCTACGGTGCTTCCCGTTCCAGCCGCTCGCGTTCGGCCTGGGAGAGGCGGAGGTAGTTGGGGACGACGGCGGAGGCGCTGACGGGCGCCGCGCCGGCTTGGAGGGCGGCCCAGGCGGCCAGGGCGACGCCGGAGGCCCGCTGCTGGCGGCTGTACTCGGGGGCCAGGACCAATCTGCGGGCAGGGCCGATGTGGGCATCGGCCCCTACGGAGGAACACTCGGGGGCCGCCCGCCCGGCGCAGAGGGTTTCGTACACCAGGGCCGCGCCGTCGCCCACGAGGAGGACGGCCCCTGAGATGGAGGCCAGGTCTGCGGCCAGCTCCTCGATGGAGATCGCCCGGTCCTCCCGGAGACGGCGCAGACTGCCGTTTTCGCGTGTAAAGATCGCGTTGTAGACCTGGCTGCGGCGGGCGTCCATGCAGCAGCAGACCGGGCCCTCCCAGGCTCCCGCGCTCCAGGCCATGGCCTCCAGAGTGGAGACCGGCACGCAGGGCAGCTCCCGGCCCCAGCAGAGGCCCTTGGCCGCCGCGGCGCCGATGCGCACGCCGGTGAAGCTGCCGGGGCCGTTGGCCCAGGCGATCAGGTCCAGCTCGGCGGGGGAGAGCTCGCAGTTGTCCAGCAGATCCTTGGCCAGCTTCATCACGGTCCGGCTGTGGGTTTGGCCGCTGTTCTGATAGTACTCCCCGAGGAGCCGACCGTCCTCCAGCAGGGCGGCGGAGGCCGCCTTGGCGGAGGTCTCAAAGGCTAAGATCTTCATGCCGTCCTCCTGTGATGGTGATGCGCCGGAGCCCGTCGTCCGCCGGGTCCCGCTCGATGGAGACCACGAGGGGGGCCTCCAGGGCCTCCCAGACGTTCTCGCTCCACTCTACGGCGCAGACTCCGCCCCGGTCGAGATAGTCCTCCCAGCCCAGGTCGAAGAGCTCCTCCGCGCCGCGGAGCCGGTACATGTCGAAGTGGAACAGGGGCAGCCGCCCCTGGGGATATTCGTTGACGATGGTGTAGGTGGGGGAGGTGACCGGGTCTTCGATCCCGAGCCCCCGGGCCAGGCCCCGGGTGAAGGCCGTCTTCCCGGCCCCCAGGCCGCCCCGGAGGGCGATCACGTCCCCGGGCGAAAGACGCTCCGCCAGCCGTGCGCCAAGCTGTTCCGTCTCAGCGGCGGAACGGGTGATATATTCCATGTGTGACATCCTTTTTCGTTTATCTCTGAATATTATAGCACATCGGCGGAGGAAATGCAATTGCAATTCAGCGGACTCTGTGATAAAATAGAGAAAAAACAAGGAGGTCCGATTATGACCGACTATACCGCTTTGAACGCCCAGCTTGCCGCGCTGACGGAGGGCATTCCCCACCCGATTGCCAACCTTGCCAACGCCGCCGCCCTGCTCTGGTATGCGCTGCCTGACCTGAACTGGGCGGGCTTCTATCTGTTGGAGGAGAAGAAGCTGGTTCTGGGACCCTTCCAGGGCAAGACCGCCTGCATCGAGATCCCCCTGGGCCGGGGGGTCTGCGGCACCGCCGCCGCCGAGGACCGGAGTCTGGTGGTGGAGGACGTCCACGCCTTCCGGGGCCATATCGCCTGCGACAGCGCTTCCAACTCGGAGATCGTCGTCCCCCTGCGGAAGGACGGCAGGGTTGTCGGCGTCCTGGACCTGGACAGCCCCAGCCCGGGCCGCTTCACCGAGGAGGACCGGATCGGCCTGGAGGCCTTCGCCGCCATTCTCCAGCGGGCAATTTGAACGTGAACTGTCATGGAAACATGATAAATAAAGAAAAGGAGCAAACTCTATGCAACACGCAACCCCCATCCGCCGTTTGTTCTGCCTCCTGCTCGTCGTCTCCCTGCTGGCGACTCTGCTCGTGCCCGCCCTGGCGGCGGAGGACGGCAGGAAAGCCGCCTCTGAGACGGAGCCGGTCCTTTCCGAGGGCCTGGGTATGGAGGAACACGCGGCCAACGAGCTCGTCCGTGTCGCTATCGAACTGGAAGCGCCCTCTGTCTTCGACGCGGGCTACAGCCTGGACGCCGTGGCAGCCAACGCCGACGCGGTCAGCTACCGCGACGGGCTGAAGGCCGCCCAGGCCCGGGTCCGCGGCCAAATCGAGGAAGCCATCGGCGCTCCCCTCAACGTCAAGCACAGCATGACCCTCCTGCTGAACGTCCTCTCCGCCGAGGTCCGTTACGGCGACATTCAGCGGATCAGGGCCGTCCCGGGCGTCAAGTCCGTGGAGCTTGAGACCCGCTACGACGCCCCGGAGCCGGTGAACGCCGAGGAAGCCGAGCCCAACACCTCCAACACCTCTACCTACATGGTGGGCGCGGCAGAGGCCTGGGCCGAGGGCTACACCGGCGCGGGCTCCCGGATCGCCATCATCGACACCGGCCTGGACACCACCCACCAGAGCTTCAACGCCGACGCCTTCAACTACGCCATCCAACAGACCGGCAAGACCGTCAGCCTCTTCACCCAGTCCGATCTGAACGCCATCAAGAGCCAGCTCAACGGCTCCGGGGCGGCCTACGTCTCCGCCAAGATCCCCTTCGGTTACAACTACGTGGATGAGAACACCACCATCAACCACATGAGCGACACCCAGGGAGAGCACGGCTCCCACGTGGCCGGCATCGCCGCGGCCAACCGCTTCATCAAGAACGGCAGCGCCTACAACGACGCGGCCTCCACCGTCCGGGCTGTGGGCATGGCCCCTGACGCCCAGCTCTTCGTCATGAAGGTCTTCGGCTCCGGCGGCGGCGCCTACGACTCCGACTACATGGTCGCCATCGAGGACGCCATCGTCCTGGGCTGCGAC
>CAMVKI010000145.1 GCA_947168005.1 uncultured Clostridia bacterium
TGGAGAGCATTTCGTCCAGGAGCTTCCCGGCCGCGCCAACGAAGGGCTCGCCCTGCAGGTCCTCCTGCTGGCCGGGCCCTTCGCCGACAAACAAAACCGGGCTGTCCTGCTTTCCCACGCCGAAGACCAGCTTGTTGCGGGTCCGACCCAGCTCGCAGGCATGACAGGCCTCGCAGCGGCTGCGCAGCTCCTCCCACGCGGAGGGAACGCCCAGGGCGCTCACGGACGGCCTCCCCGATTGGCGGGCGGAATCCGGATGGTCGGCTCCTCGCCGGACTGTCTTGGCTGCCGGGGCTGGGCAGTGCGCTGCCGGGACGAAGGCTGCTGCTGAGAACGCTGCTGCTCCGCGTAACGTCGGTCGCGGGTGATGGCGCGCTTTCTGCGGCGTTCGATTTCCTTCTTCCGGCGGTGACGGTAGATGGAATTGCGAAGAACCAGGAGGATTACCAGCACTGCGAGGACGATGAACAGCAAGTACCAGTAGTGGAAAACCTTTTGGAGCGTCGTCTTTTCCTCATCCGGCGTGTCCTTACCGGTCAGATCGGCGATGGCCTTGTCCACGGGCAGCTCTTCCACCGCGGTCAGGGTTTCCAGATCGGTAAAGCCGACGACGGTGCCGTCGTAGGACACATAGAGGGTTCCCACCTTCTGACCCTGCTCCAAGGGGGCCGTCAGGCCCTTGGGATCCTTGAGCTCATAGCGGGTGGTGACCCTTTCCTTGTCGTACTCCTGGGGCAGGAGGCAGTTGACGTCGGTGGAGGGGATCAGCACAACGCCCCGCTTATCCCTGGCATATTCTACCGAAACCGGGTACATCGGAGAGATCCCGGCTACGGCAATCTTGGCGTAGGCAAAGTTGCTGAAGCCGTAGTTGAACAGCTTTTTCGCTTCCACGAAGTTGTCATAGCGCACGCTGCCGTCGGACATCATGCGGGTCTGGGCTCCCATGATGATGCAGAGCAGGTCCATGTTTTCATCGGAGGCCCGGGAGATAACGCAGCGGCCCGCGGCGCTGGTGTAGCCGGTCTTGATGCCGAAGGCGTTCTTCAGATAATAAGAGTAGTACTTTCCGTTGTCGGAGAGGTAGCGGCTGCCGTCCTTCACAATCAGGCTGTTGGTGGAGGTCAGTTTTCTTTTTTGGGAGAGATTTGTGGCCTGGACCGTGTACTCCGAGGTGTTGCAGATTTCCCGGAAGGTCTCGTAGGTCAGGGCCTTGCGGGTGATAATGCTCAGATCCCGGGCGGTGGTGTAGTGGTTGGGATCGTGCAGGCCGTGGGTGTTGGCAAAATGCGTCCCCGTACAGCCCAGAGACTGGGCGGTTTTGTTCATCAGATTGACAAAGGACGGAATATCCGCGGCCACATACTCGCCGATTACATTGCCGGCCTCATTGGTGGAGCTGACCATCAGGAAGTAGAGCAGATCCCGCAGGGTCAGCCGCTCCCCTGCCTGAAGGCGCAGCTCGCCGCCGGCCTCGGCAATGCCCTCCAGGGCGGTTTCCGAGACTGTGACCATCTTATCCAGATCCTTTTCCGCATATTGAAGTGCGACCATGCAGGTCATGATCTTCGTCAGGCTGGCGGGATAGACCGTGTTCTCGGCGTTCTTTGCGTAGACCACGATGCCGGAGTTGAGCTCCAGAAGCAGCGCCGTCTCGCAGCCCGCCTCGTATTCCGGCGCGCCGGCCAGCAGATTTTCCCGGTAGCCGGTGGGATCGTCGGCCCAGGCGGGCTCGGTGGCTTCGACGGTCTCGGGGACCTCCGCTTCGGTCTCAGCGGCCATTGCCGCCGGACAGAGCAGGGTCACCAGCGAAAGCAGCGCCAGAAGAATGGAAAGGAGTCTGGTTTTTTTCATTGTTTTCTCCATTTTTTTCAAATCGAAGTTGCTCTTGACGGGCAAGCTGTGATATAATAGGAACAGAGGGCGGGCGTTCACGGAGCCCCGTTGTCTCTGAACGCACACTCTTTTATCTATTATAGCAGAAAATCGCAACTTGTCAACGGAAAGGACAGGAACTTCCCATGCAACAATTTCGCAGATTTCTGTTTCCGGCCCTGGCCCTCTGTTTTTTGCTGGTGATGGGCGGGTTTTTCCTTGGCAGACGCTCGGTGAAGGGGCCTGTCCTCAGCACCCAGCGGGCGCCGACACGCACGGAAGCCACGCCGTTCACGGAAGCCTCGCCGCTTCGCAGCCTGCCTCCGGCGCCGACCCAGGCGTCAGAGGACGAAAGCCCCGGACTGCTCGAGCTCAACCGGGCGACGCTGGAGGAGCTGATGGAGCTTCCGGGCATCGGAGAGACGCGGGCCCGGCGGATTCTCCAGTATCGGGAGGAAAACGGTCCGTTCTTGCAGGCGAGCGATTTGATGAAGGTAAACGGCATCGGCGAAGGGATCTTTGCCGGGCTTCGCGATTTGGTCTATGTGGAGGACAGCCATGAAAATTCTGATCATTGACGATGAAGAAAAGCTGGTCAAGGGGATCAGCTACAATCTCGAAAGCGAAGGCTATCAGGTGGTCTCCGGCTCCAATGGGCTGGACGCCGTCCGGCTGGCCCAGGACCCGGACGTTCGCCTGATCGTACTGGACGTGATGATGCCCGTCATGGACGGTCTGGAGGCCTGCCGCAAAATCCGCCAATTTTCTGACGTGCCCATCATTATGCTGACGGCCAAGACCGAGGACATGGACAAGCTCCTGGGCTTTGACTGCGGCGCCGACGACTACCTGACCAAGCCCTTCAACATTCTCGAGCTGAAGGCCCGGATTCGCGCCATTCTGAAGCGGACCTCCCGGACCGAAAAGGACACCCGGATTGTTCGCGGCTCCATCACCCTGGACCCCCAGAGCCGGAACACCTACAAAAACGGGATCTCCGTGGAGCTGACGGCCAAGGAATTCGACCTGGTGGAGCTCCTGATCCGGAACCCGAACCGGGTCTATTCCCGGGAAAACCTGCTGGATATTATCTGGGGCGACGATTACCGCAGCGATATTCGGACCGTGGACGTCCATATCCGCCGTATCCGCGAAAAGCTGGAGCGGGACCCGGCCAGGCCGGAGCATATTCTGACTAAGTGGGGGGTTGGGTACTATTTCAAGGTCTGATACGAAAGCAGGCCGGTTTCTGCTGGGCTCTCAGCCCCGCTATGCGGCGGCCTATATTTTGATTATCACGGTTGTTTTGCTGTTTCTGAATATCTACACACCCATCTCGCTCCGCAGAATGACCTTTTCGGCAAAGCGCAACGCCATCCTCGACAAAGCGCAGTTTATCGTCTCCGCTCTGTCCGGCAATAAGAAGCTCAACTATGTCAACGTGAGCGCCACGCTGCAGGCCATGACGGATATTCACACCTCCCGCATTCTGGTCACAGACACTGACGCCCGCTGCATCTACGATTCCCAGAACGAGTCCG
Source organism: uncultured Clostridia bacterium (assembly GCA_947168005.1). Classification (GTDB taxonomy): domain Bacteria; phylum Bacillota; class Clostridia; order Oscillospirales; family Oscillospiraceae; genus JAFRPC01. The sequence continues at coordinate 3,417 of CAMVKI010000145.1, forward strand.
TCAAGAAAGGACCTTACGTTTTTTTCCCCGAAATCACCGAGGCGCTGGAGGGCAACGACGCGGTTTATGTTCGCTGGAACGAGGAGCAGATCATTACCAGGGCGGCAATCCCCATTGTTTCCTTCAACCGCACCATCGGGGCGGTCTATCTTGTGGAACGCGATCCGGTCCAGGCTGCCCTGATTTCGGATATTCAGCGCACCATCCATGGGATTTCCTTTGGCATGGAGCTTCTGGTTATTCTGTTCTCCATCCTCTTCTCCATCCTCTTCTCCCGGCGCATGGGCAAGCTTGTGGATTCGGTTCAGAAGATGCACGGCGGCGACTATTCCGTCCGGCTTTCCGAGCGCGGGCGGGATGAGGTTGCCCGGCTCAGTATTGCCTTCAACCATCTCGGCCAGCGCCTCCATCAATCGGAGGAGGTGCGGAAGCAGTTCGTCTCCAACGCTTCCCACGAGCTGAAGACCCCCCTGGCCTCCATCAAGCTGCTGACGGATTCGATCCTGCAAAACGACATGGACCGGGCGACCATGCGGGAATTCGTCGCCGACGTGGGCGACGAGGCGGAGCGGCTGAATCGCATCTCCCAGAAGCTCCTGGAGCTCACCCGTCTGGACAATCAGCCGGCGGAGGAGCGTCGGCCCGTGGCGGTGACGCCCGTGGCGGACCGTGTTCTGCGGCGTCTGACGCCCGTTGCCAGAAAGAACAATGTCCGCCTGGAGCTCGACGCGGCGGAGGACGCCACGATCCTCGCCACGGAAGACGATCTCTATCAAATCCTGTTCAACCTGGCGGAGAACGGCATCAAGTACAATACGGACAAGGGCAGCGTGACGGTGAGAATTCACAGCGTTTCCGAAAACGTGATTATCAGCGTGGAGGACACCGGCGTCGGCATTCCGGACGCGGAGAAGCCCCATGTCTTCGAGCGCTTCTACCGCGTGGACAAGGCCCGTTCCCGCAAGGCCGGCGGCGCCGGGCTCGGCCTGTCCATCGTATCCGATATGGTTGCCCGGAACGACGGTTCCATCTCCGTCACAGACGGAGCTCAGGGCGGCTCCTGCTTCCGTCTGAGCTTCCCGTCCTATCAGCAAAGCGAGGAGGCGTCGTCATGAAAAAAGCGTTTCTCTTGCTGAGTCTGCTCCTGCTTGTGCTCTGCGCCTGCGGGAAAGCAGAGTCACAGGACCTGATTCAGCAGCCGGTCACGCTCTATTACCGCACCGTTCAGAAGGACTATTCCGCCGAGGATGGGGTCATTCGGGCGGAAATCGGCGACCTGAAGGAGAAACCCGTAACAGATTACAATGTCTTCAAGCTCTATTTTGAAGGGCCGAAATCCAAGGACCTGATTCTTCCCTTCTCCTCGGATATCCTCCTTGCCGACGTATTCCGCAGCGGAAACGACACCCTGGTCCTGAAGCTGACCCGCAAATCCAGCACGACCGCGAGCTTTGAGCACACCCTCGCTTACGCCTGCCTTGCCAAGACGGGCTTTGCCCTGGATGGCGTACAATATGTAAATATTCAAGTCAAAACCTCCGGCTCCCCCGTTCTGGACGAACGCTGGTTTTCAAACGACGGGATTCTGCTCTATGACACCGGCACACCCTCGGACGACGTAGAGATTACCCTCTTTTTTTCCGATGAAAGCGGGCGGCTGCTGCTGCCGGAGAAGCGCAGCATTGAGCCCGTAAGCGAAGAGCTTCTCCCCTCTTATCTTCTGGAGCTTCTGCTGGCGGGTCCGCAAAGCGCCGGCATGAAGTCTCCCCTGCCCCCCGGTTCGAGAGTCATGGAGGACGTCAGCGTCAGGAACGGCGTCTGCACCGTGGACTTCTATCCGGATTTCTTTGTAAACGCTCCGGAAACCGAGCAGGGACAGACTCTGGCAATTCTGAGCGTCGTCAACACCCTCTGTGAGCTGAACACCGTCAATCAGGTTCAGATTTATAAATCCGGCTTGCAGCTCCGGCCGGGCAGCAATACCGACTATCCCTATCTGGATCTTTCCGATCCCTGGACCTCGGACAGCTCCGTGATCGGCCCCGTACGGGAGGAGCTCGGCGAATTTCTCGGGGAGCTGTGCCTTCCCGGTCAGCGGAGCTACCGTCTGCACCGTCTGACTGTTCGGGCCAGAGCAAGGGGCGGCGCGTCCAAGGAGGAGGCTCTGCTTCAGGCGCTGTTTTCGCGGACGGCAAAGAACGGACTCGATACACCCTTTGCCCAGCAGCCGACCCTTCTTTCGGTATCCACGGAGGACAGACTCTGCACCCTGGATTTGGAGGCCGGTTCGCTTCCTGCGGAGGAGATGGAGCGGGAGCTTGCCTTACGCTGTATCGCAGCGACCCTGAGCTCTCTGCCGGAGGTGGACGCGGTGCTGATCTATGAGAACGGCATACCGCTCACCCAGGAGCCCCTGAAGCCGGAGGAAGCCTGGTTCCAAATTTCATAGACAAAAAAACGGGAGTTTTCGCTCCCGTTTTTTTGTATCCTATTCGCTTGCGGCGGCCTGACCGCCGGCTGAGATATAATTTGCCAAAATGGATTTTCTTGTGACGATACCGATAAAGGTGCCGCGGTCATCCACAACCGGAATGAAGTTTTGCTCGAGGGATTTTTGCAGCAGATCGCTGATGTCCGTCGAAACGGAGACCGGCTGATAGTCCTTGTGGTGCGCAATCTCCATGATGCCGTGGGCCTGGGCCTCCTTGAGATCGAAGCCGCAGTGATTTTTCAGCGCCCAGAGCAGATCTCCGTCCGTCAAGGTTCCGCGGTAGGAGCCGTCCTCCTTGCGAATGATCGGCAGGGCCGCGTAGCCGGAAAGCTCCATGCGCTCCAGGGCTTCCCGGAGGGATTCGTCGTCGTACAGTACCTCACAGTTCGCTTTCGGCGTGAGGAAAAACAGAATATTCATGTGTCGAAACCGGCGAGATGCTGACTTGTCTTACCGATCCTCCAGGCAGGCAATGCCGGGCAGCTCCAGGCCCTCCAGGAACTCCAGAGAGGCGCCGCCGCCGGTGGAGATGTGGGTGATCTTGTCGGCAAAGCCCAGCTGCT
>CAMVKI010000146.1 GCA_947168005.1 uncultured Clostridia bacterium
CGGCAGATTGCCGGCGCTACAGCCGCGCCTGCTGCCTTGTCCCGAGCGGGGAACCCCGGACGGCAGAGTGCCGTCCCTACGGGCGGGGCCGTTCCCTGTTGCCTGTTGCCTGTTGCCTGTTGCCTGTTCCGAGCGGGGAACCCGTGGCGCACACTGTGCGCCGCTGCGGGCGGGCATCCCTGATCCCTTGCCCTTCTTCCCTTCCCCCACCCTGATCCTTGATCCCTGATCCCTCTCCCCGCCGCCCGGGTCCGGTTGAAAAAGTGCAAAAACCCCTTGACTTGAAGCGGTATTCAGGTATAGAATGATTATACAATACCGTGAAAAAACTGTCAATTTCCAATTTCCACAAATTCAAAGAAGGAGGAACCGCCATGAAATACCGCACCATGGGCAAGCTGGGCATCAAAGCCTCCGCCTTCGGCCTGGGCTGTATGCGCTTCAACGGCGCCCCCAGCGGCGACGGCGTCATCGATGAGGAGAAGGCCGTCGCCCTGATCCGCCAGGCCATCGACGGCGGCGTCAGCTACATCGACACCGCCTACGTCTATCTGGACAAGACCTCCGAGACCGTCCTGGGCAAGGCCCTGCGGGACGGCTACCGGGAGAAGGTCACCATCGCCACCAAGATGCCTCTTCACGCCGTCCACGACCGGGCGAGCATGGAGGCCCTGCTGGCCGAGGAGCTGGAAAAGCTCCAGACGGACCATATCGACTTCTATCTGATGCATGGCATCAACCGGGAGTCCTGGGAGAAGTTCAAGGCCATCGGCGCGCCCAAATTCTTCGACGACATGAAGAAGGCCGGAAAGATCCGCTACAAGTGCTTCTCCTTCCACGGCCCCTACGAGGAGTTCGAGTACATTCTGAACGACTGGGACTGGGATATGGTCCAGATCCAGTACAACTTTATGGACGTGAACAACCAGGCCGGCACCCGGGGCCTGGAGCTGGCCGGGTCCAAGGGCATCCCCGTGGTCATCATGGAGGGTCTGCTGGGCGGCAGACTGTCCAGGGCCCCGGAGAACGTCCAGGCCCTCTACGACGCCTTCCCGGTGAAGCGCTCCGCCGTGGAGTGGGCCTTCCGCTGGCTCTGCAACCATCCGGAGGTCAGCGTGGTCCTCTCGGGCTGCAACGAACGGTCGCAAATCGAGGAGAACCTGCGGATCTTCGACACCGTGGAGCCCGGCATCATGGACTACGAGGAGCTGCGGCTCATGGAGGACGTGCGGGCGGCCTATCTGAGCCGGACGAAGATCGGCTGCACCGGCTGCCGGTACTGTATGCCCTGCCCCAACGGGGTCAACATTCCGGAGCTCTTCTCCGTCTGGAACAACGTCTCCCTCTACCAGATCGACCCGGCCAAGGACTGGGGCCTCCGCCGCATCCGGGAAAAGGACGCCGGGGCCGACCGCTGCATCGGCTGCGGCGCCTGCGAGGCCGCCTGCCCCCAGGGTCTTCCCATCATCGATAAGCTCCAAGAGGCCTGGGCGGAGCTGAACTGAGCTTCCTTGCGGGACGAAAAAACGAGCGTCAAAAACGCTCGTTTTTTCGTCCCGCAATTTATCGTTCCAGCTCCAGGAGGCGACGCTTGCGGTCCAGGCCTCCGGCGTAGCCCGTCAGACTGCCGTCTGCGCCGAGGACCCGGTGGCAGGGGACGATGATCGAAACCGGGTTGGCTCCCACAGCCCCGCCCACGGCCTGGGCGGCCATGCGCGGAATCCCGCGCCGCGCCGCGAGGCGCTGCGCCAGGGCGCCATAGCTCGTCGTCTGCCCATAGGGGATCTCCAGAAGCAGCGCCCAGACCTCCCGCTGAAAGGCCGTCCCCTCCGGCCGCAGGGCCGGGGTGAAATCCGGCCTTTGCCCGGCAAAATAGAGCTCGAGCCAGCGGACCGCCTCCGCGATGCCCGGAAGCGAGCCCTCCGCCCGCCGCGCTTGCGACGGGTCCACGGGCGACTTCTGCCCCTCGAACCAGAGCCCGGTCAGGGCCTCCCCGTCGCCGGTCAAAAGGATCTCTCCCAGCGGAGAGAAATAACACAAACTATACAGCACGATTGCACCTCCGGACGAATGAAGGTGTTTTCCAAATTGCCATTTGGAAAACGAAACAGAATCGTTTCGGAACTGCTTCCTAATCCTTTTCCATCGTTCAAATGGCAATTTGAACGATCCCGCAATTTTCAAGTTTCCATTTTCAATTTTCAATGATGTCCGGGCGGGTGAGCGCTTCCCGTTCCAGGTAAGTCTCCGCCTCCCGGGCGGTGTTCGCCAGATAGCGGATCACCTGGACCGGGTACTCCCCCGCGGCGGTCTCGCCGGTGACCATCACCGAGGCGGCCCCGTCCAGGACCGCGTTGAAGACGTCGCAGACCTCCGCCCGGGTGGGAACGGGCCGGTGGGTCATGGAGTCCAGCATCTGGGTCACCACCATAAAGTCCCGGCCCGCGGCCCGGCAGGCCGCGGCGATCCGCTTCTGGGCCGCCGGGAGCTCCCAGAGCTCCATGGCGTTGCCCAGGTCCCCCCGGGCAATGACGATCTCGTCGCAGCAGGGGATCAGCTCGGCCAGCCGTTCGAGCCCGGCCCGGTTCTCGATCTTGGCGAGGATCCGCAGCTCCGGGCAGCCCGCCTCGGCCAAAGCCCGGCGGAGCTCCCTCAGGTCCTCGGGTCCCCGGACAAAGGGCTGCATCACCGCCGTGACGCCGAAGTCCCGAGCCCGGCGGAGCTGGGCCCGGTCCCCCTCCGTCACAGCGGGGGTCCGGATCTCACAGCCCGGCAGGGCCACGCTCTTCCGGCTCTCCAGCAGGCCGCCCCGGAGCACCCGAAGCCGGGCTCCGGCCTCGCTCCGCTCCAGCGCCAGCAGGAGCTTTCCGTCGTCCAGCAGAAGCTCTTGACCCGGCGCGGCCCCGGCCAGGGCCTCCCGCACTTCCTTCGGGAAGGGGATCGCCTCCGGGGCAAGCGCCTCCCCGACCCCCAGCGGGATCGGGGCCCCAAGGGTCCCCACGCGGAGCTCGGGCCCCTGCATGTCGATCAGCAGCTCCGGCCTTTTGCCGCAGTCCGCCGCGGCCCCGCGAAAGGCCTCGATCAGCCCCGCCGAGGCCTCCAGGCCGCTGTGGGACAGATTCAGCCGCAGGCCGTCCATCCCGGCGCGGAACATCTCCCCCAGGGTCTCCCGGTCCGCGCAGGCCGGGCCCAGGGTGCCGTAGATTCTGACGTGTTTCATCCGTCTCCCTCTTTCCAATTCGCTCAGGGCAGCCGCAGGCGCAGGTTCTCGCCCCGGATGCCCACGAAGGCGCCCTTGGCGGCCTGGGGCGACTCCGGGTGGCAGAGCAGCCACTTGTTCCGCATCCAGAGCAGGGCCTCCTCCCCCTCGGCGGCCGGATCGACCGCGGGCAGGGCCTCGTTGGTGCCCTTCGTCAGGAGCACCAGGCAGTTGAAGCCCTTCTCGGATACCCGGCAGGGGGCGAAATGGAGGACCAGAGGATGGAGCTCCACGGCCACCCGGGGCGGCAGCCAGAAGCCGACCACGGCGGCGGCGTCCAGGCTCCGGTCCCGCAGATCGCCGGGCAGGGCCAGGAGCAGCACCAGGCCCGTGGTGGAGTAGTTGACTTCGCTGCACTTGTGGTATTCCTCGGCGTTGAGGGTGAAGCCCCGGCCATTGCAGTATCCGGCCTGGAGCTTCATGCCGCCGTAGACGGTCCGGCCCGCGGCCCCCACGGCCTCCAGGGCCTCCAGCGCCGGGTCGGAGGCGACGTAGCGGTTGCCGCTTTCGGGGATGGGCGTGCCTTCCATGGCCGCGGCCAGCGCGTCCTCGCCGGGCAGCTCCAGCACCCGTCCGTAGGGGGCAAACGCCGGGTCGAAAACGGAGAACAGACGCAGATTTGGATTTGCCATACGTAAAGCTTCCAGCATGTTCATCAATTTTCCTCCCATAAAGCTGACTCGGCTCGTCCTGCGCCGTTGCGCGATGCAATGCCGAAAAAGATTGTAGGGACAAGCCTTGCTTGTCCGGCATTCGGAACGAATGCAATTTGCCGCGGGCAAATCCGGCGACGCACCCGGTCAGATCGCCCTGCGGGCGATTGTTTGCTTCGCAAACGCGGACAAGCACGGCTTGTCCCTACGGTGTATCGGTTTCGCCGCTGCGTCGTCGGAACCGCCCCGGATTTGCCTGCGGCAAATTGTCCGCCTTCGGCGGACCTGGACGCTCACCCCTTCGGGGTAAGAGCGTCCCCTACGGCAGGCGTCTCACGAGGCCTGCTCCCGGTGCAGCTTTCCCCGGAGCAGGAGCACCCCGGCGCCCAGGAGTACCACGGCGATGCCGAGGAGCTTCGCGGCGCTCAGCTCCTCCCGGAGGAAGACCACGCCGATGAAGCAGCTCACCACGGGCATGAGCAGAAGCCAGAGCTTTACCACCCAGACCTCGTGGGTCTTCAGGTTGCGGTAGTAGAAGAAGTAAATCAGCGTCTGGGCCAGGCCTCCCAGGGCCGCCAGCCACCAGAAGCCGGGAAGTTTCCCGGCGTCCAGGCCCCGCAGGTCTCCCCGGGCCAGGGTGAAGCCGGCAAAGAGGACCAGCACCACGAAATTGTTGTAGTAGGAGATCATGTCGGTCTCGGCCCCGTACTTCCCCTGGGCCCGCTTGATGAGGAAGGCGTTGGCCGTGACGCAGGCGGCGGAGGCCAGGAAGAAGAGGTCCGTGGGGGCGAAGCGCAGGCCTTTGAAATCCACCCCCAGCACCAGCAGAACGCCCAGGAGCATGATCCCGGTGCCCAGCCAGTCCGTGGCGTAGAGCTTCTTGCGGAGCACGATCACCGTCACCAGGTTCACCATCAGCACGTCGGTCTTGAGCAGGGCCGTGCCGGTGCTCAGAGAGCCCCCGGCATAGCCCAGGTTGGCAAAGAGGTCCAGCAGGAAGCCGAAGCAGCCGATCAGGACCAGCAGCCAGGCGGCCCTGCCCTGGCGGAACAGCCGCGGAAGGCTCCCGTCCGCCAGAAGCTGGATTGTCAGAAAGATCAGGGCGAAGGAGCGCAGCAGGAAGCCCGCCGCAAAGGCCGAGCCCGTGGCGTCCACCATGAGCTTGGAGACCGTGTAATAGACGGACCAGGCCAGGATCATCCCGGCCATCATGCCGAAGGTCTTCGCGCCCTTCATGCCAGCCGCTCAAACATCCGCCGCAGGGCGGCCTCGTCCATGGGGACGGGGTTGTTCTTCATCAGGGGGTGGACGGCGCTGTCGTGGGCCAGCTTGTCCAGGTCCACCTCGCCCAGCTCCGCCAGCCGGGTCCGCAGGCCGCCCAGCTGTTTCAGGGCGGCGATCCGCTCCGCCAGCTCCTCGGTGCCGGAGAGCCCGGCCCGCTTGCAGAGGGTCTCCAGCCGGGCGTCGGCGTTGATGCGCACGAAGCTGTCCAGGGTGAAGGCGCAGGCCTCCCCGTGGGGCAGGCCGTAGTCCTCGGAGAGGGGGTAGGAGCAGGCGTGGGAGCCCGCAGTCTTGGGCAGGGCAAAGGCCAGGCCGCCCAGCAGGGCCGCCAGGGACATGTTGGTCCGGGCCTCCAGGTCGGAGCCGTCCCGCCAGGCCGCCTCCAGGTTCTCCAGGACCAGCCGCACGGCCTCGACGGCCATGAGGTCGGAGATGGGCTGGTGGTTCCGGCTCCACCAGCCCTCCAGGGCGTGGGCCAGGGCGTCCAGGCCGGTGTTCATCGTCGTGCGGGGCGGCACGGAGCGGGTCAGAAGCGGGTCCACGATGGCGGCCTTGGGCATGAATGCCGGGTGGTTGATGGTCTTCTTCTCACTGCCGCAGCTCATGACCGAAACCTGGGTCACCTCGCTGCCGGTGCCGGCGGTGGTCGGGACCGTGACCACGGGGACGTGGTCCAGGGGGAAGACCAGACTGCCCCGGAAGTAGTCCAGGGCCTCGCCGCCCTTGCAGGCAATGGCCGCGGCGAACTTCGCCGTGTCCAGGGTGGAGCCTCCGCCGACGCCGATCACGCCGTCGGCCTCCCGCTCCCGGATCAGAGCGGCCACCGCCGCCGCGCCGGAGAGCTGGGGATTGGGCCGGATGTCGGAGTAGACGGCCACAATGGCGGAGCTCCGCTCCGCCATATCGCTGATTACCGGCCGCAGGAAGGGATCGCAGACCGCCACGCAGCGGCGCAGGCCCAGCTCCTTCAGGATTGCCCCCAGGTCCTCAAATTTCCCGGCCCCGAAGAAGATCTTGACCGGCTGGGTGTAGATAAATTCAAGCCCCATAGATTCCATCCTCGATGGCCGCCACCTGGGCGGCGAATTTGTGCATATTGGCGGCCCGCCAGTCCTCCAGGTCCTGGCACCAGGCGGTGTTCAGGAAGGCGCGGACCATCTCAATGGCCATCTCCGGCCCCACGATCCAGCCGCCCATGCAGAGGACGTTGGCGTTGTTGATGGCCCGGGCCATCTTAGCGGAGT
>CAMVKI010000147.1 GCA_947168005.1 uncultured Clostridia bacterium
ACCAGCTCCAGGTCCCGCCGGATCTGGCCCCATTCGCTCTCGGAGCAGATCCCCGGGTGGCCGTGGGCCTTCGCGTAGGCCCCGTCGTGGATATAGCCGCCCCGCAGCAGGCGGTTGTCCTCACAGTGGGCGGCGATGAGCTTGCCGAGGCGCTTGGCCTCCAGCATGGCGGCGCGCATGAGCTCGTCGCGCTGGACGCCTCTGCCGTCGTCGGAGAAGGCGACCACCCGGGGGGCCAGCTCCGCCATGGCGGCAAGCTTCTCGCCCCGCTCGCCCACGGTGATGGCGCCGTAGGGATAGACCCGGATGCGGGCCTGGGCCCGGATCAGCGCCTCCTGCACCGCCAGATGGGCCGGGCTGTCGGGAACCGGGTCCAGATTCGGCATCGTGCAGACCGCCGTGTAGCCGCCCCGGGCGGCGGCGGCGGAGCCGCTGGCAATGGTCTCCTTATAAGAAAAACCCGGCTCGCGATAGTGCACGTGCACATCGCAAAAGCCGGGTAAAATCGCGCAATGGTCGTATACGGGCAGAGCGCCCGCATCGACAAGCGGAATGCGCCCCTGGGCGTTTCGGGTCAGATCGCTGATGAAACGGTGGTATGCCATAGCTTTTCCTCTCATGCTCAGTGGGATTGCTTCCTGCTCGATGCCCTTACTCTACCACAGGCCGCGTCGTTCTGTCAACCCCGCAGAGGATGTTTTGCGAAAAATTGTAAGTTCTGTCAATTTTCCCGCGGATTCCGCCTGCGATGCTTTGCAATATGCCGTCGCGGGAGCGGGGCCGATCAAAAGCCCCGCCGGTTTTTTTCAAAAAACCGAAATAATGCTTGCTTTTTTGACCCGAATCCGCTATAAATAATCATCATTCAAGCAACCGGTCCGTGTCAACCGGGACAAGGAGGAGTATCTATGGAGCTTTCCGATCTGCCTGTCCGTTCATTTTTTGAGCTGCTCGGCTCCAACGCCGCCGCGCCGGGAGGCGGCTCCGCCGCGGCGATGGCCGCTTCTCTGGGCGCGGCTCTGGCTGAAATGGTCAGCGCCCTGACGGTCACCCGGAGCCAGTACGCGGAATTCCATGAGGAGGCCCGGGCCGGCATGGAAAGCAGCGCCGCCCTGCGCACGGCCTTTCTGGCCGCCATGGAGCGCGACACCGAGGCCTTCCGGCGCTATACCGCCGCCGCGAGCCTGCCCAGGGAGACGGAGGAGGAGAAGACCCTCCGTACCGCCGCGATCCGGGAGGCGCTGATCCTCTGCATCGAGTCGCCTCTGCATTTGATGGAGCTGTCCCTCGACGCGGTCAAGCTGGTCGAGCGCATGGTGGGCAAGACCAATCCCGCCGCGGTCAGCGATCTGGGCGTCGCCGCCCTCATGCTTGGGGCCGCGGTCCAGAGCGCCTGGCTGAACGTGCTCATCAACCTGGGCAGCCTCAAGGACGAAGCCCAAACCGCGGCCTATCGCCTCCGGGGGGAGGGTCTGCTTCGGGAGACCCTGGCCCATTCCCAAGCCGTTTACGATCAAGTGCTCGATCTGCTGTGATTTGAAACGATCCGCCCCATCGAAGCCGGCTTCGATGCGGCTATGCGGCTCCGCAGGCGGACGGCAATAAACGGAAAAGACAGCGGTCGGCGCGCTGCGGATCTCCGCAGCGCGCCGACCGCTGTCTTTTGCAGGTTTGCGTTTTCCGCAGGAAAAGCTCCGTTCCCGCCGAATCTCGTAAGAAGGCATCGCGCCGGAGGCGTTTTCAGCCTTCCCGCAGCAGCCAGGCAAAGGCCCTTGCCGTGCGGAGCTCCGGCTCCCGGAAGTGATTCCCCGGATTCCATTCCAGAATGCAGTCCGTTCCCCGGGCCGCGAGGAGGGCGTGGAGCTCCCGGATCCGGTCTCCGACGGCGGCCATGACGGGATTCCGGGTCTTTTCCTCCCGGTCGCCCAGGCTCAAATAGACCCGGCCGCAGCGAATCCCGTGCGCTTTCACATAGTCCGTAAAGTCCGGGAACCATACGGAAGGGGAGGCGGCGGCCACGCCTGCAAAGGCGTCCGTCTCGCAGGCGGCCCAGAGGGCGAAGAGCCCCGCGAGGGAGTAGCCGCCGAGGAAGCAGCGCCTGCCTTCCTCCGCGCAGAGGAGCAAAATCTCCGCCAGGGTCTCCTCCGCGCCGCCGCCGAAGCCTTCCTTCCCGAAGACCGGGGGCGCCTCCCAGGGGGACAGCTCCCGGTTCCAATCCGCGATCTTCACGGCGATCAGCCGGAAGTCCGGCCCGGCCAGGGCCGCGATGGCCGCTGCCTCGCGCTCGATTCCGGCCAGCTCGTGCTCGTCCGCCGGCTGAATCAGAATCCGGCGGGACGCGGGGTCTCCGTATTCATAGCTTATCATGCTTCAACTCCTGTTTCCGAACTCGCAGGCCTGCCGGAGCCAGTCCAGCAGCTCGGCGTCCAGCTCCTCCGGGCCGCCGAGGACGATATCAAAGAATTCCTGTAAAAAAACAGTCGGCTCCAGAATGGAAACCGGCTGCTTCTTATGGAGTGCCCAGTGAGCGCACATTCTATAGGGTGAAAATTCTGAACGCACCCGGCAGCGGGAAGCGTCAGCCAAAGGCAAGTTTGTCCGTCGCAAGGAGGAATCTGAAGAAAGCTGGATTTAGAGGGTTGAAAGGTCCTCCAAGGGCAAAGCCCTGGCTCAACGAACAGAAATCTTGTCAGGGCTGCTGCGGATACTTTTTCAGCGTATTCAGAAGCCACAGGCCGGTTTCCGTATAATCCTCACGGGTAAAGCCGCTGTATTTCGGAACCGTGGAACGAATAGCGGAACAGGCTTCCGCCACTTTCGAAAAGGACCACATACAGTAGGAGATCCCCTCTTGTTCCAGCAACTCGATCCAAGCGTCTGCGCTTTCAAGATCTCTTGGATGACCGCCGCTGGCGGCGGTGACGCCATACTCGGTGACGAAAACAGGCAGGCCGTTTTGGCTGACCGTCTGCGCCATATCGCGGTAGGACTGCCCGTGGGAGGCGGCGTAAAAATGAAGGCTGTACAGGACGTTGTCAAAGGCGAGGGGATCGGCGGCGACGCTGTACAGGTCTTTGGACCAGTCCGGATTGCCCACCAGGATGACGGCCTCCGGCGCTTTCTCCCGGATTACGGGAATAATCTGTTCGGCGTACTGCTTCACGGCAGGCCAGCTCACGCCGTTGGGCTCGTTGCAGATCTCGTAGAGCACGTGCTTCTCTTTGCCGTAGGTCTCCGCCATTTCCGCGAAGAAGCGCTTTGCTTCCTCCAGGTACAGGTTGGGATCGCCGTCGCTGAGGATGTTCCAGTCGATGATCACATACAGATCCGCGGCCTTGGCCAGCTCGACGCCCTTGGCGATATCCGCCTTGTGGCGTTCTTTGTTTCCCCCGGTACAGTAGCCGACAATGCCCACGCCGTAGGTGTACATGGCCAGCCGCATCAAATTTGCGCCGTCGTCTCGCGAAAGCTCCCGGAAAAGCTCCTCATTCAGGAAGGACTCGGAGGTGATCAATCCGTTCAGGCTGACGCCCCGGAGCATGACGGGCTTGCCTTGCTCAGAACAGAGCTTACCGTCCAGAACCTGAAGCTGCCCGCAGGAGGATGGGCGGTCGCGGCCATCCCGCACCGCGCCGGAGTCGGCGCAGCCTGTCGCGGCGGTGATCAGCAGAAGAACTGCCAGGAACAGCGCGGTTGCCTGTTTCATAGCTCGCCCCTTTCTCAGTTTCAGATCGTTACCGTGACCCGGCAGACCGGCGCGCTGGTCAGCGGGATCGTGCTGCCGCCTGCCGCCTGTCCATCGACAGTCATCCCTTTGTCTGTTCCGCGGCGAACCGTGATCTCATAGCGGGTCCCTCGGAAGAAGCGGTTAATCCGGCAACCCTCCATGGAATCGGGCAGGCAGGGATCCACGGTCAGACCGTTATAGTCCGGGCGAACGCCCAGGATGCCCTGGCTGACCGCCACAAAGGACCAGGCAGCGGTGCCGGTGAGCCAGGCGTTCTTGGCTTCGCCATAGCGCGGGGAGTTCCGGCCGGCGATGGTCTGGCTGTAGCAGTAGGGCTCGGTGCGGTGGATCTCGCTCTTGTCCTCGATGTAGGCGGGAGCGTTGCGGGTATATAGATCAAAGGCTGCGTTGCCGTCCCGGATCTTGCACCAGCCCAGGGTGATCCAGGGGTTGTTGTGGCAGAAGACGGAGCCGTTTTCTTTGAAACCCGGGGGATAGGAGGAAATCTCCCCCAGGTAGTCGTGGTACTCGCTGTAGCAGGGAGCCAGCAGCTCGATGCCGAATTCATTGCCCAGCAGGCGCTCGGCGGATTCCAGGGCCTTCCTGCCGTATTCCGGGCCGCCGATGCCGGCCATCACGCAGAAGCCCTGGGGCTCGATGAAGATCTTGCCCTCCTTGTTTTCCTTGCTGCCGATGGGCCGCTCAAAGGCGTCGTAGGCCCGGCGGAACCAGGCGCCGTCCCAGCCGTGAGCCAGGACCGCGGACTCCATCTCCGCCACGGAAGCCCTGACGGCTGCCGCCTCGTCGTTCAGACCGATTCGGCCGCAGAGCTCCGCGTATTCGGTGCCGTACTTGACGAACATGGCGGCGATGAAGACGCTCTCGGCCTTGCCGCTCTCAAAGTTGGAACAGGTCTGGAAGCTCTCGCCGGGGGTCAGGCTGAAGCAGTTCAGATTCAGGCAGTCGTTCCAGTCGGCCCGGCCGATCAAGGGCAGGCCGTGGGGGCCCTTGTGGGTCACAGTATAGTTCACGCTGCGGCGCAGATGCTCCAGCAGGGGGACTTCCGTGCCGACCTCGTTGTTGAAGGGCGTGTGCTCGTCCAGAATGCCGAAGTCGCCGGTCTCACGGATATAGGCGCAGGTGCAGGCCACCAGCCACAGGGGGTCGTCGTTGAAGCCGGAGCCGATGTCGGCGTTGCCCCGCTTGGTCAGGGGCTGATACTGGTGATAGGTGGAGCCGTCGGCGAACTGGATGGAGGCGATGTCGATGATCCGTTCCCGGGCCCGCTCGGGGATCAGGTGGACGAAGCCCAGCAGATCCTGACAGCTGTCCCGGAAGCCCATGCCCCGGCCCGTGCCGCTCTCATAATAGGAGGCGCTCCGGCTCATATTAAAGGTTACCATGCACTGATACTGGTTCCAAATGTTTACCATCCGGTCCAGCTTTTCCTCGCTGCTGCGGACCGTGAAGCGGGAGAGCAGCTGGGCCCAGTAGGCCTTCAGCTCCGCCAGGGCGGTATCAAACTGGGCCGCGGTCTCAAAGGCCGCCAGCAGCTTGTGGGCGGGGGCCTTGTTGATGACGTTCAGGGCGGTGAACTTCTCCTCCCAGGGCAGCTCCACGTAGCCCAACCGGAAGAGGTAGGTCTTTTCCTCGCCGGGGGCCAGCTCCAGCTCCAGCCGCAGGGCGGCGATGGGGGCCCAGCCGGCGGCTACGCTGCCGAAGCTGGTCCGCTGTTCCACGGCCAGCGGCTCCCGCCAGCCACGGAACTGTCCCAGGAAGGCGTCCCGGTCCGTATCGAAGCCGGCGACAGCTGCGTTGACGGAGTAGAAGGCGTAGTGGTTCCGCCGCTCACGGTACTCGGTCTTGTGATAGACCGTGGAGCCCTCGATTTCCACCTCGCCGATGTTCCAGTTCCGCTGGAAGTTGGTAGAGTCGTCCACCGCGTTCCACAGACACCACTCCAGGGCGGCGTAGAGCGTCAGCTTTTTCGGCGCGGCGCTCTCGTTTTTCAGCACCAGCTTTTGGAGCTCCATATCGGTGTCCATGGGCACCGTCACGGTCAGCGCTGCGCTTAAGCCGTTTTTTCTGCCCTCAAAGACCGAGTAGCCCAGGCCGTGGCGGCAGCGGTATTCGTCCAGCGGCGTCCGGGCGGGAAGGAAGGCGGGGCTCCAGACCGTGTCGCCGTCGCAGAGATAGAAGCAGCGGCCCCCGTCGTCGGCGGGTACATTATTATATCGGAAGCGGGTGATCCGCCGCAGCTTTGCGTCCTTATAGAAGCTGTAGCCGCCGCAGGTATTGCTGATCAGCGAGAAAAAGCCGCTGCTGCCCAGATAATTGATCCAGGGCAGGGGCGTATCCGGCCGGGTGATCACATATTCCCGGGCCTGGTCGTCAAAATAGCCGTATTTCATAGGAAAAACCTCCCGTATCGAACACCGGGCGGCAAAGTGCCGCACAGGTTTTGCTACTAAATCGATTAAGTACATTATAGGCAGATGATTTCAAAAACGCAAGCCCTTTTTTGAAAAATGGGAAAGATTTCAGTATTGCCGAAAATAGACCCCTATAATTTGTGCAAAATAACGAAGAAAAAAATAAAAAAAGGACTTGACGGAATGAGACGGCGGCGCTATAATGAAACCAACGAAAACGATTAAGTTGTCCGCCGACAGAAAGCAGG
>CAMVKI010000148.1 GCA_947168005.1 uncultured Clostridia bacterium
GGGGAGAGGGTGGCGCACGATGAGCGCCGCTACGGCGGGGGAGAGGGTGGCGCACACTGTGCGCCGCTACAGGCGAACCCTGTTCCCTTTGCCCTTTACCCACCCTGATCCTTGATCCTTGATCCCTGATCCCTTGTCCGGGCGGGCGTCAGCCCGCTGCGGTCAGGGCCAGGTGGAAGCAGCCGTAGATGCCGGCGTCGTTGCCCAGGGTGGCGAGGGCGAATTTGGTGCCCTTGCAGGCGTGGAACATGTGGTGCTCGAAGCGGGGAATAACCCCGTCCAGCAGGACCTGGCCGGCCTTGGACATGCCGCCGCCCAGGACCACCAGCTCCGGGTCCACCATGCAGCAGCCGTTGGCGATGGTCAGGCCCAGAATGTCGTAGACCTCGTCCAGCACGGATCGGGCGATGGCGTCGCCCTGGGCTGCGCATTGGAAGAGCTGCCGGGCGGTGACCTGGTCACAGCTTCGCAGCAGGGAGGGCCTCGGGTCCTGCGCCAGACGCCGGGCGGCGAGCTGGGCCGCGGAACGGGCGGAGGCGTACTGCTCCGCGCAGCCCCGCTTGCCGCAGGTGCAGGGCAGGGCCGTGGGGGAGCGGTCCACGCAGAGATGGCCGATCTCGCAGCCCACGCCGTGGGCGCCGTTGAGAATCTGGCCGTTCCAGATGAAGCCGCCGCCGATGCCCGTGCCCAGAGTGACCATCAGCATGGAGCGGCTGCCCTTGCCCCCGCCGTCGTGGTACTCACCCAGGGCGGCCACGTTGGCGTCGTTGCCCGCCTTGACGGGCAGGCCCGTCAGCGCGCTCAGCGCGTCGTGGAGGTTGAAGACGCCCCAGTTGAGGTTGACGCAGCGGTTGACATTGCCGTGGTCGTCCACGGGACCCGGCACGCCGATGCCGATGCCCAGGACGTCGGCCTTCGCCACGCCGCGCCGGGCCAGGCAGTCGTCGATGGACGCCGTGATGTCCGGGAGGATGGCCGAACCGCCGTTCTCCGGGCGGGTGGGAATCTCCCATTTCTCGATCAGAACACCCTCCCGGGTGAAGAAGCCGAGCTTGACGGTCGTACCGCCTACATCGACGCCGAACGCGTATTTCATGTTGTGGTCCTCCTTGAGACTCAGTCTTTAATCAGGAGCTCCGCGATCTGGATGGCGTTGGTGGCCGCGCCCTTGCGAATCTGGTCGCCGCAACACCAGAGGGCCAGGCCGTTCTCGTCGGTCAGGTCCGGACGGATGCGGCCCACGAAGACCAGATCCTGGTCGGAGGTATCCAGGGGCATGGGGTACTGGGCCTCGGCCAGGTCGTCCACCAGCTTGCAGCCGGGGGCGTACTGGATGGCGCGCCGGGCCTCGTAGACCGAGGGACGGCGGACAAATTTCAGGTTGAGGGAGATGGAGTGGCTGCGGACCACCGGGACCCGGACGCAGGTGCAGCTCACCTTCATCTCGGGCAGGTGGAGGATCTTGCGGCCCTCGTACTGAAGCTTCATCTCCTCGGAGGTGTAGCCGCTCTCCTGCTCGCCGCCGATCTGGGGGATCAGGTTGAAGGCGATCTGGTGGGGGAAGACCTTGGTCTGGACGGGCTGGCCCTTGAGGACGGCGTTGACCTGCTCGCTGAGCTCCACGGGACCCGCCGCCCCCGCGCCGGAGACGGCCTGATAGGTGGAGGCCACCATGGAGACGATGGGCGAGAGCTGCTTCAGGGCGTTGACCGCCGTGACGGCGATGATGGTGGAGCAGTTGGGATTGGAAATGACGCCCCGGTGGAGCTTCACGTCCTCGGGGTTGACCTCCGGCACCACCAGGGGCACGTCCTCCCGGAGCCGGAAGGCGGAGGAGTTGTCGATGAACACGGCCCCGGCCTTGACGATGGCGGGGGCGAACTGCTTGGCCACGTCGCTCTCTGCGGCACCCAGGACGATGTCCAGGCCCTCGAAGGCGTCCTCGGCGGCCAGCTCGATCTGGATGGGCTTGCTGTTCCAGGCCACGACCTTGCCCGCGCTGCGCTCGCTGGCGAAGAGATGGAGCTCGCTGACGGGGAAGTCCCGCTCCAGCAGAATCTTCATCATCTCCCGGCCCACGGAACCGGTGGCGCCCAGGATACCGACCTTGTATTGTTTCATGTGAAATACCTCCATCTTCAATTTTCAACTTTCAATTTTCAATTTGTACGAACGGGGGACGGCGGACAGCAGAGTGCCGTCCCTGCGGCGAGGAACGGGAGAATAATGATATAGATAATAGAGAATAGAGAATAGATAAAAGATAATAGAGGAGGTATTTGCCAATTCGACGAATTGGCAAATGGAATTTTTTTATTCGTCGCGAAGCGACACCGATTCTATTCACTATTATCTATTATCTATTTCAGGGCGGCAAGTGACCGCCCCTACGGACGAGGGACAGGGCGGCCGGTGACCGCCCCTACGGACGAGGGACAGGGCGGCCGGTGACCGCCCCTGCGGACGGAGAGCCCTTTTCCCACCCTGACCTTTGATCCTTAATCCCTGATCCCTACGGACGGCAGAGTGCCGTCCCTACTTGACGAAGCTGTTATAGAGCACCCGCACGGCCTGGGCGTAGTCGGCGTTGTCCACGCCGAGGATCACGTTGACCTCCCGGGGGTCCTGGGAGATCAGGCGGATGTTGATGCCCTCGTCGCCCAGGGCGGAGAAGATCTGGCCGGAGATGCCGGGGCGGTTCGCCATGCGGCGGCCCACGGCGGCCACGATGGCCAGGTCCTTCTTGACCTGGACCTCCACGGGGCCCAGCTTCTCCTGGAGCAGGGAGACGATGCTGTGGAGGACCTTCTCCAGCTTGGCGCCGGGGACCACGATGGAGAAGGCGTCGATGCCGTTGGGGGTGTATTCCACGGCCAGGCCGTGGTTCTCGAAGATCTCAAAGACCTTGCGGATGGCCCCCACCTCGGAGCTCAGACCCCGCTTGGAGATGCTGACCACGGCGTAGTCCTTCTTGCCCGCGATGCCCGTGATAAAGCGGCGGCCCGGGGCGTTCTCGTCCTCGTCGAAGCGCTCCATGATGATGGTGCCGGGGTGGGCGGGGTCGTTGGTGTTGCGGATGTTCAGGGGGATGTTCTTCTCCGCCACGGGGAAGATGGTGTCCTCGTGGAGGACCTGAGCCCCCAGATAGCTGAGCTCCCGGAGCTCGGTGTAGGTGACCCGGGGAATGGGCTCGGGATTCTCCACGATGCGGGGGTCCGCCATCAGGATGCCGGAGACGTCAGTCCAGTTCTCGTAGATGTCCGCGTCCAGGGCCGCGGCGGCCAGAGCGCCGGTGATGTCGGAGCCGCCCCGGGTGAAGGTGCGGATGCTGCCGTCGGCCAGGGCCCCGTAGAAGCCGGGGATCACGAGCTTCTTCCCGGCGGCCAGCTCCCGGAGCGCGGCGTAGGACCAGTCCTGATCCACGGTGCCGTCCAGGCGGAAGCGGAGCCATTGCACGGCGTCCAGGAACTCGAAGCCCAGATAGTCGGCCATGAGCCGGGCGGAGAGATACTCGCCCCGGGAGGCCAGGGCCGCCTCGGACAGATTGTTTTCCATATCGGCGCGGATGCGCTCGAATTCGCCCTCCAGGTCGGTCTTCAGGCCGAGCTCGTCCCGGATCTCCAGGTAGCGCTGGCGGATCATGCCGAAGACGGAGTCGCAGGAGACGCCGTAGCGCATGTGGGCGTGGCAGAGATAGAGCAGGTCGGTGATCTTGTGGTCCTCCTTCGTCCGCTTGCCCGCGGCGGAGACCACCACCACCCGGCGGCTGTCGTCGGCCTCGACGATGGCCTTGACCTTGGCGTATTGGGCGGCGCTCGCCATGGACGAGCCGCCGAATTTCAAAACCTTCAACATAGGCGGATACTCCTTTCGCCCCAGTTTATGCCGATTCGTCCGGATCCGGCACGGATCCGGAAATTATTTGGGCCGGACGTTCAGCCAGTAGTCGATCTGCCCCGTGCCCAGGCCCTCTACGGTGATGCCATAGGCCACGTGGAGGCTGCCGCCGGTCAGGGTCATGGCGTCCTCTACGGCGGTGGTGCGGACGGTGATCAGCAGGGCCCCCTCGTCGGTGTTGTAGAGGGACTGGTTGACCAAGCCGGGGACGAAGACCATTTCGCTGGAAACGGCCCCCTTCCGGCGGAGAACCACCTTGTCCCGGTGGAGCTCAAAGCAGGTCTCGGTCCCTTGCAGGCCCGTGAGCTCAGACTCCTGGTAGCGCAGGAAGAGCACCCCGTCCTCGCCGCTCAGGGCGGCCTCGGTGGTGAGCTCGATGGTCTCGGGCTCCCGGTCCTCGTATTTCTGGACGCCTTTGACGTCCAGAAGGAAGTCATACGTCATAGCGGGCCTCCAGCGCCAGGGAGATGAGCCGGTCCAGCAGCTCGCCGTAGGGGATGCCGCTGGCCCCGAAGAGCTTGGGGTACATGGAGATGGAGGTGAAGCCGGGCAGGGTGTTGATCTCGTTGAAGACCACCTGCTCGTCCTCGAAGCCCACGAAGAAGTCCACCCGGGACAGGCCCGAGCAGCCCATGGCCCGGTAGACCTTCACGGCGGCCTCCCGGACCTGCTCCGCGGCCCCCTCGGAGATCCGGGCGGGAATGTAGAGGGTGGAGGTGTCGGTCAGGTACTTGGTCTCATAGTCGTAGAACTCCGCGCCGGCGTCGATCTCGCCGCAGACGGAGGCGACGGGGGTCTCGTTGCCCAGGACGGCGACCTCGACCTCCCGGCCGTGGATGAACTCCTCCACCAGGACCTTCCGGTCGAAGCGGACGGCGTTCTCCAGGGCGGCCAGCAGGGCCTCCCGGCCCCGGGCCTTGCTCACGCCCACGGAGGAGCCGGTGCCGGCGGGCTTGACGAAGACCGGATAGCGGAAGCGGGCCTCCACCCGGTCCAGGGCGGCCTCGGGGTGGGTGCGGAGCTGATCCCGGGTGACGAGCTCCCAGTCGGCCTGGCGGACGCCGGTCATGCCGGCGATGAGCTTGGTCAGGCACTTGTCCATGCAGGCCGCGGAGGCGGCCACGTGGCAGCCCACGTAGGGAATGCCGGCGAGCTGGAGCAGGCCCTGGACGGAGCCGTCCTCGCCGTTCTCGCCGTGGAGCACGGGGAAGACCACGTCGATCCGCTCCCGGACCACGTTGTCGCCCTCGAAGGAGAGCAGACCCTGGCCCCGGATGGGGGAGATGGCCGCGGTGCGGTTGGCCGGGTGATCCCGCCAGGAGTTTTTGGGCAGCTCGGACCAGTCCCCGCCGCCGTAGAGGATCCAGTTGCCCTCCTTGGTGATGCCCACGGGATAGATGTTATATTTTTGGGGGTCCAGATTGTTCATCACGGACTCCGCCGAGCGCAGAGAGACCTCGTGCTCCGGCGAGACGCCGCCGAACAGGACGCAGACGTTCAGTTTTTTCATGCTTGCTTTCCTCTCATACTGGGTTATCTTAATAATTATACCGCAACATGCCGGAAAAAACAAGCCTTTTCAGAAAAATAGATGGCGCGCGAATAGAGATGAAATCGGGGACGGTTCTCGTTTTCATCTTGTTATGTCAACTCAGATGAAATTGAGAACCGTCCCCGATTTCATCAGAACCGTCCCCGATTTCATCTCATCTTATTATGACAACCTGGTACAGGCGAGGGAGAGGGGGGAGGCGGAGAACGACGGGATTTTCCACGACTGTGGAAAACCCACAAATTTTTTCGCGGGTCCCCGAAATTTCGATGGGTTTCCCGGGGCGCGGAGGGCCGAGGGGGTGGAAAACCCGGTGGAAAATGTGGACAACTCCTGGTTTTTCCGGACTGGGACGGCGGTTATTTTGGGGAATTATGTCTACCGATTACTACCCCTTGTGGCGGCGGGGAAAGAATGTCGAACTGTAACTTCTCCGTGGAAATGCCGAAGGGAGAAAAATTTTTGCGAAGGTTTTTCTTCGTTTGCTCTGGAAATTTCCAAGCTTCTATGTTATGATAAATACCCGCTTTCCCCGATCTCCGCTTCTCCGTTCCATGACGCCTTGTCGGAGCGGGAGGGTGTGGCGCACACTGTGCGCCGCTACGGGCGGGTCCCCTGTTATGATAAATACCCACTTTCCCCGATTTCCGCTTCTCCGTTCCATGACGCCTTGTCGGAGGGGGGAGGGTGTGGCGCACACTGTGCGCCGCTACGGGCGGGTCCCCTGATCTCTAATCCTTAATCCCTAATCCTTAATCCCGAATCCCTGAGGTTTACGATATGCTCGAACTCCTTGCCCCCGCCGGCTCCATGGACGCCCTTCGCGCGGCGGTCCAGAGCGGCGCCAACGCCGTATATCTGGGCTCCGGCCCCTTCAACGCCCGACAGAACGCCAA
>CAMVKI010000149.1 GCA_947168005.1 uncultured Clostridia bacterium
TGCTTATTTCTTCAGTTAACACAGCCAAGCAGAATATGGTTTCTGATTGACAAATTGGCGCTTTTTCTATGGAATAGGTATCATTTTAGCGCTCTTTCACATGAAAAAGCATCTATTGGCACAAACGTTCAGGAAGCGCAGTACGCGCAAGGAACCAAAGATTTTATATCAAAATTTGAAATATCTCTGAAAGAAGCAAAAGAAAAAGAAAGCGGGGAAAAACCATGAAGGATCCAGTCATTAAAAGCAACCGGCTTCAATGCCTGTTCGCCCTGATCGGGGCTGCGGTGGTGGCGGTCTGCGTCTGTGTGGGCGTGACGATGAATCTGGTGACGATCTTCGACGAGAACTTCGACCACATGGGCATCCGGACCTTCTGCATGTTCACCGTGGATTCCAACATCCTGGCCGGGCTGACCATGCTGCTCTGCATCCCCTACACCGTGGACGGCCTGCGCACGGGCTATTACCATCTGCCGGACTGGGTTGTGGTGCTGATGCATATCGCCGTCACCGCCGTGTCCCTCACCTTCCTGGTCTCCCTGTGCATTCTGGCGCCGGTCAAGGGCTTTGTGCTGATCTTCACCGGCTCCCGCTTCTTCCTCCACGGGGTCTGCCCGGTGCTGTCCATCGTGACCTTCTGCTTTTTCATCAAGAGCCATCTGATCCGCTTCAAGGAATCCTTCCTGGCGCTGATTCCCATTGTCATTTACGCGGCGGTCTACCTTGTCATGGTGGTCTTCATCGGCGAGGACAAGGGCGGCTGGAATGACTTCTACGGCTTTGCCACCCGGATTCCCATCTGGATTTCCCTTGTTGCGATCCTGCCCCTGAGCTACGGCATCGCCGCGCTTCTGCGCTTCGGGCACGATCAGAGCTGCATCTTCCAGCGCAAACGAGACGCCACCCTCTGCCGGATCGCCTATTTCGGGGCCGATCTGGGCGAGGTGGTGGAGAATATGGCCCGGTCCCACCGGGAGGAGCTTCAGACCGAGGACCTTGTGATTCCGACCCAGATCATCCGGCACATGATCGAGAGCACCGGCGACGAGCTGGACCCGGAGGAGGGCTGCAGGCGCTATCTGGAGGCCTACCTGGAGGAGCGATAAGAAAGAAACTTGTCACTTTCTCGGATTTTCTATTGATAAATTGAAAAGCATCGGCTATAATATTAGAAATCTTTTCCAAGACAGGAGATACAGAAATGAGCGAAGAACTCAAGCCCAACAGCGGCAAACATGAAATCATCGAGGTTGACGGCGTCAAGTATCGCCGCCTGCCCATCGTTACCCATCTGATCACAGACAAGGACGACATCTGCGACGTGGCCGAAAAATACGGCAAGCCCGTCCTCTCCCAGCCCGACGACGTGCTCTTCATCTCCGAGAAGTGCGTGGCCTGCACCCAGAAGCGGGCCATTCCCCTGGAGGACATCCATCCCCGCAAGCTGGCCGTCAAGCTCAGCAACCACGTGACCAAGACCCCCCACGGCATCGGCCTGGGCATGCCCGAGACCATGGAAATGGCCCTCCAGGAGACCGGCACCCCTCGGATCCTCTTCGCCGCCGCGGTTTCCGTCATCGGCAAGAAGATCTTCCATAAGAAGGGCTGGTTCTACAAGGTTGCCGGCTACCGCGCCCGGTCCATCGACGGGCCCTGCCACAACACCATCCCGCCCTATAACCACTACGTGGTCCTCGGGCCCCTGGAGCCCGACAAGGTGGCGAAGCAGATCAAGGACCGCATCGGCTACGACGTCGCCATCGTGGACATCAACGACCTCGAGGGCCAGATCCTCGGCGTCTCCGACAAG
Source organism: uncultured Clostridia bacterium (assembly GCA_947168005.1). Classification (GTDB taxonomy): domain Bacteria; phylum Bacillota; class Clostridia; order Oscillospirales; family Oscillospiraceae; genus JAFRPC01. Next base: position 1,814 of record CAMVKI010000149.1, read on the forward strand.
AAGCGCATGGACAAGGAGCTCTACGCCCGCATCCTGAAGGACAACCCTCTGGGCCAGGACGACCAGCAGACCCCCATGGGCGTCATCCGGGTCGTCAAGTAAATCGCGCAAAAAGCGAAGGAACCGCGAAAAACCGCGGTTCCTTCGTTTTTTCGTGTTCTTAGAGCTTCGCGCCGGCCTCCAGCAGCATCTTCTGCTTGATGTCCCAGAGCTTCTGGCTCAGGTCCACGTAGTAGCTGTGGGGGTTGTCGAAGCGCTGGACCTCGTCCCAGAGGGTGTCCACCTGGGCGGCGCAGTAGGCGCGGATCGCGTCCAGCTCGGGCAGCTCGTAGACCAGCTCGCCATGCTTGAAGATGGGCACCTGGAGCTCCTTGGCCTCGAAGTCGTAGACCACCTTCCGCTTCCAGATCGCCTCGGGGTCGAAAATCTCAAAGTCGCCGGAGTCGTCCACAGTCTCGTCCCAGACACTCAGATAGTCTGCGATGGCCTTGCCGGTGTCCCGGCCGTAGAAGCGCCAGACCTTCTTGAAGTGGGGGTTGGTGATCTTGCCCACGTTCTCGCTGACCTTGATCTTGGGGACAATCTCCCCTGCCCCGTTCTCCACGGCGCAGACCTTGTAGACCCCGCCGAAGACGGGCTCGGACTTGGCGGTAATCATGCGCTCGCCGACGCCGAAGAGGTCGATCTTCGCGCCCTGGGCCAGAATGTCCTTGATGATATATTCGTCGAGGGAGTTGGACACGGAGATCTTGCACTCCGTCCAGCCCGCCTCGTCCAGCATCTCCCGGGCCTTGCGGGTCAGATAGGCCATGTCGCCGGAGTCGATGCGGATGCCGCATTTGGTAATCCCCTGGGGCTTCAGGACCTCGTTGAAGGCCCGGATCGCGTCGGGGATGCCGGAGCGCAGGGAGTTGTAGGTGTCCACCAGCAGGGTGGCGTTGTGGGGATAGATCTCGCAGTAGCGCTTGAAGGCCTCGTACTGGGAGTCGAACATCTGAACCCAGGAGTGGGCCATGGTGCCCCCCGCGGGGACGCCGTAGCGCTCGTCGGAGATGGTACAGGCCGTGCCGTGGACGCCGCCGATGTAGCAGGCCCGGGCGCCGTTGATGGCGCCGCTGGCGCCCTGGGCCCGGCGGGAGCCGAACTCGAGGACGGTCCGGCCCTCGGCGGCCCGGACAATGCGATTGGCCTTGGTGGCGATGAGGCTCTGGTGGTTCAGGGCCAGGAGCACGTAGGTCTCGATGAACTGTGCCTCGATGGCCGGGGCCCGGACCGTCAGCAGGGGCTCGTTGGGGAAGACCGGCGTGCCCTCGGGAATGGCCCAGATGTCGCCGGTGAAGCGGAAGCCCCGCAGATAGTCCAGGAAGGCCTCGTCAAAGAGCTGCTTGCTCCGCAGATAGGCAATGTCCTCCTCGGTAAAGCGGAGGTTTTGGATATAGCGCACCACGTCCTCCAGGCCCGCGGCGATGGCGAAGCCGCCCTTGTCGGGGATGGAGCGGAAAAAGACGTCGAAATAGGAGATCGTATCCTTCTTGCCGGTGAGGAAATAGCCGTTTGCCATGGTGAGCTCATAGAAATCACAGAGCATGGTCAGATTTTCTCGTTTCATGCTTCCTGGCCCTCCGCAAGCCGGTTGTTCCGGGCGTCGATCTCGGCAAAGCTGGCCTCGGCCTGCCGGTAGGCGCCGTTTAGATTGGTGAGCAGATTCAGCATTTCATTCACGTCGGCGGTCAGGGTCCGGGACAGGTTTTCCAAATCGGCTCTGCCGGTGTCAAGGCGCTGATTGGCCTGGGCGAAGACGGACTGCACCTGGCGGTAGATGTCCTGGGAGCGCTCCCGGGCCAGCCGCTCCGCCAGCTCAGCCCGGCGGTAGGCTGCCAGCTCCAGCTCCGTGTAGTCCTTGGAGGGGGCGACGTTGACGGGAAGGACCTCGGCAATGGGCGGGATGGGCTCGGAAAGATCCTGGGTGACGGTCATGGGAATGGGCGCATCCTCCTCGTGGGTTCCGGCCTCCTCCAGGGCAGCCTCCAGGCTGCGGACCTTCGCCTCGAGCTCGCTGTTCTGCGCGCGAAGATCGGCTGCCAGGGCCTGGGTGTCGGCCAGGGCCTTTTCCGTCTCGGGGTTCTCCCCTGCCGCGGCCAGGGCTTCCTTGGTCTGGGCCAGCTCGGCGCGGAGGCGCTCGTTCCGTTCTTCGAGGCGGCGCACGATTTCCCCGTGCTCCCGGCTCATCCGGTCGATGAAGGCGACCACGTCCTCCCGGTTATAGCCGTGGAGCGCGATGCGGAACTGGGTGGGTTGATCTGGCATGATTCATACCTCCTGATTCAGAATGCAAACTGCAAACTTCAAAATAGATTAGAGGATCGCTTTGTGGTGGACCTTCTTGCCCTTGCGGATGTGCAGGCCCGCCTTCAGCTCTTCAGTGGTATAGCTCCTGTCGATGGCGGAGATCTTCTCGTCGTTGACGGTGACGCCGCCGCCCTGGATGAGCTTCCGGGCCTCGGAGCGGGAGCCCGCCAGCTTGCAGGCCGTCAGCAGGGAGATCACGTCGATGCCGCCGTCCTTCAGATCGGCCTCGCTGAGCCTGGTGGTGGGCATGTTCTCGTCGGACACGCCGCCGGAGAAGAGGGCTCTGGCGGCGTTCTGGGCCTTGTCGGCCTCCTCCTCGCCGTGGACCATCTTGGTCAGCTCCCAGGCCAGGATCTCCTTGGCGCGGTTGAGCTGTTCGCCCTCCCACTTGTCCATCTCGTCGATCTGCTCCAGGGGCAGGAAGGTCAGCATCCGGATGCACTTGAGCACGTCGCCGTCGCCCACGTTGCGCCAGTACTGGTAGAAGTCGAAGGGGCTGGTCTTGTTGGGGTCCAGCCAGACCGCGTTGCCGGCGGTCTTGCCCATCTTCTTGCCCTGGGAGTCGGTGAGCAGGGTGATGGTCATGGCGTGGGCGTCCTTGCCCAGCTTCTTGCGGATGAGCTCGGTGCCGCCCAGCATGTTGGACCACTGGTCGTCGCCGCCGAACTGCATGTTGCAGCCGTAGTGCTGGAACAGGTAGTAGAAGTCGTAGGACTGCATGATCATGTAGTTGAATTCCAGGAAGGACAGACCCTTCTCCATGCGCTGCTTGTAGCACTCAGCCCGCAGCATATTGTTGACGGAGAAGCAGGCGCCGACCTCCCGGAGCAGCTCCACGTAGTTCAGATTCAGCAGCCAGTCGGCGTTGTTGACCATCTTGGCCTTGTCCTCGCCGAACTCGATGAAGCGCTCCATCTGCTTCTTGAAGCAGGCGGCGTTGTGGTCGATGTCCTCCTTGGTCAGCATCTTCCGCATGTCGGTCCGGCCCGAGGGGTCGCCGATCATGGTGGTGCCGCCGCCGATGAGGGCGATGGGCTTGTTGCCGGCCTGCTGGAGCCGCTTCATCAGCGTGAGCGCCATGAAGTGCCCCGCGGTCAGGCTGTCGGCGGTGCAGTCAAAGCCGATGTAGAAGGTGGCCTTGCCGGCGTTGATCATTTCCCGGATCTCGTTCTCATTCGTCACCTGGGCGATGAGCCCCCGGGCGGTGAGTTCTTCGTAGATGTTCATATTGATTATACTCCTTCGTATTTAGGGATCAGGGATCAAGGATCAAGGATCAGGGTGGGTATAGGGAATAGGTTTTAGGGGTCAGAGGATTATATTATGGATGCCGGATCGCTGATCACAAGATTACCTCTGATGTATCCTCTTTTTATTTGTTTTGCAGGGATAGGATCGCAGCGTTCAACATTCTGCCGATCTCGGCACAAAGCGTCCTGGCTTTTTGCGCTTTTTCCTCTTTAATATATCCCAAATCTGCACTCAAAATCAACTGTGATTCCACTTTATAGCAGGATCCGCGAGCAACGTTCAGAAAATGAATATAATCAGCTCGGTATTGCCGTCCGTATCCCTCTGCGATGTTGGATGAGATTGATATAACTGCTCGTCGGATTTGCGAAGTCAGTCCAAACTGTTCCTCTTTGGGGAAAGAAGCTGTCAGTAAATAAATCTCTTTTGCCAGCAATCTCGCCTTTTGCCAGTACGTCAATTTCTCAAAGCTGCTCATAGTTCAACTCCATAAAATAAAAGCATCAGAAAAGTACGCGCCAGTCTCTTGTCCCTCTGCTCTTTTCTCACCTTGATCCCTGATCCTTGATCCCTGATCCCTTTTATAAAACAAGCATCTCTTCCGCGCTCCGCAAGGTGGTTTCGGTGATGACCGCGCCGCCGATCATGCGGGCAAGCTCCCGGATGCGGCCGCTGCGGTCCAGGGCGGCGACCTCGGTGTAGGTCCTCCCCTGCCGCTCGGATTTGGAGATCAGCAGGTGGTGCTCGGCCAGGGCCGCGATCTGGGGCAGGTGGGTCACGCAGAGGACCTGGCGGCCCCTGGCGACGCTCCGGAGCTTCTCCGCCACCTTCTGGGCGGCCCGGCCCGAGACGCCGGCGTCCACCTCGTCGAAGATCAGGG
>CAMVKI010000150.1 GCA_947168005.1 uncultured Clostridia bacterium
CGGCTTCAAGCCCTCCCACCGGAAGCTGCTCTATACCATGTACAAGATGGGCCTGCTGACCGGGGGCCGCACCAAGTCCGCCAACATCGTGGGCGCCACCATGCGGCTGAACCCCCACGGCGACCAGGCCATCTACGAGACCATGGTCCGCCTCAGCCGGGGCAACGGGGCCCTGCTCCACCCCTTCGTGGACTCCAAGGGCAACTTCGGCAAGGTCTACTCCCGGGATATGGCCTACGCCGCCTCCCGCTACACCGAGGCCAAGCTGGAGCCCATCGCCGCCGAGCTCTTCCGGGACATCGACTTCGACACCGTGGACATGGTGGACAACTACGACGGCACCATGCAGGAGCCCGCCCTGCTGCCCACCACCTTCCCCAACGTGCTGGTCTCCAACAACACCGGCATCGCCGCGGGCATGGCCAGCAACATCTGCGGCTTCAATCTGCGGGAGGTCTGCGAGACCGCCAAGGCCTTCATCCGGGACCGCCGCTGCGATCTGCTGGCGACCCTGCCCGCTCCCGATTTTCCCACCGGCGGCGAGATTGTCTACGACCCCGCCGAGATGGGGGCCATCTATGAGAGCGGCCGTGGCTCCTTCAAGATCCGGGCCCGCTGGCGCTACGTCAAAGAGGGGAACATGATCGAGATCTTCGAGATCCCCTATACGACCTCTCTGGAGGCCATCATGGAGAAGGTCTCCGAGCTGATCAACAGCGGCAAGGTCAGGGAGATCAACGACATGCGCGACGAGACCGATCTCAACGGCCTCAAGCTGACCATCGATCTCAAACGCGGCGCCGAGCCGGAAAAGCTCATGCAGAAGCTCTTCCGCATGACCACCCTTCAGGACAGCTTCGCCTGCAATTTCAACATTCTGATCGCCGGCATGCCCCGGGTCCTGGGGGTCCGGGAGATTCTGGAGGAGTGGGTGGCCTGGCGCACCGAGGGCATCCGCCGCCGGACTTACTTCCAGCTCCAACGGAAGAAGGAGCGTCTGCATCTGTTGAAGGGCCTGGCGAAGATCCTGCTGGACATCGATAAGGCCATCGCCATCATCCGCGGCACCGAGTCCGACGCCGAGGTCATCCCCAACCTGATGATCGGCTTCGGCATCGACGAGATCCAGGCCAACTTTGTGGCCGAGATCAAGCTGCGCAATATCAACAAGGAATATATCCTGAAGAAAACCGCCGAGACCGCCGAGCTGGAAAAGGCCATCGAGGACCTGGAAAAGATTCTCAAGTCCGACGCCCGGGTCAAGACCATCATCGTCAAGGAGCTGGACGAGGTCAGCAAAAAGTACGGCACGGACCGCCGCACCGGCCTGATCTACGACCACGAGATCTACGTGGAGGAGGCCGAGGAGGCAGCCCCCGAGTATCCTGTCACGGTTTTCGTCTCTCAGCAGGGCTATCTGAAAAAGATCACGCCCCAGTCCCTCCGCATGTCCGGCGAGCAGAAGTTCAAGGAGGGCGACGCCCTGGCCTTCTCCCGGGAGACCACCAGTGCGGCGGAGCTCCTGGTCTTTACGGACCGCTGTCAGGTCTACAAAACAAAGCTCGACGTCTTCCCGGACTCCAAGGCCTCGGTCCTGGGCGACTACCTGCCCCAGAAGCTGGGCATGGACGAGGGCGAGACCGTGGCCGCCGTCTGCCTCCCCGGCAATTACCAGGGCTTCATGCTCTTCGTCTATGAGAACGGCAAGGCGGCCAAGGTGGAGCTCTCCGCCTACGCGACGAAATCCAACCGCCGGAAGCTCACGGGCGCCTACTCCGACAAGAGTCCCTTGAAGGCGGCCTTCCTGATGACCGAGGACGCCCAGCTCGTCCTCTATTCCACCGAGGGCCGGGCGCTGATCTTCTCCACGGCCCAGCTTGCGCCGAAGAGCAGCCGCGACACCCAGGGCGTGGCCGTCCTGACCCTCAAAAAGAAGGCCCTCCTGCACCGGGCCGTCCCGCTGGCGGAGTCCGGCATCGTCAACGAAAGCCGCTATCGCACCCGGACGATCCCCGCCGCCGGCGCCCTTTTGAAGGACGAGGACGCCGGGACCCAGACCGTCCCCATGCTCGGCACCGGCAGTGTCCAGTGACGCCCGCAGGGGCCGATGCCTACATCGGCCCTTCCCGCCGTTGTTTCCGCCGCAGTCTATACCGATTGGAGGTGTTCCCGGAATGAAGCGCCTGATCCCCCTGCTGTTCTGTATTCTGCTGCTTGCGGGCTGCAGGAGCCCCTACCCGGAGGAATTTCTCTATCTGGAAACCCATGAAGCGCTCTATGCCTACCAGGAAACCGCGAGCACAGCCGCGGCGCCGGAGGAGACAGCGGTGCCTCCCCTGGATCCGGTCTTCTATCTTGCCGATATTCGGGAAGGCATTCAGGAAATGTTTCGGAACGATAAAACCGCTGCCCGTTTTCTCCTGCGGGACTATCACGGGGAAACAGAAAACCTGGCCGAAACCGTCAAGAACGATTTGGAGAGCTATTCCCCCAAATATGTCTACAACGCGGAGCTCTCCATGGAAACAGAATCGACGCCCCAGGGGCTTGTTCTGAATGTTCACGTCAAGCCGGGAATGCCGGGCAAGGAGCTGAAAAGCATCGTCTCCAGACTGTATTCCAACGCCCTTCCGCTGATCTATGACGCGCTTGCCGATCACAGAAGCAGCTTTATGATCGAGATTACCGGCTATGTAGAGACGGATTTTGTCGAGCTTTTGGAGGACTACGCGCTGACCCACCCAAACAAGATTATTGAGATTCCGCAGATTACCGTCACGGTGATGCCGGACAGCGGTTCCGTCCGTTTTGTCCTCCTGCAATTCAAATATAATAATAACGAAGATACCTTCACGCGGGAGCAGGAGATCGTCAAGTCCCTGCTGGACCGGTATCAGAATATGTATACGGATCTGGACGAGCCCCAATCCCTCCTTGACACGACCTACAAGCTCCTGGTCCCTGCCAGCGGGTACAGGAACCGGGACAGCGCCACCGTCTACTCCCTGCTGCTCTCCAAGGAGGGCAGCAGCCGGATGATGGCCGCGGTTGCGGCCTATCTGTGCAAGCAGGCGGGGAAAACCTGCAACATCGTCAAGGGAGAGCGGGAAGGGGAGACCTGGTATTGGAACCAGCTCCAGACCGAGACCGAAAGTCTGTATTTCGACCTCCATGCCGCGGCGCTGAACGACGCCGAACCCGCCCTGCTCAGCGCCGGGGAATTGACCGGCTACAGCTGGGATCAGGAGCAGTACCCGGAGGTCGAGCCCCCGGAGCCGACGGAGCCGGAGGAAAGCGAAGCCACCGAGGCGTCCACGGAAGACGCCCCGGAAACGCCCTAAGGAAACGCCATGCCGAACATCATTGAGATCACCGATTTCGGAGCCCCGGAGCTGGATGTCTACGCCCGGCTGACCGAAAACCAGCTCGTCAACCGGGCCGACCCGGAAAACGCCCTCTTCATCGCCGAGAGCCCCAACGTCATCCACCGGGCCCTGGACGCGGGCTGCGTGCCCGTCTCCCTGCTGCTGGAGCGCAAGCACATCGAGGGCCAGGCAAAGTCCATCCTCGAACGCTGCGGCGAGCTGCCGGTCTACACCGCGCCCCTCTCCGTGCTGACGGAGCTGACGGGCTTTCCCCTGACCCGAGGGGTCCTCTGCGCCATGCGCCGCCCGAAGCTGCCCCCTCCCGAGGAAATCTGCAAAAACGCCCGCCGGGTGGCCGTCATGGAGAACGTGATGAACCCCACGAACCTGGGGGCTGTCTTTCGCTCCGCCGCGGCCCTGAACATGGACGCGGTTCTGCTGACTCCCGCCTGTACTGACGCTCTCTACCGCCGCTGTGTCCGGGTCAGCATGGGCACGGTCTTCCAGATTCCCTGGACCTACCTGGAGGGAAACTGGCCCGAGGACGGCATGGCTCTGCTCCGCCGCCTGGGCTTCAAGACCGCGGCCCTGGCCCTGCGGGACGATACGGTCCCCATCGACGACCCCCGGCTCCTGGCGGAGCCGAAGCTGGCCGTCCTCCTGGGCACCGAGGGCGACGGCCTGGCCGACGCCACCATCGCCTCCTGCGACTACAGCGTCAAGATTCCCATGTCCCACGGCGTAGATTCCCTGAACGTGGCAGCCGCCTCGGCGGTAGCCTTCTACCAATTGTGTAAAGATTGAATGGAGGAAATGAAAATGAAGCTTGCCACCGCCCTGTCCGAACGCGCCGACATTCAGCGTCGGCTCTCCCAGCTGCACACCCGGCTCAACAACAACGCCAAGGTCCAGGAGGGCGACGAGCCCGCCGAGGATCCCAAGGCCCTCCTGAAGGAACTGGACGCCCTGCTGGAGCGGCTGGAATGGCTTATGGCCCGGATCAATCTCACCAACAGCCGCACCCTGGCCGACGGCGTCACCGTCACGGAGCTCATCGCCCGCCGGGACTGCCTGTCCAAGCGGCTGAATATCCTGCGCGGCTTCCTGGAGACCGCCAGCGAAAAGGTAGACCGTTATTCCCAGAAGGAGATCAAGATTCTCTCCACGGTAAAGGTCTCCCAGCTGCAAAAGCAGGTGGACGCGGTCTCCAAGGAGCTGCGGGAGCTCGACGAGCGGATCCAGGGCCTGAACTGGACCACGGAGCTTCTGGAATCGTAAAAGAGGGACGGCTTTGCCGTCCGTAATGTCGGTAGTCCGAAAGGGCGAGCGGGATCTCCTGCGGGCGAGAATGGCCCGCATCCAGAATGGATACGTCGGGCGCGTATCGCGGGCGTAGGCCTTACCGTGCAAGCCCCGCATTCATACACGCGCATTCTAATCCTGCATCCTTACTACCATCAACGCTGACTTTCGGACGAGGGTGGGTACGGGGAACCAAAACGATACACGCCGTAGGGGCGCTCATTGAGCGCCCGCATGCTGCGGCAACAGACAGCGAGGAATTACAATGACAAGACTGGATCAATATTTTGAAAATCTGAAGGGCAAGCGCGTCCTGGTGCTGGGCGTCGGCGTCAGCAACCGGCCCCTGGTGCGGCTGCTGCTGCGCTATGGCATCGACGTGACCTGCTGTGACAAGACCCCCCGGGAGAAGCTGGACCCGGAGGTCCTGGAGCTGGAGGCCCAGGGGGCGAAGCTCCGCCTGGGCGAGGACTATCTGGACGGACTGACCGGAGACGTGGTATTCCGCACCCCCGGTCTGCACCCGGATACCCCCCAGCTCAAGGCCCTGCGGGAGGCCGGGGCGGTGATCACCTCCGAGATGGAGGCCTTCTTCGCCGTCTGCCCCGCCCCCATCATCGCCGTGACGGGCTCCGACGGCAAGACCACCACCACGACCCTGATTTCCGAGCTGCTGAAAAAGCAGGGCTTCAAGGTCTGGATCGGCGGCAACATCGGCACGCCCCTGCTGGACCGGGCCGACGAGATAGCCCCGGAGGACAAGGTGGTTCTGGAGCTCTCCTCCTTCCAGCTCATGTACTTCCCCTACAGCTCCCACGTGGCGGTCATTACCAACCTCTCTCCGAACCATCTGGACATCCATAAGGATATGGAGGAGTATATCACCGCCAAGGAGAATCTCTATCTGCACCAGACGGCGGACGACGTGCTGATCCTGAACCGGGACAACGCCATCACCCATTCCTTCGTCCCCAAGGCGAAGGGCAGGGTCCTGGAGTTCTCCCGGCTGACGGAGCCCGAGCAGGGCGTCTTCCTGCGGGACGGCGTGCTCTGGCGCAAGGGCGATACGGTGGAGAAGATTATGGACCAGTCCGAGATCCTCCTGCCCGGCATCCACAACGTGGAGAACTACATGGCCGCCATCCTGGCGGTGGGGGACCTGGTCAGCGACGAGAACATCCGGGCCGTGGCCCGGAGCTTCGGCGGCGTGGAGCATCGAATCGAGCTGGTCCGGGAGAAGGACGGGGTCCGCTACTACAACGACTCCATCGCCTCCTCGCCCAGCCGCACCATTGCCGGCCTGCGCAGCTTCGATCAGAAGCTGATCCTGATCGCCGGCGGCTATGACAAGCACGTTCCCTTCGAGCCCCTGGGCCCGGAGATCGTGGACCACGTCAAGACCCTGATCCTCTCCGGCGCCACCGCCCCCAAGATCGAGGCCGCCGTCTTGGGCGCGCCAAACTACGTCCCCGGCAGCCCGGAGATCCTGCACGAGGAGGACTTCTACGAGGCCGTCCGCTTAGCTTCAAAGGTGGCCAAGCCCGGCGACGTGGTGATCCTCT
>CAMVKI010000151.1 GCA_947168005.1 uncultured Clostridia bacterium
TGGTCCGGCCGGAAGATTTGCCTGTGGGAATGAACAACATTGCCATCTCCGCAAAAACCGGTCAGGGGATGGAATCCCTGTTTGCGATCATCGAGCGGGAGCTCTGCAAGGGGCATCGCAAGGCTGTCTTCCTGCTGCCCTATTCTATGGGCGGCATGGTGGAGACCCTGCACGAAAAAGCCCAGGTCCTCCGGGTGGAATACACCGCCGAGGGCATCGAGATCGAGGCTGTCTGCGACGAAACGATCTGCGGCCGCCTGGCCCAATATGAGATCAACTCATAGGGGCACGCAAAGGGCGCCTGCCCCGTAGGGCCGACGCCCACATCGGCCCTCCCATTCGATCAAAAATGAGGTAAGCTAATGGAAGCATACAAGGTGCCAAGCCGGGATTCAGAGAGCGAATTTGTCGAGAAAAAATCCCGCTTCATCGGCCGGATCTGGGGAACGGATTCCGAAGAGGAGGCTCTGGAACGCATCAAAGCCATGCGCCAGCAGCACTGGGACGCCACCCACAACGTCTACGCCTATATCATCCACGGCGGCCCCACCCGCTTCACCGACGACGGCGAGCCCTCAGGCACCGCCGGGATGCCGGTGCTGGAGGTCCTGCGGGGCGCCGGGGTGGAGAACGTCTGCTGCGTGGTGACCCGTTACTTCGGCGGCACCCTCCTGGGCACCGGCGGCCTGGTCCGGGCCTACGGCAAGGCCGCCCGGGACGCCCTGAACGAGGCCGGAATCTCCCTGAAGCAGCTCTGGAAGCGGCTGGACCTGATCCTGCCCTACAGCTTCTACGAGCGCCTGCGTCAGGAGGTGGAGCGCAGCGGCGGCGTGGTGGCCGATACGGAGTACGGCGCCGACGTCTGCCTCCACGTGCTGCTCCCCGCGGACCGCAGCGCCGCCTTCGAGGCCCGGGTCACCGACCTGACCCGGGGAAACGTGGCCTGCGTCGAAGCCGGCGAGGAGTTCCGTGCGGTCCCCGTCGAGGAATGACCATCGGGATTTGTATATCCGTAGGGGCCGATGCCCACATCGGCCCTTCCTGTCGAACGGGGTAAGGGCCGATGTGGGCATACATTCGTGACTCTTCGAGTTCGGCCCCTACGAAGGAGTCCCACAAATCCAGATTTTCCGAAAAAACCGTACAGAAAAAAAGGATATTTCCGATTCGCTGCGAATAATAGAATGGGTGAGAAAAATGACCGTTCGTGAAATGATCGAAGCGCGTGAAAGAGAGACCCTGGCCCCCTGGGCCGCCCTGGCCTGCGAGAGCCGGGGGCGGGGGAGAGCGGAGCCGGAGCGGGACGACCGTACCTGTTACCAGCGGGACGCGGACCGGATTTTGCACAGCCGCTCCTTCCGGCGGCTCATGCACAAGACCCAGGTCTTTCTCCAGCCCGAGGGGGACCACTACCGCACCCGCATGACCCACACCTTAGAGGTCGCCCGGATCGCCCGGACCATCGCCCGGGCCCTGAAGCTCAACGAGGATTTGACCGAGGCCGCCGCCATGGGCCACGACCTGGGTCACACCCCCTTCGGCCACGCGGGCGAGGCCGCCCTGACCGAGATCATGGGCGTGCCCTTCCACCACAACGAGCAGTCCCTGCGGGTGGTGGACCGGCTGGAAAAGGACGGCGAGGGCCTGAACCTGACCTGGGAGGTCCGGCGCGGCATTCTCTGCCACAGCGGGGACGTCCAGCCTGAAACCCTGGAGGGCCGGATCGTCCGGATCTCCGACCGCATTGCCTACATCAACCACGACATCGACGACGCCGTTCGGGCCGGAATTCTCAAAAACGAGGACATTCCCCGGGAGATCGCCGCCGTCCTGGGCCAGACCCACTCCCAGCGGATCAACACCCTGGTCTCCGACGTGGTGACCAGCTCCCAGGGCCGCCCGGTCATTGCCATGACCCCCGCCGTGGAGAAGGCCATGCTGGACCTGCGGAGCTTCATGTTCGAGCGGGTCTACCGCAACCCCGTCGCCAAGGGCGAGGAGAGCAAGGCCCGCAGGATCATCCAGGAGCTCTACAAATACTATCTGGCGCACCCGGAAAAGCTCCCCCAGGACTTCCAGCCCCAGCTGGACCTGGAGGGCCTGCCCCGGGTCGTCTGCGACTACGTGGCCGGCATGACCGACAAATACGCCGTCTACAAGTTCGAGGAGATCTTTGTCCCCACGGCCTGGTCGATTCGATAATGCAAAATGCAAAGCGCAAAATGCAAAATGATCCAACCGGAAGCGATGCGGGCTGTAGGGGCGGCCATTGGCCGCCCGCCCGAGGCACCCGCTTCCAATCAGGAATGTAGGGACAAGCCGTGCTTGTCCGCGTACTCCCGTAAAGCCTTCCCCTTGAGGGGAAGGTGCCCCAGTGCGCACACTGGGGCGGATGAGGTGGTCCATCGGCGGGCGCAGCTGAAAATTGAAAGTTGAAAGTTGAAAATTGAAAATGATAGTGTGGTTCAAATTGCCATTTGAACCACGAAATCATAAGTCTCTGTTCGCAGATGTCGATCAACGGCGGCTAAGCAATGCCGTCCCTACACAGGCAAAACCTTAAACCATTTTGCATTTTGCACTTTGCATTTTGCATTCCAAGGAGGTGACTTCCCGTGGCCTTTCCCCCGGCGTTTCTTGACGAGCTGATCGCCCGCAACCCCATCGAGGAGGTGGTGGGCGAGTACGTGCAGCTCAAGCGCAGCGGCTCCAACTACTTCGGCCTTTGCCCCTTCCACGGGGAGAAGACCGCCTCCTTCTCGGTGGCCCCCAACAAGCAGATGTACTACTGCTTCGGCTGCCACAAGGGCGGCGGAGTCGTCAACTTCATCATGGACATCGAGGGCCTGTCCTACCCGGACGCCGTGCGCTTCCTGGCCAAGCGGGCCAACCTGGAGGTCCCCGAGGACGAGCAGTACCGCAGCCAGTACAAAGAGCAGGAGCGGCTCTGGCGGCTCTGCAGGGACGCGGCCAGGTACTACCACGAGATGCTCAAATCCGACGCCGGGAAATATGCCCGGGAATACCTGCTCCGCCGCGGGCTGGACTGGCCCACGGTGGTGAAGTTCGGCCTGGGCTTCGCTCCGGACGACTACCATGCCCTGCTGCCCGCCATGGAGCAAAAGGGCTACACCCGGGAGGAGCTGGTGGCCGCCAACCTGGCCGCCGTCTCCCAGAAAAACGCCCAGAACGTCTACGACCGCTTCCGCAACCGGATCATGTTCCCCCAGATCGACCTGCGGAACAACGTCATCGGCTTCGCGGGCCGGGCCCTGGACAAGGACGCCAAGGCCAAGTACATCAACCCCACGGAGACCCTGATCTTCTCCAAGCGGAAGTTCCTCTACGCCATGAATCTGGCGAAGAAGACCAAGCGGCCCTACCTCATCCTCTGCGAGGGCCCCATGGACGCCATCGCCTGTCACCAGTTCGGCTTTGACTGCGCCGTGGCCTCCCAGGGCACGGCCCTGACCGAGGACCAGGTGAATCTCATCAGCAAGTACACGGATCAGGTCCTCATGACCTACGACAACGACGCCGCGGGGCAGAACGCCACCCAGCGGGCCATCCAGATGTTCGGCCGGGCCGGGGTGAAGGTGAAGATCCTGAAGCTCCACGACGCCAAGGACGCCGACGAGTTCCTGCATAAATTCGGGGCCGACCCCTTCGAGGTGCTGATTCAGGGCTCCGAGAACCAGGCGGACTACCGCCTCCTCTCCCTGCAGAGCCAGTTCGATCTGACCAAGGACGACCAGCGAGTGGAGTTCACCGCCAAGGCCGCGGAGCTGATTTCCAGCTTCCCCAGCGCCGCGGAGCGGGAGGTCTACGCCGACCGGGCCGCCAAGGCCGCGGGGATTTCCCGGGACGCCATGCTTTTGGAGGCCACCAAGGCGTATAAAAAGCGGATCAATCGGGAAAAGCGTCAGCAGGAGCGGCAGGACCTCTCTCCGGTCAGCTCCAATCTGCCGGAGGACCGCCGCCTGCGGAGCGAGTACGGCAACCCCCGCTCCGCCGCCGCGGAGGAGCAGGTCATCGGCCTGGCGCTTTTGGAGCCCGGCCTCATGGACCTGGCGGAGGACCTGCCCGGCGAAGCCTTCTCCGTGCCCTTCCTGGGCCGGGCCTGGGAGGGCCTGCGAAGCCAGCACCGGGAGGGCCTGCGGGTCAGCCTGGCGGCCCTGCAGGACTTCAGCCCCGAGGAGAACAGCCGCCTGAGCGCCATTGCCCAGCGCTACGACAAGGTGAGCGGAGAGCAGGCCTTCCGGGACTGCGTGAACGTAATCCTGGAAGAGCACGGAAGGAAGAGTAGCTCCAATACCGAAGAGGATTTGATCGCCATTGCCGCCAAGCTGAAAAAGAATAAAGGATACGGAGGGAACTGAGATGGAACAGACCGTAACGCTTCAACAGAGATTGAAAAGCCTGATCGAGATCGGCAAGAAGGAGGGCAAGATCAGCTCCAAGCAGCTTCTGAACACCCTGGACGCCATCGACGCCGACGAGAAGCAGACGGAGATGATCTACGACGCCCTGGAAAAGGCGGGCATCGAGATCGACGTCTCCGACGTGGCGGAGATCCTGGAGGCCGCGAATGAGCTGCTTCCCTCCGACGCGGAGCTCCTGAACATGGAGGAGCAGATTCCCGCGGACCTGGACATGCCGGAGGACATCGAGGAGGAAATTTCCACCACGGACCCGGTCCGCATGTACCTGAAGGAAATCGGCAAGATTCCCCTGCTCAGCGCCGAGGAGGAGCTGGAGCTTGCCAAGAAAATCTCCGAGGGGGACGAAAGCGCCAAGAAGCGCATGGTGGAGGCCAACCTCCGGCTGGTGGTCTCCGTCGCCAAGCACTACCTGGGCCGGGGCATGCAGCTGCTGGACCTAATCCAGGAGGGGAACATGGGCCTGCTGAAGGCCGTGGAGAAGTTCGACTACACCAAGGGCTACAAGTTCTCCACCTACGCCACCTGGTGGATTCGCCAGTCCATCACCCGGGCCGTGGCCGACCAGGCCCGGACCATCCGCATTCCCGTCCACATGGTGGAGACCATCAACCGGGTCTCCCGGACCTCCCGGACCCTGGTGCAGGAGCTGGGCCGGGAGCCCACCCTCTCCGAGATCAGTCAGGCCCTGGGCATCTCCGAGGAGAAGATTGCCGAGGTCATGAAGATCGCTCAGGACCCGGTCTCTCTGGAGACCCCTGTGGGCGAGGAGGACGACAGCCACCTGGGGGACTTCATCCCCGACGGCGAGGCGGCGGAGCCCGCCGAATCCGCCACCTACAACATGCTCCGCCAGCAGCTGGCCGAGGTCATGCAGACCCTGAGCCCCCGGGAGTGCAAGGTCCTGCGCCTGCGCTTCGGCCTGGAGGACGGCCGGGCCCACACCCTGGAGGAGGTGGGCAAGGAGTTCGACGTCACCCGGGAGCGGGTCCGCCAGATCGAGGCCAAGGCCCTGCGCAAGCTCCGCCATCCCTCCCGCTCCAAGATTTTGAAGGACTTTCTGAGCTGAAAATCGGGCCGATGTCCGCATCGGCCCTGTTATTCACAAAAATTTTTCTTGACAAGCGGGAAAATATCTGTATTATTACATGATAGAAACGACGGTCCCATGGGACCTGCCTGATAGAAACAATACGGGAGGTACGAACTATGCTGGAAAAACTGATCGCCTATCTGTCCAAGGAGCTGGATATTCCCGCCGAGGAGCTGGACCGGGACACCACCTTTGAGAGCCTGCACCTGGATTCTCTCGATACCGTAGAAATGCTCATGGACCTGGAGTCCGATCTGGGCGTGGACCTGGAGCTGGAGGAGAAGCTTGCCACCCTGGGCGAGCTGGCCGACTTCATCGAAAGCAAGCTGGATTAATACTTGCAAAACGCGCAAAAATCGTGTACAATAGAATATAAGCTTGTCATGTGCTTACCGGCCCATGACAAGGTCGCACTAGCCGGGGAGATAGCGGTGCCCTGTAACCTGCAATCCGCTACAGCAGGAGTGAATTCCTACACCCGGGCTTGCGTTGTGCTGCTGTCCGAATAAGCGGTGTTGATAGATCGGTCTCACGCAACGGAACCCCGTGAACCATGTCAGGCGGGGAACCGAGCAGCATTAAGCGGCAAGTTCCGTGTGCCGTGGGTCAGCCGTTTTTGAGCTGGCTGTCCGGGAAACGGGGATAACGCAAGTTCAAATGTAGGTGTGCGATCTTGTCATGGGCCGGT
>CAMVKI010000152.1 GCA_947168005.1 uncultured Clostridia bacterium
CCATCATCGACCTGGGCCGGGACAACTGCTATATCGCCAACATCGTCAAATGCCGCCCGCCCGGAAACCGGGACCCCAAGGAGGAGGAGCAGCAGGCCTGCCTCGGCTTCCTGATGGAACAGATACGGCTGATTCAACCAAAGCTCGTAATCTGTCTGGGCCGCATCGCCGCCGGGGTCCTGATCCGCAAGGACTACCGCATCACCAGGGAGCACGGCCAGTGGATCTATCAAAACGGCTATTGGATTACCGCGATCTACCACCCCTCCGCCCTGCTCCGGGATCTGAGCCGCCGCCCCGAGACCTTTTTGGACCTCTTGTCCATCCGGGACAAGGTGCGGGAGGTCTGCCCGGAGCTGTACGAATGAATATGCAAACATATGATACAACACGATAAGCGCAACAGATACCTTTCCCTCCTTCCCGTGGTCTTCACCCTGGCCTGGCCGACCATGCTGGAGGAGCTGATGCAGACCGCCGTGCAGTACATCGACACGGCTATGGTCGGCCGGCTCGGCACCGACGCCACCGCCGCCGTGGGCTCCACGGTGACGGTAAACTGGCTCATCGGCACCACGGTCTACGCCTTCGGCATCGGCTTTCTGGCCTTTATCTCCCAGGCCCTGGGAGCAGGGGAACGGGAGAAGGCCCGCCGGGCCTCGGCCCAATCCGTTTTGATGGTCCTGCTGACCGGCGGCCTGTTCACGGTCCTCACCGCGGCCCTGAGCGGATACGTTCCCGTCTGGATGCAGGTGGAGGAGCGGCTGCGGCCTCTGGCTGCCCGCTATTTCCTGATCGTCTATCTGCCCATGCTGCCCAGAGCGGCCAGCGTAATCTTCGGTACGGTGCTCCGCTCGGCGGGGGACACCAAAACCCCCATGCGCGTCGGCGTCGGCGTCAACGCCCTGAACGTGCTGCTGAACTTCCTGTTGATCTATTCCACGAGAAGCGTCACGATCCTTGGACGCTCCGTGACCCTCTGGGGCGCGGGGCTCGGCGTCACCGGCGCGGCCATCGCCAGCGCGGTGAGCTTTGCCCTCGGCGGCGCCGCCATTACGCTCGCCCTGTTCCGTCATAAGACGGTCTCGCCCGTGGGCTTCCCGATCCGGCCCGACAAGACCATTCTTCGCCCGATCTTTCGGGTGTCTCTGCCCAACATGGCCCAGCGTTTTACGACCTCTCTGGGCTACGTGGTCTTCGCCTCCATGATCAACGCCCTCGGCGACGTTTCCACCGCGGCCCACACCGTGGCGAACACGGTGGAGTCCGCCTTCTATATCCCCGGCTACGGCATGCAGGCCGCCGCGGCAACCCTGACGGGAAATGCCATCGGAATGCGGGACCGCCAGCGGCAGAAGGACCTCTCCGTTCTGATCGTCCTGCTGGAGGTGGCGATGATGCTCGTCACCGGCGCTCTGCTCTTCGCCTTCGCCCCGCAGATGGTCCGACTCTTCAGCCACGATCCGCCGGTGATCGCCCTCGGAAGCACAGTCCTGCGCATGGTGGCCCTCTCCGAGCCGGTCTTCGGCATCGCCATCGTCGTAGAGGGGATGCTCCAGGGAGCAGGGGAGACCAAGGTCCCCTTCCTGATCAATGTGATCGGCATGTGGGGGGTCCGGATCCTCGGGACCTTCCTCTGCACCCGCTTTCTCAGCGGCGGTCTGATCTCCGCCTGGGCCTGCATGATCGCCCACAACATTTTGCTCTGTATTCTGTTCGTCGTCTATTACCGCAAGCTGGAAAGGAAGACTTTTTATGGGGAAAACAGCCATCTATCCGGGGTCCTTTGATCCCTTCACCAACGGCCATCTGGACATTGTCCGCAAGGCCAGCGAAATCTTTGACAAGGTCTACGTCGTGATTGGCGTCAACGCGGAAAAGCGCCGCTCCTTCCCGGCGGACCGGATCGCCGCCGCCATCAACGAGACCATCTCCCAGCAGGGGATTCAAAACTGCGTCGTGGTGATCTGGGAGGGCCTGGTGGCTGAATACGCCCGGATGATGAAGACGGACTACATGATCCGCGGCCTGCGCAACAACATGGACTACAACTATGAGGAAAACGTGGCCTCGGTCAACAAGCTCATCAATCCGGAGCTGGAATACATCTACTTCCGCTCCAATAACGTAGCCGTTTCCTCCTCCATGGTCAAGGAGCTCCACAGCTACGGCAAGGACGTTTCGGGCTACGTGCCGCCCGCTGTCCTTTCCCTTCTGTAATCTGAAATCGTTCAAGCCAAAGCTGTGAGGTGTTACCATGGCGAAAATGGAAAACCAAAAGCTCAAGCTCCTGGTCCTGAAGGAATATTTGGAGCAGAATACGGACCCGGACCATCCCGCCACGATCCACGATCTGCTCGCGTATCTGGAATCGAGGGACATCCACGCCGAGCGAAAGAGCATCTACCGGGACGTCCAGCTGCTGATCGACAACGGCTGCGATATTGTCACCTCCCGCGGCAAAAACGCCGGGTATTTCCTGAACGCCGGAACCTTCGACCTGGCGGAGCTGAAGCTTTTGGCTGACGCCGTTCTGTCCTCGAGGTTCCTGACCGCGCGGAAGTCCTCCGATCTGCTGAAAAAGCTCGGGACCCTGACCAGCCGATACCGGGCTCAGGAGCTGCGCCGCTCCATGGTCGTCTCCGGCCGGGTCAAGTCCATGAACGAGAGCGTGATCTACAACGTGGACGATCTCCACGAGGCCATCCGGACCGACAGCCAGATCCGCTTCCGCTACTTCGAGTGGGACCGGAACAAGAACCGGGTCTTCCGCCGCCAGACCCGCAGCGCAAGCCCCTACGCCCTGTGCTGGGACGATTCCAACTACTATCTGATCGCCCACACCGAGGAGCACGGCCTGACGAACTTCCGGGTGGACAAAATGATGAACATCCGCCTGACCGGGGAGCCCCGGGTCCGAACGGAAGAGACGAAGAAGCTGGACCTGTCCCGCTACGGCAAAGAGGTCTTCGGCATGTTCAACGGCGAGCGCATCAAGGTCCGTATGCGCTTTGAGAACAGCCTGTCCGGCGTGGTCATCGACCGCTTCGGAAAAGACGTCATGCTGATCCCCGACGGCGAAGACCACTTCACCTGCACGGAAGAGATCATGGTCTCTCCGGTCTTCTACGCCTGGTTCGCCTCCTTCGGCACCCGGGCCAAGCTGCTGTCCCCCGAATCGGTGGTGGAGGATTTCCGCAAAACCGTCGCCTCCGTCGCCGCCCTCTACGATTCGGACCAGATATAATTTCGCGATTCTCGTAGGGGCCGATGCCCACATTGGCCCTCCCTGCCGACAGAGGAAAGGAAGCCAAACATGACTGACAAAAAACGCGAGACCCTCCGGGCCCTGAAATTCACCCTCTTTTCCATTTCTGCGGGTCTGATCCAGATCGTCGTCACCTTTCTCATCGCCCATTTCTGGATCACCGACCAGGATCTCTATTGGATTCCCTATCTGATCGGCCTGGTCTGCTCCGTGGTCTATAATTTCACCATCAACCGGAAATTCACCTTCCACTCGGCGGCCAACGTCCCCGTCGCCATGCTGAAGGTCTTCGGTTTCTACTGTGTGTTCACCCCGCTGTCCACCCTCTGGGTCAAGTACTTTACGGAAACGCTCCATTGGAACGAGATCCTCGTCCAGGCCGGCACCATGCTCGCAAACTTCGTCACGGAATACCTTTTCACCCGCTTCGTGGTCTACAAAAACCAAGTTGATAATGACGGTACAGTCGATCCGCAGCAGCGCACATAACGCACCGCCAATCCGTAGGGGCGGCCATTGGCCGTCCGCCAAGCCTTCCACTTGAGGGGAAGGTGGCGCGAAGCGCCGGATGAGGTGGCGTATCAATCACCGAAGCCAATTTCACGATCAATTACACGCAAACCGTCCGCCCGGGCGGTTTTCTTTTTTAGAAAAAGGATTGCATTTTTCAACCGGCTCTGATACAATTGAAATGCCACACAAGTATATATCTGCTTAGATGAGAATATGTTTTTGCCATTCGGTAAAAACACATTCTCCCATTTTCGTATTCTCATTTGAGCAGATGAAAACTTGTGTGGCAGCAAGGGGAGCTGTGTGTTTTTCGGTGCGCGGCTTCGGCTGCGCACTTTTTATTTCTCGGGGTATACCCATGGCTAAAAAACGATGAAACATCAAACAAATAACGCAAATCAACAATACATGTCCCGAAAGTGCAATAGGTACAAAAGTTCCGAAATGCTTGTTCTGGTGCCGCTCAGCTGCTCGTAAGCATCTGCAAAACGTGCTGTACAACTTTGAAGGAAACATCAAGAACCTGAATGACCTATTCGGTGAAAGGGAAGCATCAGTATTATTCTTGATTTTTGGGAAGAAAATGTCAAAGCAGATGAAAACTGATACAAAGACCTGGATTGATGCAGAGAAACTATCCTTTCATAAAACAATCAATTATCTGTTTCGTAAAATTATATGGCTTTTTATGAGCAATCAACAGATTATAGAACAGAACAATGGAAAAAGCGATAAACGTACTTAAGTCAGGAACGGATGTCATTCTGTTTCCGGAAGGAGTTTGGAACAAAACACAGGAAAAGCCTCTTCTTCCGTTCTATCCCGGTATTTATCGGATTGGTTATATTTTTTAAAATGATAAAAAAGGAAAATGGATATGATAAAATCGATAAGAGCATTAATCCATCCACTTGTAAAATATGCTGCGCTGGCAGCACAGCCTTACAAGGTTATTGAGGAGAATACTGCGTACATAGAACCCAGCTTACCCGTTATTTTCGCTGCTAACCACTCTGAATATCCAGACGGTCCAGTTATGAGCGCAATTGTGCCGGAGCACGCGCTGCTGTTTGCGGGGAAGCAGCGGTTGAATTTATCAGGCAAACTTTTTTTCTTTCTTAACGGAACGATTTGGGTAGATCGAATGGATAAATCGAGCATGTCCTCGGCAAAAACACAGCTCGTTAATACACTAATATCCGGAAAGAATGTGATTTGGTTTCCCGAGGCAACCTGGAACATAACGCAAAGTTTACCGATGCTGCCGATGAAATGGGGAATTATAACAGCTGCAAGAGAAGCAAATGCCCAGATTGTACCAGTTGCTTTGCACTATGACAGAAAGAATATGGTTGTCAGGGTCCGCTGGGGTTCGCCGATTTTCGGATCTGATTTATACGATAATTCCTCTGGAATTGAACTGCTTCGTGATACATTGGCTTCCATGCGATGGTTCTTTTGGGAAACGGGTCCTGTATTGTGTCGATCAGAAATTGACATTTTAGAGCTGCAAGCATTATCGGAAGCTCCCATGCAGGAATATCAACTACTTTCAGCAGAATATGAACAATCTGTGATATTTCATCCATTTCTGTCAGCGAAAGAAGTTTTTCCAAATATATACGCAAAACGAGAGAACGCTTTTCTATTCCGAAAAGATCTCTCCGGTTAAGATAAAGCATCGACGCGATACAATGCCAATCAAGCACTGTATCGCGTCATTTTTTCCGGAGAAATCAGTTGTGGAGAAATAAAACGGATTGACACACCGGTGATTTCGGTCGCCGGTTCGCCATGACAAAACATGTAAGCGGGTTCCTCGTGCGGGCGGCCAATGGCCGCCCCTACGATGGTAGCGTCAGAACGTGGCGACCTCCTGGGCCGGGGCCTCGGCGGGGCTGACGTTCAGAGCCGTCAGGATGGGGCCGCGGCCCTTGAAGAGGGGATGGTTTTTGACCGCGACCTTGGCCGTGATCAGGACCCAGGAGCGCATGGCTAAATTCTTGCAGTCGGCATACTTGCAGGGAAGCCCCATAAAGGTGATGTCCGCCTCACAGCAGGTCATTACAAAGCGGCCGGGGGCGAAGAAGCCGGGCTTGTCGCTGCGGAGCCGGGCCACCTGGCCCTTGAAGCGGACGGTCTTGCCGTCGTACTTCTGGGGCTCCTCGGTGATGTCCCGGTAGAACAGGGCGTAGTCCTCGTCCTCCACGGCGACGATGGGGGCGTTGAGGTCGAAGGGCAGGGGATCGGGGATGTCGTCGAACTCCGTGCTGCCGTCGGTGTAGTCGTAGACAATATCAATCCGGCGGTTCAGGGCCCGGGCCAGCTTGTGCAGGGGCATCTTGTCGGCCTTGGGGTCCATGCGGTTGAAGACCACCATCTCCGCGCCGGAGAGCTTGTCCACCACCAG
>CAMVKI010000153.1 GCA_947168005.1 uncultured Clostridia bacterium
GTGCCCTTAAGGCCCTGGCGGATGTGGAACTTGACGATCCCGAAGCTGTTTACACTCCACCACGGCCATCTGGTCTCCGGCGAGATCAAGACCGACGATACCGTCGCCGCCGCCATCGACACCGAGCGCCGCCAGGCCATCCGCCGGGCCCACTCCGCCACCCACCTGCTGCAGTACGCTCTGGAGTCCGTCCTGGGCGACCACTGCCACCAGGCCGGCTCCCTGGTGGAGCCCGACCACCTGCGCTTCGACTTCACCCACTTCTCCGCCATGACGCCGGAGGAGCTGGCCGCGGTCAACCGCAAGGTCATGGACCTGATCCTGGCGGGCCACAACGTAGAGACCCTGGTCCTGCCCATCGCCGAGGCCCAGAAGCTGGGGGCCACCGCCCTCTTCGGCGAGAAGTACGGCGACATCGTCCGCGTGGTAAAGATGGGTCCCTCCCTGGAGTTCTGCGGCGGCACCCACCTGGACAACACCGCCAAGGCCGGCCTCTTCCGCATCACCGGCGAGGGCTCCGTGGCCTCCGGCGTCCGCCGGATCGAGGCCATCACCGGCCCCGCGGTGCTGGACGAGATCGACCGCTTCCAGAAGACCCTGCTCAAGGCCGCCGAGACCCTGAAGACCACCCCCGCCGAGCTGCTCCGCAAGGCCGAGGCCACCGTCAATGAGATGAAGGAGCTCCGCCAGCAGCTCGACGCCATGAAGGACAAGCTGCTCTCCGGCGAGCTGCAGCAGCTCAGCGCCTCCGCCCGGGAGGTCAAGGGCCTGCACGTGCTGACCGCCATTCGGAACGGCATGGGCGTCCCCGATCTGCGGAAGTTCGGCGATCTGCTGCGGGACAAGGACCCCAAGGTGGTTGGCGTGCTGGCCTCCGAGAACGAGGGCAAGATCTCCGTTCTGGCCGTCTGCGGCAGTGATGCCGTCAAGCAGGGCGTCAAGGCCGGCGTCCTGGTGAAGACCATCCTCTCCGCCTGCGGCGGCTCCGGCGGCGGCAAGCCCGACTCCGCCATGGGCGGCTGCAAGGATATGTCTCTGCTGAAAGCCGAACTGGAAAAGCTGCCCGAACTGATTTAAGGAGGTAATTTACCATGAACGACTGCATTTTCTGCAAGATCATTGCCGGGGAGATCCCCTCCAAAAAGGTCTACGAGGACGAGCTCTGCTTCGCCTTCTACGACATCGCCCCCCTGGCCCCCACCCATTTCCTGGTGGTGCCCAAGGAGCACGTCGGCTCCGCCGCGGAGATCACTGAGGAGAACGCCGCCCTGGTGGGCCATATCTACGCCGTGATCGCGAAGCTGGCCAAGGAGCTGGGCTTCGCCGAGGGCTTCCGGGTCGTCACCAACTGCGGCGCCGACGCGGGCCAGACCGTCCGCCACCTGCACTTCCACGTGCTGGCGGGCCGGGAGCTGGGGAGCTTCAACTGAGCAAAACGGGGCTGCCTTCGGGCAGTCCCGCGCTGCATTTATACAATTATACAGAATGTTTCACGTGAAACAATTGTTCTAAAATTGTCAAAAGGAGGCAGGTATGCGAAAGCTGATGTGGTTCGCCGTCGGGTTCCTGTGTGCCTGCCTCCTGGCTGTCTATCTGCTGCCGGAGGGCTGGCTGGGCTGGGCGGCGGGCGATGGAATTGCCGTCTGCGGCATTGGGACACCCCTCATCCGTCGCTTCGCGGCACCTTTCCCCGAGGGGGAAGGCAAGCTCCGCCTGCGGCGGAGCGGAACGCTCGTCCCGCTTTGCGGGCATAAGCGTTCCCTACGGAAGCCGCCGTCCCTGGGGTGGCGGGCCGCGCTTGCCGTCAGCTTGGGGCTGGCCGCCGGTCTGCTCTGGTGCTGGGGCTACACCGCCTGGAAGCTCGTCCCGGCCCGGGCACTGGAGGGGAAGCACAGCGGGCTCAGCGCCGAGGCCTGCGACTATCCGACGGATACCCGCTACGGCCAGCGTGTGGACGCCTGGGTGGACGCCGACGGCGGCCGGGTGCGGGTGCGCTTCTATCTCTACGGAGCACCCGTGTCCCTCCGGCCCGGGGACCGCTTCACCGGGGATTTCCAGCTCCGGCGCTCCGACCGGAACGCCGACGGCGAAGCCTGGTACGACCTTCAGGCCCGGGGCGTCCTGCTGACGGGCTCGGGGACCGTCGAAACCGTGGAGGACGGCGGGGAGCCCTTCCGGTACTTCCCCGCCCGCTGGTCCCGGGCCGTCTTTGACCGGCTGGGGGAGCTGATCCCCGCCGACGCGGCAGGCCTGCCCCAAGCCATGCTGACGGGGAATCGCCGGGGCCTGACGGAGGCCGTCCGGGAAGATCTCTCCTGGGCTGGGGCCTCCCACGTGGTGGCGGTCTCCGGCCTCCACGTCGCCATGCTCCTGGGCGTGGTCTTCCTGCTCCTGGGACGCGGGCGGTTCAGCTCCCTGCTGGGGCTTGCGGTCCTGCTCCTCTTCGTGCTGATGACCGGGGCCTCGCCCTCGGTGGTCCGGGCGGCTCTGATGCTGGGCCTGCTGCTCCTGGCCCCCTTCTTCCGGGAGGAGAACGACGCGCCTACCTCTCTGGCGCTGGCGGGGCTGCTGATTCTGTTGGCAAATCCCCGGGCCGCCGCCAATCTGAGCTTCCAGCTCTCCTTCGCCGCCGTGGCCGGTCTGCTGCTGGTGTCGAAGCCCCTGCTGGATTACTTCCTGGGCCTGCCGCGGATAAAGAGACTCCTGGGCTGGAGCGGCCTGAAGGACTGGCCCCGCCCGCTCCGAACGCTCCTGCTCCGCTCCCTGCGGGGCCTGGTCCGCTTCGTCTGCGCCAGCGTGGCGGCCACCCTGGGCGCGCTGATCTTCTCCACGCCGATTTCCGCCGCGGCCTTCGGCTCCGTCCCGGTCTACGGGGTGCTGACCAATCTCTTCGTCCTGCCCCTGGCCTCGGTCTGCCTCAGCGGGGCCCTGCTGGTCCTGGCCCTGGGCCTGGTCAGCACGGCTCTGGGCGGCTGGGCGGGTTGGCTCCTGGCCTGGCCCGTCCGGGCGATCTATGGGACCTGCCGCCTTGCGGCCCGGCTGCCGGGCGCGACGCTCTGGACCGACGGCTACGGCCTCGCCTTCCTGCTCTTCGGCGGGCTGCTGCTGGGCTTGACGCTGCTCCTGCGGGAGAAGCGCTATGGCCGTCCCCTGCTGGCCCTTGCCGCCGCCCTGGCCGTCGCCGTGGGGCTGCAAGCCCTCGAAACTGCCTCGGCTGAGTTCAGCTTCGCGGCGCTGGACGTGGGCCAGGGCCAGTGCGTCTGCGCGGTGACGGAGGACTTCGCCGCCATGACGGACTGCGGCGGCTCCGGCGGCCCCGCCGCGGGAATCACCGCCGCGGAATGGCTGCGCCGGAAGGGCGCGGCGCGGCTGGACGCCCTGATCCTCACCCACTACGACGCGGACCACGTGGGCGGCGTCGAGACCCTGCTCTCCCTGGTCCCCGTGGAGACGGTCTATCTTCCGGCGACGGACTTCGACCCGGAAAACCGGGCGGCGGCGGAAGCCGCGGCCCTAGCCGCCGGAGCGGAGCTCCGATACGTCACCGAGGACCTGACGCTCCCCTTCTCCGGCGGGGAGATCCGGCTCTTTGCCCCGGTCTCCGACAGAAATGACAATGCGTCCTGCGTTTCCGTCTTGTATTCCGCGGGAGAATATGATATGCTAATTACCGGCGACCTGGACCTGGGGGCGGAATACGCCCTGCTGGAGCGGGAGGCGCTCCCGCCCGTGGAGCTCTACGTGGCGGGACACCACGGCTCCGCCCGCTCCTCCTCCGAGGCGCTTTTGGAGGCCCTTCGCCCGGAGACTGTCTTCGTCTCCGTAGGCCGCAACAGCTACGGCCTGCCCAGCGAAGATGCCTTGAACCGCATCAGGGCGATCGGTGCGGAGATTTATCGCACGGACGCCTGCGGCAATCTGGAACTGACCGTACATGAGCCGTAGGGGGCGGCGTCCTCGACGCCCCGAACGTGCTGTTATCTGATACCTGCGGGCCGTCGGGGACGCCGGCCCCTACGAAAGGGAACGCCATGGCAGAGAACAATCTGGACCGACTCAAATCCGATATCAAGCTGAACGCCCCCGGGCGCTTCTATATCTTCTGCGGCGAGGAGGCCTATCTGCGCCGCCACTGGCTCGACAAGCTCCGCGCCGCCGTGGTGGAGGACTTTGCCGAGGCCTTCAACTTCCACCGCTTCAACGCCGGGACCATCACCCCCCAGGCGGTGCTCGACAGCCTCGAGGCCCTGCCTATGATGGCCCAGCGCTCCATGATCCAGATCGACGACGTGAACTTCTTCGCCCTGCCGGCGGAGGAGGCCGCGGCCTACGCCAAATTCTTCTCCGACATCCCCGACTACTGCACCGTAGTCCTGGTCTACGAGACCGTGGAGTTCAAGCCCGACCGGCGCAAAAAGGCCCTGGCCGAGGTCTTCGACGGGGCCGTGGTGGTGGAATTCACCCAGCCCTCGGACCGGGAGCTGGTGAGCTGGATCGCCCGGCACCTGAAAAAGGCCGAGAAGCGCATCACCGTGGACGACGCCCAATATCTGATCCACCGGACCGGCGGGGCCATGACGGCCCTGCTGGGGGAGCTGGGCAAGCTGTGCGCCTACGTGGAGGACGAGACCGTCACCCGGGAGCACATCGACCTGCTGGTGGAGCCGGTGCTGGAGGCCGAGGTCTGGGCCCTGACCGACGCCATCGCTGCGGGGCGCTACGAGACCGCCCTGCAAACCCTGCGGACCCTGCTGCAGAAGCAGGAGGAGCCCGTCAAGATCCTGGGCGGCATGGGAAGCCAGTTCCGCCGTCTGCTGGCGGCGAAGCGCCTGATGGACGGGGGCAAGCGCCAGCAGGACCTGATGAAGCTCTGCGGCATCGGGAGCTGGCCCGCCCAGAAGACCATGGAGAGCGCAAAACGGCTCTCGGAGCGCTTCTGCGCCCGGGCCGTGGAGCTCTGCCTGGAGGCCGACGAAAAGCTCAAGACCTCCTACGATTCACCGGAACGCATTCTTGAGCTGCTGGTGCTCGAAATGGCGGGGGAATCCCGGAACGGCTGATCCGTAGGGGCCGATGCCCACATCGGCCCTGCCCACCGGCTTCTGCCCGGGAGTGAGGGCCGATGTGGGCATCGGCCCCTACAAAACGAATGGCGGGGGAATCCAGAAATGGATAAAATCAAAATCAAGGAAGCCCTCGTGGTGGAGGGCCGCTACGACAAGAACACCCTGGCCCAGCTCGTGGACGCGCTGATCTTCGTCACCAACGGCTTCGGCATCTTCAAGGACCCGGAAATGCTGGCCCTGCTGCGGAGCGTGGCGGAGAAGCGGGGCCTCATCGTCCTGACGGACAGCGACGGCGGCGGGCTGGTGATCCGAAACCACCTGAAGGGGGCCATCGACCCAGCCAAGGTGAAGCACGCTTACATCCCCGACGTCCCCGGCAAGGAAAAACGCAAGGCGGCCCCCGGCAGGGAGGGCAAGCTGGGCGTGGAGGGCATGGACCCCGCCACCCTCCTCACCGCTCTGCGAAACGCGGGGGCGACCTTCCTGGACGGGACCCCACTTCCAGAAGCGCCCGTAGGGATGAGCCGTGCTCGTCCGGTTTGCGAAGCAAACAATCGCCCGGAGGGCGATCCCCCGCAGACGGTCGGTGATCGGGATTTGCCTCCGGCAAATTGCATTCGTTCCGAATGCCGGACAAGCGCGGCTTGTCCCTACGGCGAAGACGGTGCGGCAATCACCAAAACCGACCTGTACGAGTTGGGTTTGTCCGGCTGGCCGGACAGCCGGGAAAAACGGAAGGCCCTGCAAAAGGAGCTGGGCCTGCCCGAAAACCTCTCGGCCAACGCCCTGCTGACGGCGCTGAATTGCCTGTATACCAAAGAACAGCTCAAGGCGCTGCTGAACTCTGAACCCTGAACCGATGGCGCACACTCTGCGCCACTGCGATTTGAACGGCGGGCAGATTGCCCGCGCTACAATCTGAATGGCGCACGCTGTGCGCCGCTACATGAAGCTATGATCGAACTATCCGTACAAAATCTGAAAAAATCCTTCGAGGTGGGGGAAATCCTGCTGGACGGGCTGTCCTTTGAGATTCGGACCGGCGAGTGCGTCGGCATCATGGGGCGGAACGGCTGCGGGAAGACCACCCTC
>CAMVKI010000154.1 GCA_947168005.1 uncultured Clostridia bacterium
GAGATCCCCACGGAATACGGGGCGGGCCTGGCCGGTCAGTGCCGGGACTGTATGATCTGGTCGGTCCCCGCGGGGGAATACGCCAAGTCCCCGGAAATCCTGACGGAGCTGCTCTCCGCCATGCTCCGGGCCGGGTTGAACCGGCAGGATTGCGTGGCCGCCCTCGGCGGCGGGGTCGTCAGTGATCTGGCCGGCCTGGCCGCGGCGCTCTATATGAGGGGCATTGACTGTTATCTCTTCCCCACCACCCTCCTGGCCATGGCGGACGCCGCCGTGGGCGGCAAAACCGCCGTCAACCTGGATGGCGTCAAGAACGCGGTGGGCGTCTTCCGCCAGCCCAAGGCCGTGGTCATGGACCCGGACACCCTGGGCACGCTGCCCCCCCGCCAGCTGGCCAACGGACTGGCCGAGGCGGTGAAAATGGCCCTGACCCACGACGCCGCCCTCTTCGCCCGCTTTGAGGACCCCGCCGGTTATGGCCCGATCGAGGAGATCATCGCCGCCTGCCTGCGGATCAAGACGGCTGTGACCGCCGCCGACGAGCAGGATCGCGGAGCCCGCCGGGCGCTGAATTTCGGCCACACCCTGGGCCACGGGATCGAAGCCGCCGCCGACGGCTCCCTGCTCCATGGGGAAGCCGTAGCCCTGGGGATGCTCCCCATGTGCGCTCCGGAGCTCCGGGAACGATTGCGCCCGGTGCTGGTGCGCTTAGGGCTCCCAACTTATGTCAACCAAGAGGAGCTCGATCCCGAGCTCGTAATGGCCGCGGCGGCCCACGACAAGAAATCCGCCCGGGACTGGATCGAGACCGTGTTCGTCCCCGCACCCGGCCGCTTCGAGTTCCGGCGAATCAGCATGGACAAGCTGCGGGACTGTCTGAAGGAGCTGTACCGAGCGTAAAGCCGGCCCCCGGCAGATCCCGGCAGCGGACAAGCACTGCTTGTCCCTACATCTGAGAATCGAAGGTGTGATCCTATGAACAACACATTCGGGACCCACGTCGCCCTGACCCTCTTCGGGGAGAGCCACGGGCCGGAGATCGGCTGCGTCATCGACGGCCTGCGGCCCGGTCTGCGGGTGGACGAGGACCATATCGCCCACCGGCTGGTCCTGCGGCGACCCGCCGGAGCGATCTCCACCGCCCGGGTGGAGCCGGACCCCTTCCACATCGTCAGCGGCGTCTGGCAGGGCCGGACCACCGGGACCCCGCTCTGCATTCTGATCCCCAACAGGGACGTGAAAAGCGGAGATTATGTAAACTTGAAGACGATTCCCCGGCCCGGTCACGCGGACTACACCGGGGCGGTCAAATACAAGGGCTTTGCCGATCCCCGGGGCGGCGGCCACTTCTCCGGACGGCTCACCGCGCCTTTGGTGGCCGCCGGGGCCATCTTCCTGGCGGCTCTGGCCGAGCGCGGGGTCCACATCGGCACCCACGCGGCCCGCTGCGCCGGAATCGCGGACCGGCCCTTCGGGGATTTGGCCGCGGACCTGGAGGCGCTGGACCGGGCTCCCTTCCCGGTCCTGGACCCGGAGCGGGGCGAGGCCATGCGGGCGGCAGTCCTGGCCGCCGCGGCGGCAGGGGACAGCGCCGGCGGGGTCCTGGAGACCGCCGTCACCGGCCTGCCCGCCGGGCTGGGGGCTCCCTGGTTTGATACCGTGGAGGGCCTGCTGGCCCACGCCCTCTTCTCCATCCCCGCCGTCAAGGGGGTGGAGTTCGGCGACGGCTTCGCCCTGGCGGACATGCGAGGCTCCGAGGCAAACGATTGCTTCCGCCTGGAGCCCGACGCCGCCGCACCCTCCGCGCCGCGGGGCCGCGTCGTCACCGAGACCAACCACAACGGCGGCGTCAACGGCGGCCTCACCAACGGCATGCCCCTGATTTTCCGCACGGCGATCAAGCCCACCTCCTCCATCGCCGCCCCCCAGCGCACCCTAAACCTGGCGACAGGGGAGCAGACCGAGCTGCGGATCGCAGGCCGCCACGACCCCTGCATCGTCCCCCGGGCCCGGGCCGTCCAAGACGCGGTGACGGCCCACGTGGTGCTGGACCTGCTGGAAACCCCGTAGAGGCGCACAGTGTGCGCCAGATACAGTGGAAAATATGGATATGTATTATTTGATCGGCGAACATCTGGGGCACAGCTTTTCCGCTGAGATCCACCGGACCTTCGGGCGCTACGACTACGAATTGCGGGAGCTGGCTCCCGCCGAGCTGGGGCCCTTCCTGGAGGCCCGGGACTTTGCGGGGCTCAACGTGACCATCCCCTACAAGGAGGCCGTGATCCCCTATCTGGACCGGCTGGACGGGGAAGCCGCCGCCATCGGCGCGGTGAACACCGTGGTCAACCGGGACGGCGTGCTCTGGGGCTATAACACCGACTTCGGCGGCATGAAGGCCTCCCTGGAGCGGCTCTGCCGCCCGGGAGCGGCCCCTGCCCCTCCCCGCGGCTCGGAAACCGTCCCCCGCCTGTCATTGCGCGGCCAATCCGCGGACTTGTCGCGGCAATCCGTTCTCTCCGGGAAAACGGTCCTCATCCTCGGCACCGGCGGGACCTCGAAGACCGCCCTGGCCGTGTG
This sequence comes from uncultured Clostridia bacterium, assembly GCA_947168005.1. Lineage (GTDB taxonomy): Bacteria > Bacillota > Clostridia > Oscillospirales > Oscillospiraceae > JAFRPC01. The sequence goes on from CAMVKI010000154.1 coordinate 2,581, forward strand.
CAAAGCCCTGGGCGCGGCTCAAATTTATCGTATCAGCCGTACCGGCAGGGAAGGGGCCCTGCGCTATCCGGAGCTGCTGGACGGCGCTGTCTGTCCGGCGCTTCTCATCAACTGCACCCCCGTCGGCATGTGGCCCAACCCGGACGGCCTCCCCCTGGATCTGGAAACGCTTCAATTCCGCCATTCCGAGCGCCCGAAAGGCCTCGCGTTGCTTCGCAGCGAAGAATCCGCGAGCCCTGTCCTTCCCCCGTCATTGCGAGGCCAGTGCGCACACTGGCCGTGGCAATCCGCATTCCCCGTCCCCGCCGTCTTCGACTGCGTGTACAATCCCCTCCGCACCCGCCTGATCCTGGAGGCGAGGGCCCAGGGCCTTCCCGCCATGGGCGGCCTCTACATGCTGGTCAAGCAGGCCGCCCTGGCCTGCGAGCGCTTCACCGGCTTGCCGGTGGAGGATGAACAAGTTGACAGCATCTGCGATTCTCTCCGTCGGGACCGGGAAAACCTGGTCCTGATCGGGATGCCCGGGGCGGGCAAGACCACCGTAGGCCGCATTCTTGCACAAAAAACGGGCAGAGTATTTGTAGATTCCGACGAAGAGATCGCCAAGCGGGCAGGAAAGTCCATCCCCGCCATCTTCGCCGAGGACGGCGAGGCCGCCTTCCGGGAGCTGGAAGCGGCGATCATCCGGGAGGCCGCCCTGCAATCGGGCTGCGTGCTCGCCACGGGCGGCGGCACGGTCCTGCGGGAAGAGAACCTCCGCCGTCTGCGGCAGACCGGGCGGCTGATCCTCCTGGACCGCCCTCCGGAGGCCCTGGAGCCCTCCCCGGACCGCCCCCTGGGCGACACGCCGGAGAAGGTAGCGGCGCTGTACGCGGAACGATATGCGATCTACGCCGCCGCCGCGGAGCTCCGCGTCGGGAATACCGGCAGCCCGGAGGCAGCCGCGGACGGGATTCTGGCGGCATTGTAATCGGGATTTGTATATCCATAGGGGCCGATGCCCACATCGGCCCTTCCTGTCGAACGGGGTAGGGGCCGATGTGGGCGTCGGCCCCTACGGAGGAGCCCGACAAATCCGAATTTTCCGAATCGAGGTGTCTTCTGTGAAGCTTCTGATCCTGAACGGCCCGAACCTGAATCTGCTCGGGGTCCGCGAGCCGGAGATTTACGGTAACGGAACATATGCAGATTTATGTAAACTCATAGAGGCCCATGCCGCCGCCATCGGCGCGGAGATTGAGATCCGCCAGACCAACCACGAGGGGGTCCTGGTGGACTGGATCCAGGAGGCCCGGGGCAAATTTGACGGCATCGTGCTGAATCCCGCAGCCTACACCCATACGTCCGTCGCCCTGCTGGATGCGGTGCTTGCCGCCGGGGTGCCCACGGTGGAGGTCCACCTCTCCGACCCGGACCGACGGGAGCCCTTCCGCCGGGTCAGCTACGTCCGCCCGGCCTGCGTCGCCTGCGTCAAGGGCCGCGGCCCGGAGGGCTATCTGGAAGCGATGAACCTTTTGAAATTGAAAATTGACAGTTGAAAAACGACAATCATTCTTAATTCTTACCTCTTAATTCTTACTTTTCAAGCGCAACTCCGAAAGGAGGAATCGGAATGAATTTGATCATACGGCCCTCCCAGGCTCAGGGCACCGTCGCCGCGCCGCCGTCGAAGAGCATGGCCCACCGGCAGCTGATCGCGGCGGCCCTGGGGGCGGAGCCCCGGAAGGTCGAAAATTTAGAGTGGTCCGAGGACATTCTGGCGACCATCGACTGTCTCCGGGCCCTGGGGGCCTCTGTCGAGCGGAGCCAGGGGCCCGTCCCCTACGGCAAAACCGTGGCGGTCCAGACCGGGACCGCGACCCTCGGCGGGCTGGACCCCTTTGCCGTGACCGAGGGGACGGCCCTGCCCTGCCGGGAATCCGGGAGCACCCTGCGCTTTCTGCTGCCCCTGGCCCTGCTCTCCGGGAAGACCGTGAGCTTCACGGGCTCGGAGCGGCTGTTGGAGCGGCCCCTGGGCCCCTACGAGGAGCTCTGCGCCCGGCAGCATCTGTTCTGGGACCGGCAGGGGGACCGGCTGACGGTCCGGGGCCCCCTGCGGCCCAGCGAGGAGTTTGAGCTGGCGGGGGACCTGAGCAGCCAGTTCGTCACGGGCCTGCTCTTCGCCCTGCCCTTCCTGGACGCGCCGAGCCGGATTACCCTCCTGCCCCCGGTGGAGAGCCGCCCCTACATCGACATGACCCTGGCGGTGCTGCGGAACTACGGCATCCGCATCGTCAGCGTGGGCGGCGAGCGCTTCCACATTCCCGCCAAACAAAAATACCGCCCCCATCCGGTGACGGTGGAGGGCGACTGGTCCAACGCGGCCTTTTTGCAGGCCCTGAACTTCCTGGGCGGAAACGTGAAGATCAAAGGGTTGGACCCGCTCAGCGCCCAGGGCGACAAGGTCTTCGCCTCCATGATCGAGGCCCTGCGGGGGAAGAAAAAGCCGGTCATCAACGTCTCCGACTGTCCGGATCTGGCGCCCGTGCTCATGGCCCTGGCCGCCGCGGGCCGGGGAGCCGTGCTGGAGGGCACGGACCGGCTGAAATACAAGGAGTCGGACCGGGGCGTGGTCATGGCCGGAGAGCTGGCAAAGCTGGGCGTCCAGGCCGTGGTGGACGAGCATCGGATCTGGGTGGAGAACGGGACCCTGCGCGCCCCGCGGGAGCCCCTGGACAGCCACGGCGACCACCGGATCGCCATGTCCCTGACCCTGCTGCTGAGCCTGGTGGGCGGCGAGCTGCAAAACGCCGAGGCCGTCGCCAAGAGCTGGCCCGCCTTCTACGACGTCCTGCAGGGGCTCGGCATCGTAATCGAGCGGGCGGAGGAAAACACGGATGAAAATGGACCTGGAATTTGAACGCAAGCTGACGATCCCCATGGAGACCAAGAAGCTATGTCCCGTGACCCCGGAGCTGGAGCCCATCGTGGATGCCCGGGCCCGGATCCTGCGGGAGCTCTTCGAGGGCCGGGACAAGCGCTGCCTGCTGATCGTCGGCCCCTGCTCGGCGGACAACGCCGACAGCGTGATGGAATACCTGACCCGGCTGCGGAGGCTCTCCGAGCGGGTGGAGGACAAGCTCTTCATCGTGCCCCGGGTCTTCTCCAACAAGCCCCGGACCAACGGCGAGGGCTATATGGGCCTGGTCCACCAGCCCGACGCGGCGGGGCGGCCCGACCCCTTCAAGGGGATCCTGGCGGTCCGGGAGCTGCACCTGCGGGCCCTGCGGGAGACGGGCTTCACCTGTGCCGACGAGCTGCTCTACCCGGAAAACCACCGCTATCTGGACGATCTGCTGGCCTACGTCACCGTAGGCGCCCGCTCCGTGGAGGACCAGCAGCACCGGCTGACAGCCTCGGGCCTGGGCATCCCCGTGGGCATGAAGAACCCCACCTCCGGGGACCTGGGCGTCATGCTCAACGCCATCCACGCGGCTCAGACGGGCCACAGCTTCATCTACCGGGGCTGGGCCGTCCACTCCCAGGGCAACCCCCTGGCCCACGC
>CAMVKI010000155.1 GCA_947168005.1 uncultured Clostridia bacterium
AACGTGGGCTGGATCGAGCAGGTCCACGGCGGCGTCAGCCGCAACGTGGCGGAGGACATCGCCAACGTGGAGCTCCGCCCGACCTACGTCAGCCTGGTGGACGACAACGGCGCGGGCGAGGAGGTCGTCCGCAAGCTCCGCTCCCACAAGGTCAACGTGGACTACATCCGCTCCGTCCGGAACGGCATGGGCACCTGGCTGGCCGTCTTCGACCACAGCGGCGACGTGGTGGGCTCCATCTCCCAGCGCCCGGACATGAGCCCCATGCTGGAGCTGCTGGACGAAAAGGGCGACGAGATCATCTCCGGCGCCGAGTCCGTCGTCATTGAGATCTGCCTGGAGAAGGAGATCGTCAAGCGGGTCTTCAAGCTGGCGAAGAAGTACAACAAGCCCGTCTACGCCGTGGTGGCAAACATGTCCATCGCGGTCCAGCGTCGGGACTTCCTCCAGGACTGCGCCTGCTTCATCTGCAACCGCCAGGAGGCCGGCATCCTCTTCTCCGACGACTACTCCCAGATCACCATCCCCGAGATGGAGACCATCCTGGCCGAGAAGGTCCGCCGGGCCCGGATCCCCTCCATGATTATCACCCTGGGCGACAAGGGCGCGGTCTACGCGGATATGTTCGGCTACAAGGGCTACTGCCCCGCCCGGAACGTCATCGTCAAGGACACCACCGGGGCCGGGGACGCCTTCTGCGCCGGCGTGGCCGTGGGCCTGACCTACGGCAAGACCCTGGCCGAGGCCTGTGAGATCGGCTCCTTCCTGGCCGCCTCCGTCATCATGACCTCCGAGAACGTCTGCCCCCGCTTCCTCCCCAGCGAGCTGGGCCTGGACGTGGAGGTCGAGGAAAACGAATAATGAATAACGAATAACGAAAAACGGAGCGTCTGGATCAGGCGCTCCGTTCCTGTATTCACAGAATGTTTTCCGTTTGTTAAAATATAAATGGTTACAAACTGTTGACAAACGAAGCGGGAGCTTGTACAATAAGGTGAAAGGTGAATCTTTGACCTGTACCCGAAATGGTTTACATAACTTGGAGGAACGCCCATGAAATACCTGCTCCACAGATTGACCGCCCTCCTGCTCGCGGTGTTGCTGCTCTGCAGCGCCGTGGGACTGTCGGCGCTTGCGGCCCAGGACGGACCTGATCCCGCCTGCGTCCTGGGAACGGATCCCACGGATATGCTGTCCGCCGGCGGACGCCGGGTCCGGGCGGGGGAGCGTCAGCTCTATATCGACGAGGCCGACGGCTCGGTCTACGCCCTGGCGAAGCCCCGGGAGCTTGTCCTGGAGGGGCCCGTGGCGAAGCTGAACTACGCCGACGGCATGCTTTACTATGCCCGGGAACGGGAGGAGGGCTGCTTCGACCTCTGCTGCTTCGATCTGGAGACCGGGACGGAGCTCGTCCTGCTGGCCGGCTTCTCCGGTCAGGTGGGCCAGCTCTGGCTGGTGGACAACACCTATCTGGACTTCTCCTGCGGCAACGCGGTCTGGCAGTTCGAGCTTGCCACCGGGGCCTACCGGCTGATTCTCTATGTCGATCAGCTTTGCAGCTTCGTCCCCACGGGCTGCGGTCTGGTCTATGCCGTGGGCAGCCTCTTTGACTATTCCCTCTACGCTGGGGGCCAGCTCCTGGCCGAGCATGTGGAGGACTATACCGTCCGCTTCGATCTGGCCGACGGCCTTGTGGTCTTCAACCGCGAGGGCACGGAGCTCCAGGCCGACCTGGCCGCCGCCTTTGCCGGGACCGCGGTCCCCGCAGCCTACAAGGGCGTGGAGTATGACTATACCTCCCTTTCCGCGGAGGATGAGATGAGCCCCGAGGAGGCTCTGCTGGCCGCGGAGGCCGAGCGGGAACAGGCGGAGGAGGAGCTGGAGGCCTATCTGGAACAGACGGGAGAGCCTGCCGTCCATTTTGATCTGCCCGAGGGAGACGCCGAGGATCCCCAGGATCCGGTAGATCCGGACCCCGCTGAGCCCGCCGAACCGACAGAGCCGCTTGAGCCGGAGCCCGTTGCGCCGGAACCCACCGAGCCCGAACCCACGGAGCCGGAGCCCACCGAGCCCGCGCCCACCGAGCCCGCCCCCACGGAACCGACGCCCACCGAGCCCGCCCCTACGGAACCGACGCCCACCGAACCGGCCCCGACGGAACCCGCACCTACCGAGCCCATACCCACGGAGCCCGCACCCACCGAACCCGCGCCCGTTGAGCCGGAGAAGCCCGCGGAGCCCGAGAAGCCCGACGAACCCGCCGAGCCGGACAAGCCCGCGCCTGGCGAGACCCCCAATCCCGAGCCCGGCGACGCGGAGATTCCCGTCGCGGTGATCGAGACGCCTCCGGTCCCCACGCCGGTTTTTGTGGACGGCGTTCTGCGCAAGCCCGTGTCCGACGGCCAGAAGAACATCGTCAAGCGGGCCCGCCAGATGCTGAACATCAAGTGGACGCCGCTCAAGGGCGTCGGCGGCTGGGGCTACTACGACAGCGGCTACAGCCTGAGCATTTACTACCGCGCCGGGGTTACATACACCGGTCTGCCCTACGGCCAGGCCATGAGCTACGTGCCCTGGAACACCAGCTATTCCGGCTTTATCTCCGCGGTGAACAACGCCAACAGCAAGCTGTACACCGAGCGCTGCTCCTACAGCCGCGGCTCCCAGTACTACGGCACCGACTGCTCCGGCTTCGCCTCCTGGGCCTGGCAGACCGGCAGCCGGAAGGTCTGCTCCACCATGATCAGCTGGAGCCACACCTATGCCGTGGGCAGGAGCTACACCCTCATCGAGGTCGGCGACGCCCTGATCGGCTCCGGCCACGCGATTCTGATCACCGACGTCACCTACAACAGCGACGGCTCCATCCATTCCATCGAGACCTCCGAGGCCAACCCCACCTCCACCTACAACGGCTGCTGCTACAGCAAGCGCTTCACCGGCCAGGCGGCCCTGGAGTCCTTCAACAGCAGCTATCTCAGCTCCCGCTACACCATCTACCGCAGCGACGCCCGGGATACCGTCAGCTACACCCACGACTGCAAGGTGCCCCTGGAGGGCGACGTCTGCCCCATCTGCGGCGTGGGCATGGAGCCCCAGCCCGATCCCACGGTCCAGGTGAACCGGGGCGTGGATCTGAGCACCTGGAACGGCGACGTGGACTGGATGGTCCTCTCCGGCCAGATCGACTTTGCCATCCTGCGGGTGGGCTACACCGGCAACGGCAGCAGCTTCGCCCTTGCCAAGGACGCCCGCTTCGACGCCAACGCCGCCGGCTGCGAGGCCTACAATGTGCCCTACGGCATCTATTGGTACGCCGGGGCCAGGACCCAGGAGCAGGCGATCCAGGAGGCCGAGGCCGTCATTGAGTACTTAGGCCTGATGAGCGGCAGCGGTCACATCCCCAGCCTGCCCGTCTTCTACGACGTGGAGGAGACCAACAACATCCTCAAGCTCACGGACACGGAGCTGCGGACCGTCGTTACGGCCTTCTGCAGCACCATCGAGAACTTCGGCCTGAAGGCCGGCGTCTACGCCAGCCGGAGCATCTGGGCCAGCCGCATGACCAACAACAGCACCTACGGCCAGTGGGCCCGCTGGGTGGCCCAGTGGGAGAGCAGCAGCATGACGGCTCCCGCCGGCGGCCATGTCTGGCAGTATGCCTGCGACGGCCATGTCCCCGGAATTGAGGGCAATGTGGATATGAACTACTGGCTCGGCGAGGTGGGCAGCACAGCCCATCCCTGCGCGGCCTCCGTTACCGTCGCCCCCAGCTGCGTGGACCTTGGCAGCCTGCGCTGCACCGCGGTGGACAGCGGCGAGGTCAGCGAGTACCTGCTTCCCGCCCTGGGCCACGACTACGTGAACGGCTACTGCAGCCGCTGCGGGATCAACCAGGACGTCTTCGAGCGCTTCGACGACGTGGAGCCCAACAAGTGGTACTCCGACGCCCTGGTCTGGGCGGTGGAGAACGGCATCACAGCCGGCACCAGCGAAAACACCTTCTCCCCGAAGCAGACCTGCCCCCGGGAGCAGGCCGTGACCTTCCTCTGGAAGGCCAGCGGCTCCCCGGCGCCGACGGAAACGGAATGCCCCTTTGAGGGAGTCACCGAGGATCGGTATTATTATAACGCGATTCTCTGGGCCGTGGAAAACGGCGTCACCAGCGGCGTCAGCGAGACCTCCTTCGGCGTAGGCTGGAGCTGCACGAGAGCCCAGGTGGTGGCCTTCCTCTACGCCGCCGCCGGCAGACCCGAGGTGGCGGACGCGGAGAATCCCTTCGTGGACGTGAACGCAGATGATTACTACTACAACGCCGTCCTCTGGGCCGTGCAGAACGGCGTCACCAGCGGCATCAGCGAGACCGAGTTCGGCCCCAAGCTGCCCTGCAACCGCGCCCAGATCGTGACCTTCCTCTACGGCGCACAGAAGGCGAAATAAGCATAATAACACTCCGGGACGGATCATCCGATGATGATCCGTCCCGGTTTTTGCGTCGTCTCAAAGCTTCTTCATATGCGCCGACGCGGTCTTTGCCAGCAGGCGCTTAGTGCCCTTGTCATCGAAGGCAATCTCCAGCATGGCGTCGCTGCCCATCTTCGTTACGCTCAGGATCATGCCCCGGCCAAAGGCCTTGTGGAGCACGGTATCGCCCACTCGGTAATCCGACAGGGGGGCGGCGGAAGGGCCGACGTGGGCGTCGGCCCCTGCGGGCGTTCCCGTGTACGGGCGGAATCCCTTTTTATCCGCCCCTGTGGGGCTGCCGACGGCCCAGGGCCTGCTGCCTGTTGCCTGCTGCCTGCCGCCGGAATATCGCGGCGCTTCCGAGAAGGGAAGATCGTCGTAGCGCAGTCGGCCGGAGCCCTCGTCCCGGGCGGGCCGGGGCTGGGGCCGGACCCGACCCTCCACCAGCTCCTCCGGGATGTCCCGGATGAAGCGGGAGAGGCTGCTGGTCGTGGTTCTGCCGTAGAGCATCCGCTGGCGGGCGTGGGTGACGGTCAGGCTCTCCTTGGCCCGGGTGATAGCCACGTAGCACAGCCGCCGCTCCTCCTCCAGCTCGCCGGGGTCGTCGATGCTCCGCAGACTCGGGAAGAGGCCGTCCTCGGCCCCCACTAAGAAGACGTGGGGGAATTCCAGGCCCTTGGCCGTGTGGATCGTCATCATGACCACGGCGTCGGCCTCGGCGTCGTACTGCTCGATGTCGGTGTAAAGGGCAATCTCCTCCAAAAAGCCGTGGAGGGAGGCGTCGTCCGGGTGGTTCTCTACGTAGTTCACGATGGAGGAGCGGAGCTCGCGGACGTTCTCCAGCCGGGTCCGGCTCTCCACGTCGTCGTGGGCCTGGAGCATGGCGGCGTAGCCGGTCTTCTCCACCACCGCGTCATAGAACTCCGGCAGGGAGAGGCTGTCCAGCAGCCCGGCGCACGCCTCGATCAGCACCGAGAAGGCCGTCAGCTTTGCCGCACTCTTCTCCAGGGCCGGGTAGTGGTAGGCGTCGGCCAGGACCAGATACAGGGGCAGGCCCTGGTTTTCGGCCAGCCGCCGGACGGTTTCCAGGGTCTTGGCCCCGATGCCCCGGGGCGGATTGTTGACGATCCGGTTCAGCCGCAGATCGTCGGCCCGGTTGTTCAGGAGCTGGAGATAGGCCAGCATGTCCTTGACTTCCGCCCGGTCGAAGAAGCGGGTGCCGCCGATGATCCGGTAGGGGATGGCATTGAACTTAAAGGAACGCTCGAGGGCGTTGGACTGGGCGTTGGTCCGGTAGAGGACGGCGAAATCCCGGTACTTCGCCGGAGGCGAGAGGGCGAAGATCCGCCCGGCCACGTAGTTGGCCTCCTCGTTCTCGTCGGCGGTCTGCTTGACGGTGATCTTTTTGCCCGCGGCGTTCTCGGTCCAGAGCTTCTTGCCCTTCCGGCCCTTGTTGTGAGAGATGACCGCGTTGGCCGCGTTGAGGATGGCCTGGGTGGAGCGGTAGTTCTGCTCCAGCCGGATCAGCCGGGCCCCGGGGAAGCGCTCCTCAAAGCTCAGAATGTTCTCGATGGTGGCGCCCCGGAACTTGTAGATGCTCTGGTCGTCGTCGCCCACCACGCAGATGTTGCCCCAGTGACCGGCCAGGGTGGAGG